>DASUGM010000304.1:0-59488 GCA_036274055.1 Vicinamibacterales bacterium | reverse complement strand
GCCTCGGTCGCGTCAGGGACGACCGCCGCCGAGATCGTCAGCGCCGGACGCGCCGCGCGGGCTTCGGTGTTGATGCGGGCGACCAGCGCGGTCAGCCGCTCGACGCGAAACGCCGCGTAGGCATCGGGAAAGGCGCGCGGCCAGGCCGCGGCGTCACCGGCCGCGGCGCGATCCAGCCGCTCGCGTTCCGCCGCCGGAACCGCGGGCAACTCGGCGGCGCGAAACTGCGCGATGGCCGCGGCGCTGAAATCGAATTCGGCGTTGGGGTAGCGGATGTAGTCGAGATGCAGGCCATCGACGTCATAGCGATCGAGCAGCTCGCGAATCACGGATACCGAATACGTCTGCGCCGCTGGCGTGATTGGCGACAAGTACAGTCCTTCGGTGGACTCGACGTTGGTACGCACCCAGCGTGACAGCGTCCCGACGTAGGCCGGCGACTGCGGTCCGATCTTGCGCAGCGCGTCGGCCAGCGCGCGCGGCGTCATCAGCCATTCCGGGTGGCGGTGCGCGACATGATCGCGTGAACGCGGCAGGACGGTGGCGCTCGACACGAGGTTGACGTTGACCCAGGCGTGGACGCGAAGGCCGGCCTGATGCGCCAGGTCCAGCGTGGTCTGCAGTGGGTCGAAACTCTCCGGCTGCCTGGCCAGCTCGGTGGCGCGCGGCTCGATGTCGCTCTTGTAGAAGGCTTCGCCGCGGCCGCGGACCTGGACCAGCAGCGTGTTCATCCCCGCGGCTTTTGCGGCGCTGACCATCGCGGCGATCGAGGCCGGAGACGTCAGCGACGTACGCAGCACCCACATTCCGCGGACGTCGACCGCCGGGGCGGCCTGCGCCATCGCGCTGACCGCCGGCGCGGCCGGCCGGAACGCCCCGAGAACTGCGGCGAAAACCAGAAGGGAGTGAATGAAAGGTGCCGAACGGCGCATGCGAACTCTCAAGAGTACTCAGTCACTCTATCGGGCGTCAACGAGAGAATCTTCACTTTTGAGGCGGCGACCAACTACCATCAGCGGCGATGCACGTCTTGGGCGTCGATGCCGGCGGGTCGAAGACCGTTTGTCAGCTCGCCGATGACTCGGGACAGATCATCGCCGAGGCGCGGGGCCCGGCGGCGCACTTGCAGACGCTCGGCGAACTCGAAGTCGAAAAGGTGCTCCACGCGCTGATCGACGAGGTGGTCAGTCAGCGCGGCGAGCGGCCAGGCGTCATCTGCCTGGGCATGGCGGGCGTCGATCGCCCGCGCGACGCGGCGACGATCCGGGAAATTCTCGGGCGCATCGGCGAGCGCGCCCGGCTGCTGATCGTCAACGACGCGCTGATCGCGCTGGAGGCGGGGCTGCCGGGGGCTCCAGGCATCGTCGTCATTGCCGGCACCGGCTCGATTGCCTACGGACGCAACGCCGGGGAACAAGCGGCGCGCGCCGGCGGCTGGGGCTACGTGCTCGGCGATGAGGGCAGCGGGTACTGGCTGGGACGGCAGGCGCTGCGCGCCGTCGTCCGCGCCGACGATCGCCGCGGTTCACCAACGGCGCTTACGCCACTGCTGCTGGCGCACTTTTCGATCGGCCGGCCCGCCGATCTGGTCCGCGAAATCTACGAAGGGGGGACGCGGCCGTCGACGATTGCCTCGCTCGCCCGGTATTTGCAGACCGCGTTCGATCAAGGCGATCCAATCGCGCAGCAGATTCTCGACGTCGCCGCTGCCGAGTTGGCGGCGGCGGCGATGTCAGTCGCCCGCCGATTGTCGCTGGAGAGTCCGACGGTCCTGCTGGCCGGCGGCACGTTCAAAGCAGCGCCGAGATTGGCCGACCTGCTCGTCGGCCGTCTGCGCGCGGCGGCGCCCGGCGTGAGCATCCATCACCTCGACGCCGAGCCGGCCAGCGGCGCGGTCCGTCTCGCGCGGCGGCTCGCCAACGGCGATCACGCGGTGCCGGCGTACATCGATTCCCACGCATGACTCGGATCGCGATTCTGCCCGACGCCGCCGCGGCCGCCGTGACCGTCGCGACCTGCATCGCCGACGCGCTCCAGGTCGATCCCGAACTCGTCATCGGGTTGCCGACCGGTCGGACGCCGATTCCGATGTATCGCGCGCTCGTCGAGTTGCACCGGCAGGGGCGCGCCGACTTCGCCCGCGCCACGACGTTCAATCTCGACGAGTTCGTCGGCCTTGCGCCCGGCGATCCGGGCAGCTATCACGCCTACATGCGCGCGCACCTGTTCGACGCGATCAATCTCCCGCCCGAGCGGATGCACTTGTTCAACGGACGGCGTAAGGACTGGCGCCGCGAGATCGCGCGCTTCGACGCCGCGCTGGCCGCCGTCGGCGGCCTGACCATTGCCGTCGTCGGCATCGGCGGCAACGGGCACATCGGCTTCAACGAGCCGGCGTCCGCGCTCGTGACGGGGAGCCACCGCGTCCGGCTGACTGAGGCGTCGCGCCGCGCCAATGCCCGCGCGTTCGGAGGCAACTGGCGGCGCGTGCCGACGCACGCGCTGTCGATGGGCATCGGCTCGATTCTGCGCGCGCGGACGGTGCTTCTGCTGGCCACCGGCGCGCACAAGGCCTCGATTGTCGCCGGCGCGCTCCGCGGTCCGATCACCACGCGCATCCCGGCGTCGCTGTTACAGGCGCATCCGAATGTGTTGGTCGTGCTCGATCGCGCGGCGGCGGGGAAGCTGGCGAAGCGACGCTAAACGATCGACAGCACCGTGAAGGATCTCTGTAGGATTTTGGAGGAGCGTGAAGGGGATCTGGGCCTTAAGAGCCAAAATCACCTTGACGTTCCTCCAGAATCCTTCAGAGGTCCTTCATGGTGCTGTCGATTTTTATTCGGCAGTCGGCTTGAGCAGCTTGCGCAGGCGCGGCTCGAGATCTTCGCCCAGCGCTTCGCGCATGAAGTCGTGCGCGCTTTTGAGTTTGCGCAGCGCGGTGGCATAGGACACATCCGCCTTCTTCATCACGATCGCCGCTTTGACGTTCCACTTGGCGCGCTTCAGCAGATCGGCAGCCTCTTCCGGCGTGGCGCCGGTGACGACCACGACGATGCGGAGGGCGCGGTCTTTCAGCTTCTCCGATCCCGTCTTCACGTCGACCATCAGGTTGCCGTAGGTCTTGCCGACCCGGACCATCGCGATCGTCGTCAGCATGTTCAGCACCATCTTGGTGGCGGTGCCGGCTTTCAACCGCGTCGACCCGGCAATCACCTCCGGGCCAACCGACGGCGCGATGATCAGATCGACGAAATTCTGCAACTCGGTGCCCGGCCAGCACGTGACGAAGATGATGCGCGCCCCTTTGGTGCGGGCCGCAGTGAGCGCCCCGCGCACGAAAGGCGTCAGGCCGCTTGCCGAGACGCCAATGACGACGTCTCGCCGGGAGACGCGCAACCGCGCCATGCTGCGCCGGCCTTCTTCGAAGTTGTCTTCGACGCCTTCGCGGGCGCGAAACACCGCTTCCTGGCCGCCGGCCATGATCGCCTGTACGAGTTTGGGCGAGGTCCCGAAGGTCGGCGGCATCTCCGCCGCTTCGACGACGCCGAGGCGTCCGGACGTGCCGGCGCCGGCGAGGAAGACCCGCCCGCCCTTGCGGAGCGTCGAGACGATGATCTCGACGCCATGCGCGATGCGCTCGCGCTCTTTGTGGACCGCTGACACGACCCGTTTGTCTTCCTGGCCCAGGAGATCGACGATCTCCAGGATCGGCATCCGGTCGATGCCGAGCGTGTCGGCGTTAATGGCTTCGGTCGGAAGATCCTGCCATTTCGAGTGATATGGCATCTGGTCGTTTACCCGCGCGAACATCTCAGAGTACTCGCGTCCGCAGCCGACTGCAAACCACAGAAGTGTGGCGCCGGTTCCGCCGATAATGGCGAACGATGACGACGCCGTCGCGCGTGCCGGCTGCGGTCGTCGCCTTTCTGCGCCATCTGGAGGTCGAGCGGCGCATGGCGGCGAACACGCTCGAGGCCTATCGGCGCGATCTGGCCCGGCTCGCGGCATTCTGCGCCGACCATGGCCGAACCATCGAAGCGCTGTCGCGCGCCGAACTCGAGGATTTTGTCCGCGAGTCGATGGCCGGGGGACTCTCGCCGACATCGACCGCGCGTCTGGTGGCCTGCGTCCGCAGTTTTTTCAAGTTCCTGCGGCTGTCAGGCCGCGTCGATCGCAATCCCGCCGACGACCTGCATGCGCCGCGCACCTTCGCGGCGTTGCCGCACTTCCTCTCGATTGAACAGGTGGACGCGCTACTCACCGCGCCGGATGTCGCGGCACCGGCCGGATTGCGCGACCGCGCGCTGATCGAGGTGCTCTACGCGACCGGCCTCCGCGTCTCGGAGCTGGTCGGGCTGCGGATCACGGACGTGCGGAGCGATCAGGGCTATGTGCAGTGTCAGGGCAAGGGCGGCAAGCAGCGAATCGTCCCGCTCGGCGATGTCGCCGCCGAATGGGTGCAGCGGTATCTGGCACAGGCGCGGCCGGCGCTGGTCAAGAAGCGCGACAGCGTCTGGCTGTTCGTCAACGCGCGCGGCGGCGCGCGGCTTTCCCGCAGCGGATTCTGGAAGATCCTGAAGGCGCACGGCCGCAGGGCCGGCGTGCGCGCGCACCTCAGCCCGCACGTCCTCCGGCATTCGTTCGCGACGCATCTGCTCGAACGCGGCGCCGATCTGCGAGCGATTCAGACCATGCTCGGCCACGCCGATCTCTCGACGACGCAGATTTACACCCACGTGCTCGAAGCCCGGCTGCGGCAGGTGTATGACGCGTTCCACCCCCGCGCGTGATTGACCCGTTCCGGCCTGTCTGGTACCGTTAGCTGTTTACCGTGAGGCCGAGCTCGCGCTGTGGGTAGTCCGAGCGCCGGTTTCCGAGGAGTAGCTCCATGGGCCGCACTGGCCGCCACCTTTTTACCTCCGAGTCCGTTACCGAAGGCCATCCCGACAAGATTGCTGACCAGATTTCCGACGGCGTTCTCGACGCGATCATCGCGCAGGACCCGATCGGCCGCGTTGCCTGCGAAACGCTGGTCACGACCGGCCTCGCCGTCGTCGCCGGCGAGATCACGACCAACGCGACGATCGACGTGCAGCACATCGTCCGCACGGCGATCAAGGACGTCGGCTACACCCGCGCGAAATACGGGTTCGACTACGAAACCTGCGCAGTGCTGTCGGCCATTCATGAGCAGTCGCGGGACATCGGCCAGGGCGTGGACACCGGCGGCGCCGGCGATCAGGGCCTGATGTTCGGCTTCGCGTGCCGCGAGACCGAAGAGCTGATGCCGCTGCCGATCATGCTCGCCCACAAGCTCGTGCGCGGGATGTCGGAGCGCCGCAAGAGCGGCAAGGTCGATTACCTGCGTCCGGACGGCAAGTCGCAGGTCACCGTCGAATACGACGGCGACAAGCCGGTGCGCATCGACGCCATCGTGTTGTCGACGCAGCACAGCGAGAAGGTCGATCAGAAGCACATCAAGGACGACCTGACCGCGTCGGTCATCAAGGACGTGATTCCGGCCGCGATGATCGACAAGGACACGAAGGTCTACGTCAACCCGACCGGACGCTTCGTCGTCGGCGGCCCGCACGGGGACGCCGGCGTCACCGGCCGCAAGATCATCGTCGACACCTACGGCGGTTATGCGCCCCACGGCGGCGGCGCGTTCTCCGGCAAAGATCCCACCAAGGTCGACCGCAGCGCCTGTTACATGGCGCGCTACATCGCGAAAAACGTCGTCGCCGCTGGACTCGCGGAACGCGCGATGGTGCAGTTGGCGTACGCGATCGGCGTTGCCGATCCGGTTTCCGTGCTGATCGATACCCAGGGCACCGGCACGGTTTCGGATCAGAAGTTGACCGATCTCGTCCGGGCCCATTTCAAACTGACGCCGAAGGGCATCATCGAGAGCCTCGACCTGCGCAAGCCGATTTACCGCAAAACCGCGGCGTTCGGCCACTTCGGGCGCACCGAGCCCGAGTTCACCTGGGAGCGCACCGACAAGGCCGCGGCCCTCAAGGCGGACGCCAAGTAAGCGCGCCGGCCCGTGCGTCTGGTCCTGCGCACGTTGATTCTCACGACGGCGGCCCTCGTGGCCGCCGTCGGCGTGTACACGGGACTGACGCTGCCGCCGGCGCCGCAGCAACTGGCGCCGCAGTGGCCGGCACTCGTCGCCGCCGGGGCGTACCACATTCACTCCTCGCGCTCTGACGGCACCGGCACGGTCGATGCGATTGCCGACGCCGCGCGCCGCGCCGGTTTGGCGTTCGTGATCATCACCGATCACGGCGATGCCACTCGGCCGCCCGATCCACCGACGTATCGCCACGGCGTGCTCGTCATCGACGCCGTCGAGATCAACACCGCCGCGGGACACCTCGTCGCGCTCGGCATCGCCGCATCGTCGCCATACCCGCTGGCCGGCGAAGCGCGCGACGTCATCGAGGACGTGCACCGGCTCGGCGGGAAAGTCGTGCTCGCGCATCCCGACTCGCCGAGGCAGGAGTTCGCCTGGCAGGATCCGGGGGCGGAGGCCGACGGCATCGAGTGGCTCAACGCCGATGCAGAGTGGCGGGACGAGACCTACACGCGGTTGATGGGGGCAGCCGTCCGGTCGGCGGTGCGGCCGGCGGCCGCAGTGGCGTCGCTGTTCGCCCGGCCGGATCGATCGCTGCGCCGCTGGGATCGCGATGCCCGCGCGCATGCGGAGTTTGGTGTCGCGGCCGTCGACGCCCACGCCCGCGGGCTGTGGGAGAGTCAGGAACCGCGCCGCTCGACGTGGTTGCCGCTGCCGAGTTACGAAACGATGTTCCGCGCCGTCGTGCAGGCGGTGTCTTTGAACGCGCCGCTGACCGGAGATCCGGCCGCCGACGCCGCGAGCGTGCTCGACGGACTGACGCGCGGCCGGTCGTTCTCGGTGATCGCCGCCTACGCCGCGCCGGCGACGCTGACGTTCTTCGTGACCACGGCGGCCGGGCCGTCGCATGCCGGCGATCGCCTGCCGGCTTCGAGTGAGCGCGCCGAGTGGAACGCCATGGTGCCCGAGTTTCCAGCAGCACGCGTCGTGCTGTTGCGCGACGGCAAGATCGTGGCGACCGGGCAGGGCAGCGTTCAACATCGCGGGCCGCTCGAGGCCGGCGTGTATCGCATCGAGGCGTTTCACCCCGCCGGTCCGGCGCCGTGGCTGGCGTCCAATCCGATTGTGATCGAGGCGCCGCGGGGTGACGTCGATCCGCCTGAAGGATCAGGGCCTGAAGTGTTGTTGCCGTTCACGCTGGCCGCCGCTGACTGGCGCCCGGAGGGAGATGGGCTGAGCCGCGCCACAATTTCCAACGTCGGCACCGGCGGCGACGCCGAGCTGAAGGTCGGCTACGCGCTGGCACCGGGTGCGCCTGCCGGCCAGTACATTTCCGCGGCGTCGCGGGAACTGCTTCACGACAGTGTCGATCGGATCGAGTTCACCGCCCGCGCCGACAAGCCGATGCGCCTCTCGGTGCAGGTCAGGTTGCGCAGCGGCCGGAGCGCGCGATGGATCCGATCGGTCTACGTCGATCCCTCACCGCGACGGATCAGCGTGCCGCTCAGTGAACTCGAGCCGGCGGATCTCCAGACCTCGCAGCGGCCGGTCGCCGCGCCGCTGCAGAGCATGTTGTTCGTCGTCGATACGCTCAACACTCCGCCCGCGACGACCGGGACGTTCTGGATTTCACGCCTGGCCTTCCGGAAAGTGCAATAGCGCCGCGCCGTCAGGTGCGGACGGTCATCACCATGTAACCGGCGGCGGCGATGAACAGGAAATTCGTCGCCCACGCCGCCAGCCACGGCGGCAGCAAATCCGCCTGGCCGACCGCCGCGAAGATCGTGGTCAGGAGCCAGTAGCTGGCCGCGAGCATGATCGCGAGGCCGATGCCGTAGAGCGCGCCGCGGCGGCCAGTGGTGACGCCCAACGGGATCGCAATCAAGGTCATCACCAGCGTGACGACGGAGAAGGCCAGCCGCGAGTAGAGCATCACTTTTGATTCGGCGAGGCTGAAGCCGCTTTGCGACAACTTGGCGATGTGCTGCCGCAGCTCGCCCGACGTCATCAGGTCGGCCTCAGTCGAGTGCATCCCCGCGAGCAGCTCGGGATCCGGCAGTTTGACGAACTTGCGGGCGAAACTCTCGCGGGTCGCGCGTTCGGCGGTGGGGAAGGTCTGCTCCCAGCCGTTGACGGCGAGCCAGCGCCCTTCCCGCCACTGGACGCGCTCGGCGCGCAAGTGACTGGTCAACCGGAACGGCCGCGTCGAGGTTCCGAAGACCGACACCAGGTGCATCGTCTTCCGCTGGGTGTCGAAGATGTCGTAGTAGTAGATGCGGCCGTCGTTCGAGTCGATCGACCAGTTCGCGTTGGCGATCTGATTGACGGTGTGGGGCTGGCGCCCCTTGATCTTGTCCTCGAGCGACTCGGCCTTGCGGTTGCTGTGCGCCAGGACGCGATCGTTGAGCAGGAACATGCCGGCGCCGGTGAGCAGCGACAGCACGACCAGCGGCGCCGCGGCGCGGTAGAGGCTGATGCCGCACGCCCGCATGACCACGAGTTCGCCGGATTTGGTCAGCCCGCCGATCGTCGCCAGGACGGCGATCAGCGTCGCCATCGGAAACAGGAAGATGAAAAACTGCGGCGTCGAGTAGTAGAAGAACGCGAACATCGTCCACCAGTCGGCTGAGCCCTTGAAGAGGTACTGCGAGCGGTCGATGAAGGCGCCGACGTAGTAGATCGCGAGCAGGCCGAGCGAGGCGAGCAGGATGACGCGGACGAAGCGCATCGCGACGTAGACGTCGAGCACGCGCAGTTTGGGCAGGTAGATATCCGGGATCTTGATCACCACGACGACGCGTCCGGATGATTCGGCCGCGGCGACGGGCTGGACCCGGGCGCGGGCGTATCGCCACGGCGGCGTGCGCAGCACCGCGGGCACGCGAATCGACACATGGCTGCCGCCGGATTTCATCCGCCACCAGAGCGCCGCGAGACCGACCAGCCCGAGGACGACGTTCGGCGCCCAGCGCGCGTATTCGGCAGGGAAGTCGTGGCTCTTGGCGCGGGCTTCGAAGATGGCCATGACCGCGTAGTAGACGAGGATGACGGCGAGTCCGAGCGTGAACCCGCCCATCTTGCCTTCCTTGCGCGTGTGCATGCCGAGCGAGACCGCCAGCAGCGCGAAGACGAGGCAGGCGACCGGAAACGAGAACATCTGATGGCGCTGCATGATCTCGCGATGCACCGGGAGCCCCTGCGCGCGCATCTCCGCTTCGGTCTTCAGCAGGTCGGGAATCTTCTTCTCGGCGGTGCCGCGGGTGACCAGGATGTTGCCGTCGCCGAAGATGGTGTCGGCCGGGATCGCGATGGTCAGGTCGCGGGCCCGGGCGGTGTCGTAGACGCCGGCTTCGTCGCCGGGGAGATAACGAATCGACTCACCCGGCAGCACAATCGCGACTTCCTGACGCCTGGGATCGACGCGCAGGTAGCCGGACTCCGCGAGGGTGACGACCGGCCGGCCGGGCTCGCTGGTGTCGGCCAGCATCACGCCTTGCCATCCGCCGCCGGGCCTGGCCTCGCGGACGAACAGGACCTTCTTCGGGAAGCCCTCATAGAACAGCCCGGGCTTGATATCACTTTCGCTCTTCTTGACCAGGAGGTTGAAGGTCTCGACGCGGAAGCGCTGGTTGGCGTCCGGCACGACCTCCGCGAGCATGTAGAAGTTGATGCCCGCCACGACGGCCGCCATGAGCATGACCGGTCGGAGGACGCGGACGGGGCTGACGCCACAGGCCAGGAGGGCGACGGCCTCGCGGTCTCCGGACAGCCTGCCGAGTGCCATGAGCAACCCGGCCATGAACGCCATCGGGATGGTGACGCCGAGCGCCTGCGGCAGCAGCGTCAACATCAGGAACCCGACGGTCGGCAGGTCGACGCCTTTCGACAGCAGGTCCTTGGCCTGATTGAGCATCGGGTTGATCGCCAGGAGAAACGTGAACACGCCCAACGCCAGGAGAAACGGCGTGAGGGCCTCACGAATCACGTAGCGGTCCAGCGTTTTCAGCACCGTAATCGAGACGATAGCATGGCGGGTTTGGCCGTCCGGTGAGGGTATCGGCCGGCGTCCGCAAAGCGTCCACAGGGCCCTTGTTTTAGGGTTTTCAGTAACGTCTGATAAGACGTGTTATGTTGACTAAACCCTGTAGGGTTCCGGGGTTCCGGCCTTGTTCCGGGTTCCTGGATTCGGAGCCTTGCGGACTGCGGCCGCTTCGGCGTCGCCTCCTCGCCGATGTCTGTCGCTCGCCCCGTTGCGCCTGATCGTTTACTGGCAGACGCCACGCGGCTTCGCTTTCGTCTCCGCCTCATCCGGGGCGTCGCATGGGTATGCATCTCAGCCGCGGCAAGCGCGCCAAGGCTTTTGCGCCAAGGCCCGCCGTGGTCGATGCCTTAGGGTGCCGACGACGGTCGCACGCGTACGCCCGAGGCGGCCAGGCTGAGAACGAACCCGGAACCCGGAACCCGCCGGAACCCGGAACCGGCGTCTACGTCGTCTGCTTGCGCAGCTCCGCGATGATGCCCTCGAGCGCCGCGATGACCTCGGTGCGGTCGACCTCGCTCTTGCGGAACTGCAGCTTCAGGTTGAAGTTCTTTGTCGGCGCCTTGTATTGAAAGACGAAGGCCTTCGGTCGGCCCACCTGGGGCTTGGCCGCGACCTTGCGCGCCTGTTCGCGCGTCGGGCCGGTATGACCGTCGCGGGTCAGTTGCTCGATGAAGGCGATCATTTTCTGCGGGGTTTGCTGTCTAACTACCTGTAGAAGCAGCGACTTAGAGGAAATGTCGGCCAGCCGACATAGATTTCGGACCTCATCCGGCATCGACGCCAGCGCCATCGACTCCGTAATCGTCGTCCTGGACTTCCCGAGCCGCTTGGCGAGGTCCTCGTGCGTATAGCCGCACTTCTCGGCCAGGCTGGACATCGCCTCGGCCTCCTCGAACGGACCCAAGTCCTTGCGTTGAATGTTCTCGACGAGCGCGACCTCGATAATCTCGGTGTCGTCGACCTCGCGAATGACCACCGGCAATTCCCGCAGACCGATCCGGACAGCGGCTTGATACCGGCGCTCACCAGCAATGATCTGGAACCGGCTGCCGCGCTGTCGCACGACCAGCGGTTCGATAATCCCCTTCTCGCTGATCGAGGCCATCAGCTCCGACAGGTCGCCCATGACCTGGCGAGGCTGTTCAGGATTGGGGTCGATGCGATCGATCGGCACCAGCCGCCCAATCGGCGTCCCCGCAGAATTGGCCAGCGCATCGACGTAGTGCTCGTCGTGGCGCATCTTCAACGAAATCGGCAGCCCGCGCTTAGACACGATCCATGACCTCCTCGCAGAGCCGGTAATACTCGGTGGCGCCCGACGAATCCGGAGCGAACTTGAAGATGGACTCCTTGTACGCCGGGCTCTCTTCCAGGCGCACGCTCTTCGTAATCACCGTCCGGAAGACCTTCTTGCCGAACACCTTGTCGATCTGCGTCCGGATGTCCCGCGCCAGCGCCGTCCGCTTGTCGTGCATGGTGATGACGACGCCGAGGATCTTCAGCGTGGGGTTGGCGCGGGCGCGGACCTTCTCGATCGTCTCGAGCAGGTCGTCCGTGCCTTCCAGGGCAAAGTACGACGACTGAATCGGAATCAGCAGGTGGCTCGAGGCTACCAGCGCGTTGACGGTCAGCAGCCCCAGCGCCGGCGGGCAGTCGATGACAACGGCGTCGTAGTCGGCCGCGACCGCCGCGAGCCGATCCTTCAGCTTGAAATGCGCATCCAACTCGCCCACTAACCGCGCCTCGAGCTTCGCCAGCGCGATCCGCGACGGCGCGACCCAGAGGTTCGGTTGATTCGAGGGCTTTATGACGTCCGCCAGCGCCAGCTGCGGATCGACGAACACGTCGTACATCGACTTCTCGACCTGCATGATGTCGAGATACGACATCGTGCTGTTGGCCTGTGGGTCGAGGTCAATCAGGAGGGTGCGTTTCTTTCGGAGAGCGAACGCCGCCGCAAGGTTGATGGCGGTGGTTGTTTTGCCAACGCCGCCTTTCTGGTTGGCGATTGATATGACCATTGGGCGATTGACAGTTTCGTCAGGCGTCCGCCCATTCTAGGAACCCGCTTGGGGCCTGTCAATCAAAAGCACTACATCTTGTAGCCTAAATCGTCCGGATCCAAGCTTTCGAGCCACCGCTGCAGCCGTTCCCGATCGACCTGATCCGAGGAAACGTCCACCGATTTGGCCGATTCGAGCACCAGATTGTCGACGAAGATCGGCGCTTTGGTCCGCAGCGACAATGCCAGCGCATCGCTCGGGCGCGCGTCGACGAACAGCGTCTCCTCGCCGCGGCGAAGCTCGAGATACGCGTAGAACGTGCTCTCGCGCAGGTCGGCGATCACGACGCGAACCAGCTGCGCGCCGAGTTCGTGGAGCAGGTTGCGGAGCAGATCGTGGGTCATCGGCCGCGGCGGCGCGACGTTCTCGATTTGCAGCGCGATCGCGTTGGCTTCAACCGGCCCAACCCAGATCGGCAAGGCGCGCTGCCCGTCTTCGTCGCGGAGAATGACTATCGGCATGTTGGTGACCGGGTCGACCATCAGGCCTTTGATGCTCATCTCGACAAGCATGGCTCCCCTCGCAGACTGTTAGGTCCGGCCGCGGTGATCCGTACCGGGATGATCCTGCCGATCCAGTCGGCCGGTCCGGGGAAGTTCACGACGGTGTTGCCGCTGGTGCGGCCCGCCACTTCATGGTCGCGCCGTCTCGACGCGCCGTCCACCAGAATGTCTTCGACCGTGCCGACAGCCGCCTCGAAGTGCGCCGTCTGCGCCGCTTGCTGCAGCGCCTGGAGCGCCAGAATCCGCCGGGTCTTCTCGATCTCCGGGACGTCGTCAGCCATCCGCTTGATTGCCAGCGTGTTCGGCCGCGGCGAGTACTTGAACGAGTACATCGAGTGATAGCGCGCCCGGCGGACCAGGTCGAGCGTCTCGTCGAAGTCCTCCGCTGTTTCGCCCGGGAAGCCGACGATCATGTCGGTCGACAGCGCCACTCCAGGGACTTCCTGCCGGAGACGGTCGACGAGATCGAGGTAGCTCTCCCGCGTGTAGCGCCGCCGCATCGCTTTCAGGATGCGGTTCGATCCTGACTGCACCGGCATGTGGAGATGCTTGCAGATCTGGGGGACGTCGCGCAGGACGGCGATCAGCCGATCGTTCACGTGTCTCGGGTGCGGGCTCGCGAACCGGACGCGGGCGATGCCCGGCACTGCCGCGGTCCGCGTCAACAGCTCAGCGAAATCGCAGCCAGGATCGTCCGGCGCCTGGTAGTGATTGACGATCTGCCCGAGTAGCTGCACTTCCTGCCGGCCGCTGTCGGCGGCCTGTTTGACCTCGGCGAGGATGTCCCGCACCGGTCGCATGCGCTCGTGGCCGCGGGTGTACGGGACAACGCAGAAGGCGCAGAATTCGTTGCACCCTTCGATGATCGTCACCCAGGCCCGAACCGCATCCGACGGCCGCGCCACACCCAGCGGGAACGAGACGTCGTCGTGCGGGTGCGTGTCAACGCGCGGCTTGCGGACCTCTGCCGCTTCCTGAACCAGGCGGGGCAGCTCCTTCAGGCTCTGCGTGCCGATGACGACGTCGATGGACTTGTCGCGCTTGAGGAGCCGCTCCCCCTCCTGCTGCGCGACGCAGCCAGCGACGGCGACCAATGGCGTGCGCCCGGTCTCCGCCGCCATCTCGCGGATTTCTCCGAGCCGGGTGTAGAGCTTGTCTTCGGCGCGTTCACGGACGCTGCATGTGTTGATGACGACCAGATCGGCGTCGCGCTCGTTCGCGGTGTGCTCGTAGCCCTGCGCTTCGAGCAGCCCGGCAATGCGCTCGGAGTCGTGGTAGTTCATCTGACAGCCGAAGGTCTCGACGAGATACTTACGCGCCACGGCGGCGTCCTTTCGCCTTCGCCCGGGCGACACTTTCGCTTTCGCCTTTCGGATGGCCACCGGCTGATTTGCTGGCGTTTTGCGCAAGTTTTGTTTTTGTTTCGCTTTGTCGCGACGTCAGCATCGCGCGCGCCGACGCGCGAACCTCCGCCGAGACTTCGGCGCCGGCAATCATGCGAGCCAGCTCGAGTTCGCGGCCGGCGACGTCGAGCGACGTGAGCGTTGTCGCGGTGCGGCCGGCGCGGACGTGTTTGGCGATGTGCAGGTGCGTGGTCGCGCGCGCCGCGATCTGCGCGAGATGCGTGATGCAGAGCACCTGATAGCGCTCGCTCAGCCGCGCCAGCCGTGCCCCGACCGCGTCGGCTGCTGCCCCACCGATGCCGGCATCGACCTCGTCGAACACCAGCGTCCGGCCGTCGGCGTCAGGAGCCGCAAGGGTCCGGAGCGCCAGCATCACGCGGGACAGCTCGCCGCCTGAAGCGATGCGCGCGAGCGGCCGCAATTCCTCTCCCGGATTTGGCGACAGGAAAAACTCGACCCGGTCGCTGCCACGGGCGGTCCAGTCCTCGGGCCGGTCGAGCGGCAGGACCCGGACGTCAACGCGGGAGGCCGGCATCGCCAGTTCGGCGAGCTCAGCTTCGAGGGTGCGCGAGAGTTTGGCGGCGGCGGCACGGCGCAGTCCCGCGATTGCCTGCGCGGCGGTCAGGAACCGTTCACGCGCCCCGCGTTCGTCGGTTTCGAGTTTCTCCACATGCTCTTCGCTGGCGCCGAGCGCGGCCAACTCGTCCTTCAGGCGCTGCTGCGTCGCGAGGACGTCGGTGAGCGAGGGGCCGTATTTTCGCGTCAGCCGCTCGAGCGACGCCAGCCGGTCTTCGACGATCTGCAGGCGGTCGGGCGAGGCCTCGAGATGCGCGGCATAGGACCGGAGGAAATACGCCAGATCTTCGAGGCTCGACTTCACGGCGTCGCGGTGATCGAGATACGGCGCGAATCGCGGATCCAGCGCCGCCAGGTCGGCGACGCGCTTCCAGACCGTCGCGAGTGACGGCAGCGCCGCATGCTCGCCGTCGTACAGCGCCGCGTAGGCTTCGGTCGAGAGCCGGGTGAGGCGGTCGGCGTTGGCCAGCACCGTGCGCTCGGCCGCCAGTTGCTCGTCTTCGCCGGCGCGCGGCGCGATCTTGTCGATCTCGTGCAGCTGGAACGACGCCATGTCGATCCGGGCGCGCTTCTCGCGGTCGTCGAGGCGCGTGCGATCGAGTGCCGCGAGCGCGGCGCGCCAGTCCGCGAAGCGCGCGGCGACGTCGGCGAGCTGATCGGGCCGATCGAGAAACGTATCGAGCAGCGCGATGTGTTCGGCCGGATCGAGCAGCGCCTGATGTTCGTGTTGCCCGTGCAGATCGACGAGTCCTTCGCCGAGGTCCTTCAGCGCCGTCGTCGTCGCGAGCGCGTCGTCGATGAACGCGCGGCTGCGTCCGGCGGCGGAAATCTCGCGGCGGACGATCACTTCGCGGCCGTCCGGGCGATCGAAGACGGCTTGAATCGCGGCGTGTTCCTCGCCGGTGCGCACCAGGTCGGCGCTGGCGCGGCCGCCGACGAGCAGGTCGATCGCTTCGATGAGAATGGACTTGCCCGCGCCGGTTTCGCCGGTGAGCACGGTGAGGCCGGGCTCGAACTCGACCTCCAGCTGATCGATCACCGCCAGATGGCGCACGCCCAGGAAGCGAAGCATCGTAGAACCGGAACTACAATCGTATCAGACCTTTGACAGCCATCAGGGCGCGTGTTACGCTCCGAACGTTCGCGCTGTTCCCAGCGGCGCATCACCACGATTGAGTGGAGGGCGTGTTGCGCTTGCTCGGAACGCTGGTTCTGGCGCTCCAGAATCAAGGCGCCGCTGCAGGAACGTCTGACGCAGCGGCGCAATCTCAAGATCTTCTGACTTCCCTGTCGCACGCCGGAGCCGTCGAATTGGCGGTATTGGCGACGCTGCTGATTTTTTCGGCGGGCTCGTGGGGCATCATCATTTTCAAGAAGATGCAGCTGGCGCGCGCCGCAAGGCAGACGGTGCAATTCCTCGACGTGTTCCGGAAGAGCTCACGCTTCTCCGAAGTCCAGGCGGTCTGTGCCAACGTCGCCGCGAGTCCGCTGGTCGGCTTGTTTCAGGCGGGCTATGCGGAACTGAATGCGCAGTTGCGCAGCGCCGGCGATCCGAAGCCGGGCGCGGCGGCCGCGCGTCCTACCTTGAGAAGCCTCGAGTCGGTGGACCGCGCGCTCTTGCGCGCGTCGACGGCGGAAATCAGCAAGCTCGAACAACGGATGACGTTTCTGGCCACCACCGCGTCGATTTCGCCGTACATCGGGTTGTTCGGCACCGTGTGGGGGATCATGATGTCGTTTCAGAGCATCGCGTCCCAGGGCTCGACCAGCCTCGGCGTGGTCGCGCCGGGGATCTCGCAGGCGCTGATCGCCACCGCGGCCGGACTATTCGCGGCGATTCCCGCGGTCTACTTCTACAATGACATTCTCAGCAACGTGAAGAAGTTTTCCAACGAGATGGACGACTTCTCGATGGAGTTTCTGACCATCGCCGAACGCAATTTCACGTGAGGACGGGACGCGATGCCGAAGCTTGATTCGCTGTCGTCGTCGGCGGGGCGGCTCGGCGGCCGGCGCGGCCGGTCGGCGCGGGTGTCGAGTTCGCTCGCCGAGATCAACGTCGTCCCGCTCGTCGACGTGATGCTGGTGCTGCTCGTGATCTTCATGGTCGCCGCGCCGATGATGCAGCAGGGGCTGCAGGTGACGCTGCCGAAGGGCAAGAACATGCCGGCCGCGAGCGCGCCGGTGACGGTGACCGTGCCGATCTCGTTCCGCCGCGATCAGCGCGTCATGATCGACGGTCAGTGGGTCAAGCTCGAGTTCCTCGACACGCGCATTCGCCAGGCGATGGAAGGCAAGACCAAGAAGGACGTGATGCTCGCCACCGACGGCGGCGTGACGATGCAGGAGACGGTCACGGTGGCCGACGCGCTGAAAGCCGGCGGCGTCGTCAACGTCAACCTGCAGACGCAGCCAATCGGCGGCGGAGGCCGGCCGTGACGACGACTACGGTGGCGACGCGATCGAACGTCGACTGGCACGAGCGCGCCCCACGCGCGCTCAATCGGACGCTGAGCTTTTCGTTCGCCGTCCACATCGGCGCGGTGATCCTGCTCTTCGTGCTGCCGCGGTCGTGGTTCACCGACGCGCGGCCGCAGACGCAGGTGATGACGATCAGCCTCGCCGGCTCGCCGGGACAAAAGACGAGCGGCACGACGCAGATCAGTTCGAAGACCGTGGAAGCTGTGGCGCCGCCGGTGCGGACGCCGCCGCGTCCGCCCGAACAGAAGCCGGATCCGTCGGCCGCGCTCGTCAAGAGCACGCCGCAGGCGCCGATCAAACCGGTCGAGACACCCAAGCCGACGACCGACACTCGCCCGCCGACCACCGGCCAGCGGGTCGCGCAAGGCACGGCGCGGGTTGATACCGGCGTGCAGACGCTTGGCGAGGGATTGACGATTCCAGGCGGCGAAGGCACCGGCGGCGAAACCGATCTCGCGAATTTCTGTTGTCCGGAATACATCACGACGTTCTCGAACATCATTCGTTCGAATTGGCAGCGCGATCCGAACGGCAGGGGGATGACCATCATTCGCTTCACGATCAACAAGGATGGTTCGATCACGGGCGCCGAGGTGACGCAGCCGTCGGGCATTGGTCTGCTCGACCGCGCCGCGCAACGGGCGCTGCAGATGTCCAGACTGCCGCCGCTGCCGTCGGCGTACCCGAACAAGACGTTGATCATCCGTCTCGGCTTCGACCACAGCTCCAGGTGAACATGCGCAGACTTCAGGTTCGAACGACAGTGATTGGCGCGGCCGTCGCCGCGCTGGCGACGATCGCGGTGCCCGTCGCCACCCGCGACGTCGTCGCGACCGAGCAGCAGACGGCGCCGGCGCAGCAGGCGGAACTCTCGGTGACCCTCAGTTCGACGACCAAGCGAACCGTGCTCGCGGTGGCGGACTTCGTCGTGCCGAGCGGGGATGCCGACGCGGCGGCGCTGAGCAAGCTGCTGGCCGACGTGCTCTGGGCCGACTTCGACTTCGAGCGCGAGTACTCGCTGGTGCCTCGCGCCAAGACGGCGTCGTTGGGCGCGCCGGCGCGTCCCGAGGACGTCGCCCAACGACCGGATTGGGGCTCGTCCGGCGCTGGCGCCGACGCGGTGGTCATCGGCACCGTGACCCGCTCCGGCAAGGAGTTCAGCGTCAAGATCGACATCGTCGGCGCGCCGGGCAGCCCGGCCGCCGGTCAGATCGGGTTCTCGTCACTCTACGAGCACTGCGCGCTGGCCAACCCGCGCTTCTGCTCGCATTCGATCGCCGACGACATTCACAAGAAGAAGCGCGGGCTCGACGGCGTCGCCAGGACGCGGCTGGCGTTCTCGTCGGATCGCGACTCGGCACGAATGAGTACTCGTACCGGCGTGCCCGTTTCGGGCAAGGAGATCTATGTCTCCGATTACGACGGCGCGAATCAGCAGCGATTCACGTTCAACAACAGCTTGAATATCCACTCGCGCTGGTCGCCGAACGGCAACCAGATCGTGTTCACGTCGTATCAGACGAGCTTTCCCGACATCTACGTCGCGAATCTCGCCGAAGCCGGGCGCGGGCTGCGACGGCCCGGCAACGGCAACGATCGGGTGCAGAACAATCAGGCGGCGTGGTCGCCCGACGGGAGCAAGATCGCGTACGTGTCGAATCGATCCGGCAACTACGACATCTGGATCGCCAACGCCGACGGCGGCGACGCCCGCAACCTGACCAATCATCCCGCCGCCGATCAGAATCCGACCTGGTCTCCCAACGGGCAGCAGATTGCCTTCACCTCCGATCGCGCCACCGGCAGCACGCCGCAGCTGTATTTGATCGGGATCAGCGGCCAGGCGATTGAACGCCTCATCGACCAGCGCGTCGATCGTCCGACGTGGTCGACGCTGGGCTTCATCGCGTTCACCTCCGGCTCGAACTTCGGCCACGACATTTCGCTGCTCGACCTCGTGAGCCGGCAGGTCACGGTGCTCACCGACGGCAAGGGCGACAACGGCAGCCCGGCGGTCTCGCCGAGCGGCCGGCACATCGCGTTCACGACGTCGCGCTGGGGCAAGGATCAGATCGCCATCGTCGATCGGCGCGGCAGCGATGTCCGGCAGATTACCAACACGGGCAACAACACGTATCCGAGCTGGCAGCCGATTCGCTGACCGCTCCCCATGAGGCAGATGATGAGACGCTCCGGTATCTCCGTATTGATCGTCACTCTGGCGGTGACGGCCCTGGCCGTGGCCGGCTGCAAGAAGAAGCCCCCGGTGGCTTTCCCGCCCGCGTCCGGCGGGCCGACGGCGCCGGCTGGCGGTGGCACTCCCCCGCCGCCGGCGCCAGTGCCGCCTCAGCCGCCGACGATCATCGACAACCCGCCGGTGACGTCCACCGGCGGCAAAGATCTGAACGCGATGGCGATCGACGAGATCAACAAGCCGGAGAACTCGCCGCTCAAGCCGATCTACTTCCTGTACGACAGCGACGAGATCGACGACGCGTCGAAGAAGATCCTCGAAGCGAACGCGAGCGTGCTCAAGCAGTACAGCACCTGGGTGATCACGGTCGAAGGCCATTGCGACGAGCGTGGCACCGCCGAGTACAACCTGGCGCTCGGCGATCGCCGGGCGCTGAGCGCGAAAAACTACCTGATGTCGCTCGGGATTGCCGCCGATCGGTTGCGGACCGTGAGCTACGGCAAGGAGTTCCCGTTCGATCCGGGGCACGAGGAGCGCGCCTGGTCGCAGAATCGCCGCGCGCATTTCATGCTGGTCTCGAAATAAAATGAGGGGTATGACCCCGCGACGTTTCCTCCTCGCGGCCCTGCTGATCGCGACGATTGCGGCCGTCCCCGCCGCGGCGCAGAGCCGGTCCGAAGCCATCCTGCTCGGCGAACTTCGCCAGAATCAGGAACAGCTCACCCGCCTCGCCGCGATGGTCAGCCAGCTCGCGGAGCAGATGAAGGCGCTCGACAAACGTCTCGTCGACCAGGAAACCGCGACCAGCAAAGGGTTCGCCGATCAGCGCCTCACCATCACCGGGCTGCAGAACACGATGCAGACCATGCGCGAGAAGCTCGAGGACAGCGCCCTGCGCACCACCCAGACGACGCAGGAGATTGCCGCCGTCCGCGAAGGCGTGCGGATGCTCTACGACCAGGTCAGCGTGCTGATTGGGCTGCTCCAGCCGCCGACCGCGGGGAGCGATCCGGCGGCGTCAGCCGGGACGGCGGCGACGCCGCGTCTGCCGCAGATGCCGGCGTCACCCGCGTCGCTGATGAATCCGGCGATGGCCGACTACCTGCAGGGCCGCTACACGCTCGCGATCGAGGGTTTCGAGGAAGTGATCAAGACCTTCCCGGCCTCGACCGAGGCCGCGAAAGCGCAGTTCTACATCGGCGAGTCCTACAACGCCGGCAGCAAGGCGAAGGAAGCGGTGGCCGCCTACGACAAGGTGATTGCGAACTACAAAGACAACGAATATGCTCGCGACGCGATGTACATGAAGGGCGTGACGCTGCTCGACAAGCTCAAGAATCCCGCTCAGGCGCGCGCGACGTGGGAAGCGTTGATCAAGCAGTACCCGAACACCAATCAGGCAATCAACGCCGAGCAAGGGCTCAAGAAAATCAAGGGCGGCGACTAGCCGCCGCCTCCGAATCACACAGACCGAAGACTGAAGAAGGACTCCCCGATGGGCAGCGTCAACAAGGCCATCCTGGTCGGCAATCTCGGCCGGGATGCAGAGATTCGATTCACCGCCGGCGGCACGCCGGTCGCGACTGTCAGCCTCGCGACGACCGAGAAATTCACCGACCGTGAGGGACAGAAGAAAGAAGACACGCAGTGGCACCGGATCGTGATCTGGGGCAAAACCGCGGAGTCGCTGCACGAGTATCTGACCAAGGGCAAGCAGATCTACGTCGAGGGCCGCATCCAGACTCGCGAATGGGACGCCAAGGACGGCACCAAGCAGAAGACGACGGAGATCAAGGCCGACAAGATCGTGCTGCTCGGCGGCGGAGGCGGCGGCGGTCAGCGTGCCCGCGGCGGCTACGCCGAGTCGGCGACGTCGGATCACGCGCCGGCGGACATGGCGGCTGTCGACGCGCCGCACGATGACGACATTCCGTTCTAACCCCGCCGCGATGCCGTGACGACGCGCCAGACGCGCATCTTCGTCGTCATCGCGGTGCTGATTGCGCTGACGCGGCTCGCCGCGATCGCGCACTCGTTTTTCGACTGGGACGAAGTGCTGTTCATGCGCGGCGTCCTCGACTACAACGTCGGCCTGTCGCCGCATCCGCCCGGATATCCGCTGTTCGTTCTCGCGGCCAAGGGGGTTCATCTCCTGGTCGCGTCCGAGTTCCGATCGCTGCAGACGGCCGTGACCGCGGGCGCGATGCTCGTCTTCCCGGCCGTCGCGTGGCTGGCGCTCGAGCTGGGCTTGCCGTTCGCCGTCGCGATCAGCGGCGCGGCGCTGTTCGCCTTCCTGCCCAACGTCTGGGTCTACGGCGGCACCGCGCTCAGCGACCTGCCCGGCGCCGTGGCCGCCATCGCCGCAAGCGGGTTGCTGCTGCGCGGCCGGCGCCATCCGCGCGCGCTGGTGGCCGGCGCGGCCCTGCTGGGGATCGCCGGCGGCATTCGGCCGGCCAGCCTGCTGATGGGCGCCGTGCCGGCCGTCTTTGGCGCTACGGCTCAGCTCAGGGCGCGCCGATTCGCCGCGGTGGCGACGGCGATCGCCATCGGTGGCGTGATCGTGTTCGCCAGCTATCTCGGTGCCGCACTGGGATCGACTTCGGTCGCCGACTATCTCGACGCGTTGCGGGGCCAGAGTCAGTGGGTCCGCGACGTGGACTCGTTTCAGAGCGCCACCAGGCCGCCGCTCTATGAAGTGGCGTGGACGTTCCTGGCGCGTCCGTTCGGACAGTGGCAGCAGATGACGGCGCTGCTCGGCCTCGCGCTGTTGTCGCTGATCGTGGCTGCGACGCAGCGGCGAACACCGCCGTGGCTGACGCTGATCACGTTCCTGCCGATCGCGATCTTCTCGTGGCTCATGCTCGACGTCTCGACGCGGGGCCGCTACTCAATCGCCTATCTGCCGATGCATGCCCTGCTGGCCGCCGACGGCCTCGCGGCCCTGACGCTGTACCGCCCCCGGCTCTTCGCCGGCGCGAGCACGGTGCTGATTGCCGCCTTCGCCGCCTGGACGTGGCCGGCGGTGCGGTTACAGGCCGGGTCGGATTCGCCGCCGGTCGCGGCGATGCAGTGGGTGGGCGCTCACCTGCCGCCGTCTTCGGTCGTTTACGTGCAGGACGCGTTTCGACCTCACGGATTCTGGCAGTTACAGGATTACGACCTGCGCATCTTCAAACACCCGGCGGAGGTGCCGCTGCTCGAGGAGAAGTCGTGGGTCATGGACGGCGAGCCGGCGCCGTCCGGTGTGACGTTCCAGTGGCCCCACGATCAGTTATGGCGCGTGCTCCGGCAGCGGAACTTCACCGTCTCGGTCCGCGAGTCCGAGCAGATCCGATATCTCGACGGCTGGTACGGACGAGAAGGGCGCGACACCGACACCTTTCGCTGGATGGGACGGTCTGGCGAGATCACCTTCCCCGGGTCGGTCAAGCGTGGGCGACTGACGATCGCCTTCCACCTGCCCCCGGCAATCCTGCGTGCTGCGCCGACGATCGAGGTGTCCTTCAACGGCGTCGTGCTCGATCGCCTCCGGCCGACCGAAGAAGAGACCACGCGGGCATGGGTCGTGCTCTCGCGCGGTGCCGGCGACAACGAACTGCGGTTGACAACGACGGCGACGTTTTCGCCGGCACGCGAGCAGCCGGGCAATCCCGATCAGCGCGAGTTGGGCCTGCTGCTGCGCGCGGTGTTCTGGGCGGCTGAACAGTAAGCGGAAACCTGTCTGGTACTCCGGGTACTTCGGGTACGCGGGGTACTTCGGGTACGCGGAACGAGGCTCCGCCGGGCCTACTTTCCTCAACAGGTACTGCGACTGAGATCCCGGTCAGAGTACCTGTGGAGAAAGTGAGCCCGGCGAAGCCTCGTTCCGCGTACCCGAAGTACCCCGCGTACCCGAAGTACCCGAAGTACTGAAAATATTGTCGGCCTATTTCTTGTCCGAGCGCCCGTAGCGATCTTCGAGCCGGACCACGTCGTGCAGCTCGGGCGTCGAGACTTCGAAGACGTCGCAGTCCTCGAGCGCGGTCATTCGATGCACCGTCGGCGGCGCCACATGGATGGACTCGCCGGGTTGCATCTCGCGTTTGGTCAGCTCGCCATTGATTTCGATCTCGAACAGCATCTTGCCTGACCAGAGGAAGATCGTCTCGTCCTTCTGGTTGTGGTACTGCAAGCTGAGCGCGTGGCCCTTGTTGATGTGGATCAGCTTGCCCACGTAGCGGTCGGTCTTCGCCCAGTGGAGCTCGTAGCCCCAGGGTTTGTCTACTCGTGTCACGTCGTTCATCGACTGGCTCCTGCCCTCGTTCCAAAGCGGTTCAATTGGGCGCGCCGTGGCTGACCGCGGCGCGGTGCATGGCGTCGGCGATCGGCGCGAGGATCGCGTGCACGTCCTCGGCGGTAGTCGCGCGCAGCGCGTGGCGGGCCGCGACCGCGGCGTCGCGCGTATGCAACGTCGTCAGTCCCCTTTTGACGACGGGAATCGCGGCCGGGGTCATGCTGAACTTGCGGAACCCGAGACCGACGAGCAGCGCGACCAGCAGCGGATCGGCGGCCATCTCTCCGCACACCGAGAGATCGCAACCGGCGCGGCGCGACGCGCCGGCAATCGTCCGCAGCAGCCGCAGCACCGCCGGCGATGCCGGTTCGTAGTGCCCGGCCAGGCGTTCATCGGTGCGGTCCACCGCGAGAGTGTACTGGATCAGGTCGTTGGTGCCGACGCTGAGAAAGTCGGCGCAGCGCGCCAGGTGATCGACGGTCAGCGCCGCTGCCGGCACTTCGATCATCGCGCCAATCGGGACGCGGACGTCGGCCCGCATCTCGCGGGCGATTTCGTCGATCAGGTCCCGGGCGCGCTGCATCTCGGCGGCCGACGAGACGAACGGCAGCAGGATGCGCAGCGTCCCCGCGTCGGCGGCGCGCAGCAGCGCCCGGATCTGCTGGCGGAAGCGATCGTCGTGCTGCAGCGCGGCGCGAATCCCGCGCAGGCCGAAGCGCTCGCGATGGCCGCCGGCGCGCGGGGTCACCACCCAGCGATCTTCTCCCGCGTCGAAGGTGCGAATCGTCACCGGTAGCGGGTTCATCGCCGCGAGCAGGGCGCGATAGGTCTCGTACTGCGCGTCTTCGCTCGACGCGTCGGGATGCGCGGCGTCGAGCAGGAACTCGCTGCGGTAGAGGCCAATGCCCTCGGCGCCGGCGTCGCGGACGCGCGCGACTTCCTCGGCGATCTCCAGATTCGCGTCGAGGCGGATGCGCACGCCGTCGGCGGTGGCGGCCGGCTGCTCGCGCAGGTCCTCGAGGGCGCGGATGCCGGCGAGCTGGATCTGCGCGCGCTGCTGCCAGCGCTCGAGCGCGTCCTCCGACGGCTCGCTGACCACCTCGCCGGTGGCGCCGTCGAGCGCCACCGTCTGGCCGGGCAGAATCACCTGCGTCGCGCCGCCGAGGCCGACGACCGCCGGGACGCCGAGCGATCGCACCAGGATGACGGTGTGATGCGTCGGGCTGCCGATGTCGCACACCAGGCCGCGAACCCGGGTCCAGTCGATCTGCGCCGCCGCCGACGGCGGCAGCTCGTCGGCGACGAGAATCACCGGCGGCTCGAGCTCGAGGACGAGATCGACGATCGGATCGCGGCCCGGCCGCAGGTTGCGCAGCAGCCGTCCGCCGACGTCGGCGAGGTCGCCGACGCGCTCGCGCAGCCAGGCGTCGCCCTCGCGCGCGAACACTTCGTGCAGTTCCTGCATCGCGCGCTCGAGCGCCCAGTCGGCGTTGATCTTCTCGCTGCGGATCAGCTCGTCAGCGCGGCGCGTCAGCATCGGGTCGTCGAGCATCAGCAACTGCGCGGCGAAGATCGCCGCCTGCGCGTGCCCGACGGTGCGCGAGATCCGCGTCGAGATCTCTTCCAGTTCGACGCGGGTGCGCTCCTTGGCGGCGCGAAGCCGCTGCCGCTCACGATCGACGCCGCTGGTCGCGAGCCGGTAGCGGACCTGGCGGGCTTCGCGGACCGCGACAACGGCGCGGCCGACCGCCACCCCGGGGGCGACGCCGCGGCCGGTGAGCTTGATCATGCGTCCTCGAAGCCGCGCGCGGCGAGGTCCGCCAGCGCATCGAGCGCGCCGGTCTCGTCCGGGCCGTCGGCGGCGACGGTAACCGTCGATCCACGCGCCGCGGCGAGGAGCAGCAGGCCGAGGATGCTCTTGCCGTCGACCGTCCGGGCGCGATGTGTGACCTTGATCTGGCTGCGGAAGCCGCCGGCAAGCTTGACGAAGCGCGCCGCCGCGCGCGCGTGCAGGCCAAGTGGGTTGACGATCGGGATCTCGCGCGCGATCACGTGTCGCGGCCCCCGGATTCGCGATCGGCGCGCAGCAGCTCGGAAGCGACGCGAATCGCGGCGCGGCCGTGGTCGCACAATTGCCGGGCGATCGCCAGCAGATCCCCCGCCTCCGCGCGCGCCAGCTTGATCAGCATCGGCAGGTTGACGCCGGTGACGACCTCGACCCGGCCCGCCTCGAGCAGCGACAACCCCAGGTTCGATGGCGTGCCGCCGAACATGTCGGTCAACACCAGCACTCCGGCGCCCTGATCGACGCGCGCGACCGCGCGCTGAATCGCCTCGCGCGCGACGTTGACGTCGTCATGCCAGCCGATCGACACCGCGGCGAAACGCGGCAGGTCGCCGACGATCATCTCGGCGGCGTTGAGCAACTCGGTCGCGAGCTGCCCGTGAGTGACGACGACGACGCCAATCGCCAGGTCGGATGTCATCGGCGAACCCTCTATTCCTCCGCGACGTCGCGGTGACGGACGCGCAACTGGATGCCGCGCGCTTTCCGCAGCCGCCGGCCCAGCGCTTCGGCGAGCGCCACCGATCGATGGCGGCCGCCGGTGCAGCCGATTGCAATCGTCAGGTAGGTCTTGCCCTCGGCGATGTACTGCGGCAGCAGGAACTTCAGCAGTCCGGTGGTGAGGCGGAGGAACTTTCCTGCCGCCGGCGCGCGCAGCACGAAGTTGGCGACGCGCGCATGACGGCCGCTCCACGGCCGCAGCGAGGTCACAAAGTGCGGATTGGGAAGGAAGCGCACGTCGAAGACGAGATCGGCGTCGGGCGGCACGCCGCGGCGGAAGCCGAAGCTCATGATCGTGACGACGAGCGGCGTGACGGTCTCGGCGCCGCCGGTCGATTCGAGAATCCGCCGGCGCAGCTCGTGCACCGTCAGCGCGCTGGTGTCGAGCACTTGATCCGCCAGCCGGCGCATCGGCTGCAGCCGCCGGCGCTCCTCGGCGATGCTCTCGCTCACCGAGCGATCGTCGCCGAGCGGATGCGGCCGCCGCGTTTCGCTGAAGCGCCGGACCAGCGCGGCGTCAGCGGCGTCGAGGAAGACCAGCCGAATCTGATCGGGCGCGCGCCGCTTGAGCGCCTTGTAGACGGTTGGGAACCGAGCCAGGCCGCTGCCTTCACGGACGTCGACGACGACCGCGGCGCGGCGCATTTCCCCGCGCGGGTTGAGCGTCAGATCCGCGAACGTCGGGATCAACGCGACCGGCAGGTTGTCGACGCAGAAATAGCCGAGGTCTTCGAGGGCACGAATCGCGTGCGACTTCCCCGCTCCCGAAAGGCCGGTGACGACGACAAAGGCCGCCGCCTTGGGCCCGAGCTTGACCGCGGAGCGCTTGCGGGCGCTCACAGACCGTCGGCCTCCGGATCGTCGTCGCGATCGGCGAGGCGCTCGAGCTGGCGTTCAAGCCGCTCGGCGAGCAGCCGCGCCGCATGCCGGCCGCGCGAGCGCAGCAGCTGATTGCGCGCCGCCACTTCGACGAGCATCGCGAGGTTCCGTCCCGGCGCGACCGGCATCGTCACGCACGGGACTTGGACGCCGAGGATGCCGACCGCCGAGGATTCGATGCCGAGCCGGTCGTACTCGCGGCCTGACTCCCAGCGTTCCAGATGAACGACGAGCTCGACGCGCTTCGAGGCGCGCGTCGCCGAGACGCCGAACAGATCGGTGACGTTGACCAGGCCGAGCCCGCGAATCTCGACGTGGTGCCGGGTCAGCTCCGGGCACGTGCCGATCAGGATGGCCTCGCCGCGACAGCGGATCTCGACCGTGTCGTCGGCCACCAGCCGGTGGCCGCGGACGACGAGATCGATGGCGCACTCGCTTTTGCCGATGCCGCTTTCCCCGGTGAGCAGCACGCCGAGGCCGAGAATGTCGAGCAGGACGCCGTGGCGGATCTCACTCGGCGCCAGATGGTCCTCGAGCAGGTTGGTCAGCCGCGCGATCGCGATCGGCGTCGACAGCGCCGTGCGCAACAGCGGCACGCCGGCGCGCTCCGCCTCCGAGGCGAGCTCGACGGGGCCGTCGAGCGCGGTCGTAATCAGCACGCACGGCAAATCGCGGGTGAACAGCCGCCGCAGCGCCTGGGCGCGTTCGGGCTGCGACAGCCGTTCGAGAAACCGGATCTCGCTTTCGCCGAAGACCAGGACGCGACCGCTGCGCAGGTATTCGTCGAAGCCGGCGACCGCGAGCCCGGTTTTCTGGATGTACGGCAGCGTGATCCGGCGTTCGAGCCCGGCGGCGCCGGCCAGCACGTCGAGATCGAGGCCGTTGGCGGCGCCACGCGCGCCGACCAGGGCGCCGACACTGACGCCGCCTGTCACCGAGCTACCCTCGCGTCCGCCGACGCCGTGCCGCCGCCGCCGGCTCGGCCGGGGCGGGCCGCGACGGCCGGGTTACCGGCAGCCGGGTCTTGCGGCGCGTCTTCCATTTGTCGGCGAGCTTCTGGGCCTGATGCTCGACCTTGACGAACGCCGCCGCAATCGCGCCGCGCATCTCGTTATGACGGCCGATGCCGTGGAGCATGTGGTCGCCACGGGCGTGCAGGGTCATTTCACAGACCGCCTGCTGACGTTCGACCGTCAGCACGCACGCGACCGAGACGATGCTGTCGTTCAGCCGGCGCCCGATCCGGCGCAGCTTGCGGGCGATCTGCTCGCGGATGCTCGCCGTGACGTTGACTTGTTTACCCGTGACCGTGAGTGTCATCTGTCAGCCAGTGCTTGGAGATAGCTGTCCGGCCCTGCCCGTCGACGCGCGCCGATCAGAACATTACTTTGCGCTGGTTCGACGTCGGAATCTTGAGCTCTTCCCGATACTTGGCGATCGTGCGTCGCGCCAGCACGAGGCCTTCCTTCTGGAGAATGTTCATGATCTTCGAGTCGCTGAGCGGACGCTTGGCGTCCTCGGCTTCGATGATCTTGCGGATCCGCTGCTTGATCGTCACCGACGAGACGCTCTCGCCGAACGAACTGCTGATGCCGCTGTGAAAGAAGTACTTCAGTTCGAACACACCCTGCGGCGTGTGCATGTACTTGTTGTTGACGACGCGCGAGACCGTCGACTCGTGCATGCCGATGTCGTTGGCGACGTCGCGCAGGACCAGCGGCCGCAGATGCTCGATGCCGCTGTCGAGAAAGGCGCGTTGGAACGTGATGATGCTGGTCGCGACTTTCAGGATCGTCTTCTGCCGCTGGTCGACCGACTTGAGCAGCCACAGCGCCGACTTGAATTTGTCTTTGACGTAGGCCCGGGTTTCGTCCGAGTTCTCCCCGCTCTTGTCGAGCAGGCGACGGTAGACCGGACTGATGCGGAGCTGCGGCAGGCCGTCTTCGTTGAGCACCGCCTTGTAGCCCTCGTCGGTCTTGATGATGTAGACGTCGGGGATGACGTACTGCGAATCCGACGGGCTGTAACGCGAGCCCGGCTTCGGATCGAGGTGCTTGATGACGTCGAGGTGCGCCTTGATCTCTTCAGGCTCGCAGTTGAGCGCCTTGGCGAGCTCGAGGATCTTGTTGTGCTGAAGCAGGCGCAAATGGTCGCGCACCAGCGTCTCGACCGGCGTCCCGCCGAATCCGTGGTGGCGCAGCTGCAGCAGCAGGCATTCCTGGAGGTCGCGGGCGCCGACGCCGATCGGATCGAAGCCCTGGACGTGCTCGAGCGCTTTTTCGACCTGGGAGACGTCCCATTCTCCGAGTTGCGCGATTTCGTTGACCGACGCGACGAGGTAGCCGTCGTCGTCGATGTTGCCGATGATGGCGATGCCGATCTCGCGGGTGGTGTCGTCGGCGGCCTGCAGGTTCAGCTGCCAGGTCAAGTGGTCGGCGAGCGAGCCCTTCGAGGACAGCGTGTTCTCGATCGGCGGTAGCTCTTTGACTTCCTGCGGCTGGCGCGGGCGGTAGCCGTCGTCGAGGTACTCGCCGAAAAAGTACTCGTAATCCTGATCGTCCCAGGAATCTTCCTTCTTTTTCTCGGCCTGCTTGTCGACTTCGGCCTGCTCGGCGACCTGCGCCGGATCCTGGGCGGTCTCTTCGGTCGGAACCTCTTCGAGCATCGGGTTCTCGACCATTTCCTGGTTCAGCAATTCGGCCAGCTCGACCGTCGTCATCGGCAGCAGCTTGATTGCCTGCTGCAGAGACGGCGTCAGGATGAGCTTCTGAACCAGCCGCGCGTGGAGTTTCTGCTGAATCGCCATGCGTCCGTGTCTTGTCCCGACCTCAATCTTATCCGGCTTTAGTCCAACCGGAAATCGGCCCCGAGATAAATACGCTTGACTTCCTCGTCGGCCGCCAGGCTCCCCGGGGTGCCGCTCTTGAAGATCACGCCATCGTGCACGATGTAGGCGCGATCGGTGATTTTCAGTGTTTCGCGGACGTTGTGGTCGGTGACCAGGACGCCGATGCCGCGATCCTTGAGGTGGACGACGATTTTCTGAATGTCCGAGACCGCGATCGGGTCGATGCCGGCAAACGGCTCGTCGAGGAGCATGAACTGCGGCCGGTTGACGAGCGCGCGGGTGATCTCGACGCGCCGGCGTTCGCCGCCGGACAAGGTGTAGGCCTTCGACCGCGCCAGCGGCGTCAGGTTCAGCTCCGAGAGCAGCTCGGCGAGCCGTGCCCGCCGCGTCGCGCCGTCGATCGACAGGGTCTCGAGGATCGCCAGGATGTTCTGCTCGACGGTCAGGCCCCGGAAAATCGAGGCTTCCTGCGGCAGGTAACCGATGCCCTTGCGGGCGCGGATGTACATCGGGTCCGAGGTGACGTCGAGGTCATCGAGCAGCACGCGTCCCGAGTCGGGGCCGGTCAGGCCGACGACCATCCCGAACGTCGTCGTCTTGCCGGCGCCGTTGGGGCCGAGCAAGCCGACGACTTCGCCGGACGAGACGTCGAGGCTGACGTTGCGCACCACGGTGCGCCCGCCGAATGACTTGGTGAGCTGTTCTGTCCGCAGCGTCGCCATCTATTTGATGGCCTTGATCGAAATGGAACAGTCCTTCTTCTCCGAGGACGACCCGCCGGGGTTTTTCTCGCGCGGGAACTGCGGGTCGCCGCCCGCTTTCGAGAACATCGCTTCCGACCCGCTCGAAAGGCTGCAGGTGCCGTCGCTTTCCTTCGACTTGATGAACAGCGGTTTGCCCTTCAATGTGTAACGTCCGGTGAGCGCATCGTAGATCAGAACATCGCCGCGGGCCTCGCGGCCGCCCTCGAGCGTCGCGAAAATCGTCTCGCCGGTGAAGTCGCCGCGCGGGTCCTTGCTGCGCGCGGCGTCGAGCCGTTCGAGCGATCGCGACGCTTCGGCGAGGCGCAGGTCGATGCGGGCCGCTTCGATGTTGCCCTCGGTGCCGGCCTTGAGAATGGCGGGGACGCCTGGCGTTCCGGTGTACGTCGCCAGATGGGCGCCGTCTTTGTAGACGAGCGTCTCGCTGGTGATGTCGTAGCGGCGCTTCACCGCGGGCGTGGCCGCTTTGGTCCCGGAAGCCGGCGCGCCGTCGTCGGTGACGCTGAAGATCGAGCGGACCGCACCGGTCGCGTTGAGGTCGCTGGTGTCCTTGAACAGGACCAGCTCCAGACCGAAGACTTCGGTGACGTCCTCATTGTCGACCTGCCGCAGTTGCGCGGGTTTCGTTCGGGCGCCGACGAACCGCGCGGTCTTCCTGGCGCTGTCGTAGGCGAACTCGTCGCCGAAACCCAGGACCTTCTTGGTTGGATCGAAGAGCGTCGACGCGGACTTCGTGGCGCCCTTGTCGCTGTTGGCCATCACCGTCTTGACATCCCGTTTGGCCGAGACGTTGTCGTTCTTCAAGTCGACCTTGATGATCTCGGCCGCGTCGATGGTCATGTCCTGGCTGATCACATTCGGCGGCCGCCTGGTGTTCCTGGGCTGCGGCTGCAGCCATAACTCTTCGCGCGCCGAGTAGTAGATGCCGATGTCGCCGACGCCGGTGGTGTCGCCGTCGACGAACTTGACGTTGTCCGTGAACGTCGCGTCGTCGATGGTGTCGAGCTGGCCCTTGAGAGCGAGACTCAGGCTGCGGGCCTCGCCGACCCGCGTCCGCGCCGGCTGTCCGGCGGCCGCGGGAATCATCTCTTCGAACCTCGCCCCGCCCTCGAACAACGCGCGCGTCAGTCCGTGCTGATCGTCGCCCTGCGCGACCAGGGTCTGCGCGGTGACGCGGCGCGCCGGAGCGTCCTTGGAGGCCGGCAACTGCACTTCGACCGGTTTGCGCGCGTCCAGGCGCGTGAGCGTCTTGCCGTCGGGCGCGGTCCCGAAGTCGATCGTCGGCGCGATGATCGACCGCGCGCCGCGCTCGCCGGTCTGCACCATGCGGGCGTTGCCGGCGAGATGTCCCTGCTGCAGCATCTGCGTGGCCGGATAGAACGCAAGGTCGATGTTGTCGGCCTGCATGTCGGGCACGCTCGAGGGCTTGCCGGGCATCGGCGTCACGCGGGCGTTGGCGCGCAACTCGATGACGCGGAAGGTGTCATCGGTGTCGGCGAGATATAGCGTCGCGTTTTCACTCGACATCGTTTCGTCGGCGCGGGTGATTACCGCCTTGCCGGCGAAGAGCATCGAGCGATTGGCGCGATTGAATGTCACCGACGTCGACCTGGCGTCGACCGGCCCGCTCGTATCGGTCGGCAGCAGGACGACGTGGCCCTCTTCCTGGATCAGAAAGACCCCGGTTTGGCGCGTGTAGGTCGCCTTCTTGCCGCTGCCGGCCATCTTGCCGCGCGTGAATTTGACGTCGTCGGGGATGACCAGGATGCCGGTGGTTTCGTTATAGGTGGCTGCGTCGGCTTCAGCGGTCTCGCCGTCCTTGCCGGTCAGCTTGACCGTGCCGGTGAGGACCAGCTCCGCGGGCATGCCCTGACCGCCGGACTTCCCTTTCGACTCGATGCTGTCGGCCGAAATGACGGTGCCGTCTTCTTTGAAGGTCATGGTGGCGCGCTTCCAGACCACGCGCCCGTCTTCGAAGACTTCTTCGCCGTGATGTTCGATCGAGGCGATCAGCAGGTTGAGGCGATAGCGGTTGGCCACGCCGCCGCTCGACTGCGCGGTCGCGCCCTTCGTCAGCACCGGGCCTTCCTCACGGTTGATGGCGGCCGGCCGCTCGCGCGTCAGCACATAGAGCGCCACCGCGCAGCCGAGGCCGGCGATCGCAAACAGCCACCGCGCGGCGCGCTGCCACCTCACACCAGAATCTCCTGTGGAACGCGGACGTCGGCGACCGTCAACTCGACCACTTTTTCTCCGCGGTACTCGCTCTGCTCGAGCGAATACGCCAGCTCCAGTCCGTATCGATTGGCCGTCAAATAGGCTTCACGGTCGATCGCCCGCCATGCCATCGCTCGAAACGCGCGGCCATTCTGTTTGACGCGCAAGGCAAGATGGCGGTCCTTGAGGCGGCGCGGGGCTTCGATCAGATCCACCGGCGAGGCGCGAAACACCGGCTTGGGATTGGCCGCGCCATACGGCCCGAGGCGGTTGAGGCCTTCGATCACCTCGCTCGAGATCTCGCGCAGGCCGAGTGGCGCGTCGATGCGCAGCCGCGGCACCAGGTCCTGCGGGCTCAGCCGGTCGTTGGCCCACAGCGTCAACCGCGCGCGGAGTTCGCCGATGCGCGCCGCGTCGAGGGTGACGCCGGCCGCCACCTTGTGGCCGCCGAAGCGGAGAAACACATCGGCCACCGACTCGAGCCCGGCCAGCAGATCGAACGCGGCAATGCTGCGGCCCGATCCGTAGGCAATGCCGTCTTCGATCGAGAGCACCAGCGCCGGCTTGCAGTAGGCCTCGACCAGCTTCGAGGCGACAATCCCGATGACGCCGCGGTGCCAGTCGTGTCCGGCGACAATCAGGATGTTCTGGGCGCCGACCGACGGGTCCTTGTCGATCATGCGCCTGGCGTCGGCAACGATCGTCGCTTCCTGTTCCTGCCGTCTGGTGTTTTCCTCGGAAAGCTGTCGCGCCAGATCGCGCGCCCGTCCGGTGATCTCGTCGCTCCGGCCCTTCATCAGCAGGAGATCGACGGCGATGTCCGGTGAACTCATCCGGCCGGCGGCGTTGAGGCGCGGCGCGATCACGAAGCTGACATGAAAGCTGTCGAGCGCGCGGCCGAGCAGGCCGCTCTCCGACAGCAGCGCTTCGATGCCGGCGCCGTGCGGACCGACCGACAAACCGTCGAGTCCGCACCGCGCGATGACGCGGTTCTCGCCGAGCAGTGGCACCACGTCGGCCAGCGTGCCGATCGCCGCGACCTTGATGAAGTGCGGCAGCAGATCGGCGCCGCGGCCGCTCTCCTGGAGCAGCGCCTGCACCAGCTTGAGGGCGACGCCGACGCCGGCCAGCATCTTCTCCGGGTAGTCGCAGTCGTGCCGTTTGGGATTGATCACGGCCAGCGCGGCCGGCAGCGTCGCTTCCGGCTCGTGGTGATCGGTGATGATCAGATCGACACCGAGCTCGCGCGCCCGCTGCGCCGCGGCGCCGGCACGGATGCCGCAGTCGACCGAGACGACAATCGCCGCGCCGGCGGCATGCAGCCGCTCGATCGTTTCCGGCTGCAGGCCGTAGCCGTCCTTGATCCGGTCGGGCACGAAGTGGGCGACGTCGCCGCCCAGGATTTCGATGGCCCGGCGCAGGATCACCGTCGCGGTGATGCCGTCGACGTCGTAGTCGCCATGAATGGCGATTTTTTCGCGCCGGGCGATGGCACCCATCAGGCGGTCGACGGCCGGCCGCATCCCGGCGAGCAAAAATGGATCGTGCAGCTGCGACAGCGACGGCGCCAGGAACCGGCGGGCGGCGTCGGGATCGTCGAGGCCGCGCTGACACAACAACCGGGCGATGACCGGCGGCACGCCGAGGGCGGCGGCCGCGGCATCGACGCGCGCGCCGTCGACGGGCACGTCTACCCAGAGGCGGCGCTGCATCAGCTCGAGGCGCCGGGCGGGACCTGCGCCGGCACCGCCGGCGGCGCCGGCTCGGTGACGCCGACGCTGCCCATGGCCCGGAACTTGGCGTAGCGGGCGTCGAGACGGGCGGCGGAGTCCATCGCCGACAGTTCGCTCAGGTGACGGTAAATCGCCTCGTCGACGAGGGCCGCGGCCTGCGCGTGGTCCAGATGCGCGCCGCCCGCCGGTTCCTTGACGATCTCGTCGATCAACCGGAGCTGACGCATGTCGATGGCGGTCATCTTCAGGGCTTCGGCGGCCTCGACCTTGCGTTTGGCGTCGCGCCACAGAATCGCCGCGCAGCCTTCCGGCGGGATGACGCTGTAGACGCTGAACTCCTGCATCAGGATGCGATCGCCGACCGCGATGCCGAGCGCGCCGCCGCTGCCGCCTTCGCCGCAGACGATCACGACGATCGGCGTGTCGAGCAGCGCCATCTCGCGGAGATTCAACGCGATCGCTTCGGCGACGCCGCGTTCCTCGGACTCGATGCCGGGATACGCCGCCGGCGTGTCGACGAAGACGATCACCGGCCGCTTGAACTTCTGCGCCAGCTCCATGATCCGCAGCGCCTTGCGATAGCCTTCGGGCTTGGCGTAGCCGAAGTTCCGGAAGATCTTCTGCTTGGTATCGCGGCCCTTCTGATGACCGACCACCGCGACCGGCTGGCCGTGGAAGAAGCCGAAGCCGGTGACGATCGCCTTGTCGTCGGCGAAGCGGCGGTCGCCGTGGACCTCGGTGAATTCGGTGAACAGCCGCTCGACGTAGTCGAGCATGATCGGGCGGTTGGGATGACGCGCGACCTGGACGATCTGCCACGGCTTGAGCGTCGCGTAGATCTCGCGGCGCAATTCGGTCGCCCGCGATTCGAGCTGCGCGATCGACGCGCGCCGCTCCGGCGTCTGCGGCATCATGCTCAGCGCCTCGATCTCTTTCAGCAGCACGGCGACCGGCTCTTCGAAATCCAGAGTGTCTGAGGGCATAGGCTAGAAATCCTTGAGGCTGACCGACCCGGTGCCGACGAGCGCTTCGACGTCGCGGACGAACCAGTCGCTCGGCCGGACCCGGCGCGCCGTCGCGGCGCGGACGCGCAAGTTGGACTGGCCGTTGAGTTCGACGACCAGCGACACCCGGCGATCGCCGGTGTGCTTGTCGAGCAACGCCAGCAGATCGCGCATCACCTGCTTGGCGAGGCCGCGGCCGGCCAGCGTGATCTCGACTTCGCGGACGGCGCGCTCGCGGATGACCTCGAGCGGCGTGATCTCCGCGACCACCATGCGGACGCTGTCGTCGTCGCGATCGAATTTGCCGCGGACCAGCAGGAGCGCATCGTCGACCGCCAGCCCGCCGAATTTCTGGAACGCCTCCGGGAAGACGACGCACTCGACCTTGCCGCCTTCTTCTTCGAGCATGAAGACGCACATCCGGTCGCCCTTCTTGGTCTTGAGCGGACGCAGGCCGGTGACGCAGCCGGCGATGGCGACGTCGGCCTCGGACTGGGTCAGCGTCTCGAGTTTCCGCGCGCCCGAGCCGGCGATGACCTCGGCGAATTTCTGCAGCGGGTGGCCGCTCATGTAGAGGCCGAGCGCTTCTTTTTCGGCGGTGAGCGCCTCGGTCTCGGTCCACGCGCGCGCCGGCGCCAGCGCCGCGTCGTCGTTGACCGGTCCGGCGTCGCCGGTGTCGCCACCGAACAGCAGGCTCTGGCCCTGGTCGCGATCGCGCTGGTGGCGGTTGCCGTGATCGAGAATGCGATCGATGCCGGCCAGCACCCGCGGCCGCCAGGCGAGATAGGCCTCGCGGCCGCCGGGCGCGAGCGAATCGAGCGCGCCGGATTTGACCAGGCACTCGAGGACCTTCTTGTTGACCAGTCGCAGGTCGAGGTGCTCGCTGAGCGCGAAGAGCGAGGTGATCTTGCCGCCGAGCGCGGTGCGGGCGTCGAGGATCGACTGGATCGCTCCTTCGCCGGCGCCTTTGATCGCGCCCAGTCCGAATCGCACGCCGTCGGACTGGACGACGAACTGCCACTGGCTTTCGTTGATGTCCGGCGGCAGCACCGGCACGCCGAGTTCGCGGCACTCGGCCAGATAGAGCGCGACCTTGTCGGAACTCTGCGACTCGATCGTCAGCAGCGCCGCCATGAAGTGACGCGGATAGTTGGCTTTGAGGTAGGCGGTCTGATACGCGAGCAGCGCGTAGGTCGTCGAGTGCGACTTGTTGAAGCCGTAGCCGGCGAAATACTCGATGAACTCGAAGACCTTGCTCGCTTTCTTGTCGGGGATGCCGCGCGCCTTGCAGCCGCTCATGAAGGCGTCCTTCTGCGCCTCCATCTTCGCGGCGTCCTTCTTGCCCATGGCGCGGCGGAGTTCGTCGGCCTGGCCGAGCGTGAAGCCCGCCAGCTCACTGGCGAGCCGCATCACCTGTTCCTGATAGGCGATGACCCCGTAGGTCTCCTTGAGCACGCCCTCCATCTGCGGCAGGTCGTACTTGATCTCGACCCGGCCGTGCTTGCGGGCGATGTAGTCGTCGACGACGCCGCCGCGCAGCGGGCCTGGCCGATAGAGTGCGTTGAGCGCGATGAGATCTTCGAGACACTGCGGCTTCGCTTTGCGCAGCGTGTCGCGCATCCCCGAGCTTTCGAACTGGAAAACGCCGTGCGTCTGCCCGACCTGAAACACCTGGTAGGCCTTGGCGTCATCGAGCGGCAGAGTTTCGAGGTCGATTTTGTCGCCGGTGGTCTCGGCGATGTGCTTCACCGCGTCGTCGAGCAGCGTCAACGTGCTCAGGCCGAGGAAATCCATCTTGAGGAGGCCGACGCGTTCGATCTCCTTCATCGCCCACTGGGTCGTGATTTCGCCCTCGTCCTTCTGGCTCCGATAGAGCGGCGCGAACTCGGTGATCGCCTTGGGCGCGATGACGACGCCGGCGGCGTGCACCGAGGCATGTCGAGTCATCCCCTCCAGCCGGCGGGCCACGCCCAGCAGTTCCTTGACGCGCGGATCGTTCTTCTCCAGGTCAGCGAGGACTTTACTTTCCTGCAGCGCGAGATCGAGCGTCATCTCGAGCTGGTTGGGGATCAGCTTGGCGACCTTGTCGACCTCGGAGATCGGCATCTCCATGACGCGGCCGACGTCGCGCACCGCCGCCTTGGCCTTCATCGTCCCGAAGGTGATGATCTGGGCGACGTTCTCGCGGCCGTACTTCTCGGTGACGTAGGCGATGACCTCACCGCGGCGGCGCTCGCAGAAGTCGATGTCGATATCCGGCAGGCTGACGCGCTCCGGGTTGAGGAAACGCTCGAAGTAGAGATCGAAATGGAGCGGGTCGACGTCGGTGATTCGCAGCACGTAGGCGACCAGGCTGCCGGCCGCCGAGCCGCGGCCCGGTCCGACCGGAATGCCCTTCTCGCGCGCGTAACGGATGAAGTCCCAGACGATCAGGAAGTAGCCCGGGTACTTCATCTTCTTGATGATGTCGATTTCGAAGTTCAGCCGCTCTTCGTACGCGGCCAGCGAACAGCGCAGTTCACCGCGGGCCTGCTGCGCCAGCCACTGCGTCATCCGCGCGTTGAAGCCCTGGCGGACGACGTGGTCGAAGTAGGAATCGGTGTCGTAGCCGGCCGGCACCGCGAAGTTCGGCAGGTGCGCCTCGCCCTTCGGCAGTGACACGGCGCAGCGCTCGGCGATGCGCATCGTGTTCTTCAGCGCCTCGGGATAGTCGCCGAACACCTTCCACATCTCTTCCGCGGTCTTCAGGAAGAACTGGTCGCCGTGGTACTTCAGCCGTTTGTCGTCGTTGACGTTCTTGCCGGTGCCGATGCAGAGCAGGATGTCGTGGGGGTGCTGGTCGGACTGCCGGAGGTAGTGGACGTCGTTCGTGCACACCAGCGGCATGTTCAGATCGCGCGCAATCGGCAGCAATCCGCTGTTGACGATGCGCTGCTCGTCGATGCCCTGGTTCTGCATTTCGAGGAAGAAATTGCCCTCGCCGAGGATGTCGCGATAGCGCGCCGCCGCCTCGAGTGCTTTTCGCGCCTGATCGGTGCGAATGCCAGTCGCAACCTCGCCTTTCAGACAGCTGCTGAGACCGATCAGGCCCTTCGCGTGCTGCGCCAGCAGGTCCTTGTCAATGCGCGGCTTGTAGTAGAAGCCGTCGGTGTAGCCCGACGAGACCAGCTTGATGAGGTTGTGGAAGCCCTCGTTGGTCTCCGACAGCAGGACGAGATGGTTCGCGGTTTCACCGGGCGTGCCCGAGCGATCCTTGCGGTCGCCCGGTGCGACGTAAACCTCACACCCGAGGATCGGTTTGACGCCGCGCTTCTTCGCCTCGTCGTGAAACTGCACCGCCGAGAACATGTTGCCGTGCTCGGTCACCGCCACCGCCGGCATCTTCAGCTCGGCGGCGCGATCGAGCATCTCGCCGATCCGGCAGGCGCCGTCGAGCAGCGAGAACTCGGTGTGCAGGTGCAGGTGGACGAACTCGGGCATGGCTTATTCCCACTCGATCGTCGCCGGCGGCTTGGAACTGATGTCGAAGACGACGCGGTTGATGCCGCGCACTTCGTTGACGATGCGCGACGACATCGCCGCCAGCAGATCGTGCGGCAGCCGCGCCCACTCGGCAGTCATCCCGTCCCGGCTCTCGACGGCGCGAATCGCCACCGTGTACTCGTACGTGCGGCCGTCGCCCATCACCCCGACGCTCTGCACCGGCAGCAGCACGGCAAAGGACTGCCAGACCTTCCGATACCAGCCAGCCTTCCTGATTTCGTCGACGACGATCGCGTCGGCGCGGCGCAACAGGTCGAGCCGATCGCGCGTTATCGGGCCGAGCAGTCGAACCGCCAGGCCCGGTCCAGGGAACGGCTGGCGCCAGACGAACTCGTCGTCGAGGCCCATCGTCGTGCCCACCGCCCGGACCTCGTCCTTGAACAACATCCGGAGCGGTTCGACCAGCTTGAAGCGCATCCGATCGGGCAGGCCGCCGACGTTGTGATGACTCTTGATCGTCGCTGATGGGCCGACCACCGAGACGCTCTCGATCACGTCGGGATACAACGTGCCCTGCGCGAGAAAGTCGAAGTCGCCCAGTTCCCGGGCACGCTCTTCGAAGACGTCGATGAAGGCGGCCCCGATGATCTTTCGCTTCTTCTCGGGATCGGTCACGTCCTTCAGGCGGTCGAGGAAAAGGTCCGTCGCGTCGACGAACTCGAGGTTCAACCCGAGTTTCTTGAAGCGCGTTCTCACCTGCTCCGCTTCGCCGAGGCGCAGCAGCCCGTTGTCGACGAAGATGCAGGTCAGCCGATCGCCGAGCGCCTTGTGCAGCAGCATCGCGGCGACGGTCGAGTCGACGCCGCCCGAGAGTCCGCACACGACCTTGCCGTCGCCGACTTTCTCGCGGATGCGCGCGACGCTCTCGTCGACGAACGACTTCATCGTCCAGTCGCCGGTGCAGCCGCAGACGCCGTAGGCGAAGTTGCGGATGATCTCCATGCCCTTGTCGGTGTGCGCGACTTCGGGATGGAACAGCAGGCCGTAGAGCCGTCGAGCCTGGTCTTCGATGGCGGCGACCGGCGCGTTGGTCGACGTGGCCACGACATCGAAGCCCGGCGGCGCCGCGGCAACGAAGTCCCCGTGGCTCGCCCAGACCTTGAGCGAATGCGGGACGTCCTTGAACAGCGTGGCGCCGTTGTGGACGGTGACGGTCGCGTGGCCGAACTCGCGGTGCGGAGCGCTGCCGACCTTTCCGCCCAGCGCGTCGGTCATCAACTGCATCCCGTAACAGATGCCGAGGACCGGCGTGCCGATGCCCAGCAATCCAGGATCGCTTTTCGGGGCGCCGGGCTCGTCGACGCTCTTCGGACCGCCGGACAAAATGATGCCGGCCGGTTTGCGCTTCGCGATCTCCGCCGCCGGGGTGCTCGGCGGCAGGATTTCCGAAAACACCGACAACTCGCGAAGCCGGCGCGCAATCAATTGCGTGAACTGCGAGCCGAAGTCCAGAACAACAATCGTTTGATGTGTCACAAGGCGGCCGGATGGTCCGATCGGTGCGCCTGCGAAGCAAGATCGAGGCCGGCGGCTCGTCGGATAACCGCTATTATAAGCGTGTGACGCCGTCCGCAGCCGCAACATGTTGGGGTGTCGCGGCCTGCGTGAGTCTGCTGCTACCCGGCGGCGACGCCCCGGTCGCGGCGACTGGCCCGCAGGTTCCCGCCGTGCAAACACCCGCACCGGCGGGCGCGCCGGGGATCGCGCAACAGAATCAGGCGGAGCTGCTCTACGCGCGCGGCTGGGAACAACCCATCGACAGCAGCGACGGGATGACCGTCGCTGTCGGCGCGCGCTCCGTCTATCTGGGCGGAAAGTCGTTGGCTGTGTCGGCGCGCAATCTCAGTGACGGCCTTCAGCTCTGGACGAGCCCGTTGAAGCCCGCGGCTCCGATTGTCGTCGGCGACGGTCTGGTCTTCGTGCTGAGCGACGATCGGCTGACCGCGCTCGACGAAACCACCGGCGCCGCGCGTTGGAGTTCGCCCGCCGTCCCTTCGCCGGGCCCCGTTCTTCACGGCGGCATCATTCTCCTTCCGACGGCCACCGGCCTGCAGGCGCGTCGCGCCGCCGACGGCAGCGAAACCTGGAAGCAGGACCTGGGCGGCGCGCCAGTGACCCGACCCGCGGTGCACGCCAGCACGGTGTACATCGCGCTCGGCGACAAGACGCTGGTGGCCCTCGAACTGGGCAGCGGCGCCATACGGTGGCGCACGCCGCAGGAGCTGCAACCGACGACGCTGCTGGCATCGGATGGATTGATCGCGATGGGCACGGCCGAAAGTTTCCTGTGCGCGGCCCGTCAAGTCACCGGCGTGATGTCCTGGTGCTTCCCGTCGCTCGACGGCCCGGAGATGGTGAGGGCGGCCATCGCCGGCGACCCGGTCCGCCAGGGCAAGAAGCTCTACGTGGCGCTCGTCGACAACACGCTGCGCACGTTCAGCGCCGGCAGCGGCGCGTTGCTGCAGCGGGAACCGCTGCCCGCGCGTCCGGCGTCCGATCCGCGCCAGGTCGGCCCCTGGCTGATCGTGCCGCTGTCGAGCGGACAGTTCGTGCTGTTTTCAATCGCGACCGGCAAGGAAATCGCCAGCCTCGCGCCGCCGCGGGAGATCGCGACGTTACAGGCCGCGGCGATCGCCGCCGATGGGTCCGTGCTCGTGTCGGTCACGGTGTCACCCGGCGATCTGAGGGTGCTGGCGACGTACTTCAAGAAGTGATCGAGCTCGACTGCACCATGAAGGTGCATTGAGGAATCTCGAGGATCGTTGAGGAGCAGGCTCTTCTGATAGAGCGTCGTTCCTTCACGATCCTACAACTCCTCCAGAGGTCCTACCGAGTGCTTCTTCGCCACCGCATCATCCATCGCCCGCGCCAGTCGTCTGCACCCTTCCTCGATCCGCTCGGGTGACGGCGCCGAGAACGACAGCCGCAACGTCTGCTGGCCGGTGCCGTCAACGTAGAAGGCGCTGCCGGCGACGAAGATGACGCCGTGGGTGCGCGCGTGCTGCAGCAGCGTGTGGCAGTCGGTCAGCGACGTGATCTCCGCCCACAGGAAGAAGCCGCCGCGCGGATCGATCCACCGCATCCGGTCGCCCATCTCGCGCGCCAGCGTCGCCACCATCACGTCGCGTTTGTGCTGGTAGAGCGCGCGCAGGGTCGGAACGTGGCGCGCGATCAGCCCCGACCGCCATGCCTCGTACGCCATCCGCTGATCGAAGCCGCCGGTGCAGAGATCCTCGGCCTGCTTGGCGAGTTCGAGCTTGGCCGCGATCGCCGCCGGCGCGCTCATCCAGCCGACACGGAAGCCCGGCGCCAGCGTCTTCGAAAAGCTGCTGAGATAGATGACCCGCGCGCCGTCGTTGTCGTCCGCGGCAATTGGGCGCGTCTCGTGCTCCGCGGTGACGTCCGGAAAATACAGGTCGCGATAAGGATCGTCCTCGACGATGAGGACGTCACGGCGTTCGGCCCACTCCAGAATGGCGCGCCGGCGCTCCAGTGACAGCAGGCGTCCGGTCGGATTCTGAAAGTTCGGCACGAGATAGAGAAACTTCACCGCGTGCCCGCTCGAACTCTCCCGCACCCAGGTGTCGTCGAGGCGGTCGAGTTCCACGCCATAGTCGTCCTGCCGGACGCCGATCAGGGACGCTCCGACGTTGCGAAACGCGGTGATCGCGCCGGTATACGACGGCAGCTCCATCAGGACCACGTCGCCGGGATCGACGAGCACGCGCGCCACGAGGTCGAGGCCCTGTTGTGAACCGGTGGTGACGACGATGCGCTCGGCGACGCTGGAGATGCCGCGGCTGGTCATCAGCGCCGCGCACGCGTCGCGCAGCGGTTTGAAACCGCGGGTCGGCCCGTATTGGAGCACCGACCCGTCCGAGCCGTCGAACAGCGCGGCCGCCATCTCGGCAAAAGCCGACCACGGGAACGCGTCTTCGGCCGGATAACCAGGCGCAAACGAGATCATGTCCTCCGCCTGTGCGAGGACGGTGCCCATTTGACGTATGGCGGACTCGCGCATCGCGATGCCGGCCCGGGAAATGAACTTGTCGTAGTTGTTCATGCGAGTTCCGCGTGCTTCGGTACCGCCGCCGGCCACGGCGGTTCGGCGAAGCGTCGGTATTGCGTTTGATAAGCCGCGACCGCCGCGAGCTCGAGTCCCTGGCCGAGCAGTCTGCGGAGCAACCACGCCGCGCCCTGGAGCGGCACGACGATCAACCCGATCACCGGCATCCACGCGACCAGCGCGACGCCGGCCGCGGCCACCAGCGAAAACGCCGTCATCAGCGTCAGGACGCACCACATGACGCCGAAGATGCCGACCACTTGTCGCGCGTCCTCGATCACGAATCGTCGCAGCCGCCGGATCGCGTCACGCACCCCGCAGTCGTCGGTGACGATGATCACCCGCAGCAGGTCGTAGGCCAGATTCAGCGCGGTCACCGCCAGCGCGCTGGTCGTCGTCGCGATGACGACGAGCAGCGGCCACCACGCGGTCCACGGCGATCGCTCGGTCAGGACGATGCCGTAACGGATCGCGAACACGTAGGCGACCGCGACGAGGCCATAGGCGACGCTGAATGCGCAGGCGAGCTTGACGGCGCGGCGGCTGAATTTTCCGGTGTTGGCCAGAAGTGGCGCGAGGTGGTACGCCTGGGCGCGCGCGATCGTCTCGGTCCCGATCGGCTCGCGATCAGCATCGCCGGTCTGGCGGTCGGCCGCCACCAGCACGCTCAACGTGCCGGTCTTGACGACGTAAAGGATGACGACGCCGCCGAACGCGACGATGGCGACGGCGGCCAGAAACGCCGCCAGGGCCAGCGGCGACGTTGCCAGCGTGGCCAGGATCACATCCGCGGCCGCGCGCAGTCCTTCGGCGACGAGCGCGCGGACGTCGCCGCCGATCATCGCGGCGACCATCACCGCACCCGCGAGCACCGGCACCGCCAGGGCGGCGCGGAACAGCGCGCCGATCGTGAATTCGATCACGACCACCGGCCAGTTGGCCAGAGTAATGAGAAAGCCCCGTTTGAGTGCAGCCTTCAGCGGAAGGGCGGCGGCCATTTGAGAGGTGCGAACAGCAAAGTATAGCATCCGCATAGTGACGCCTCTCCCCCGCCTGTTCGCGATGGCCGCCGCCGCGGCGCTCGCGCTCGGCGCGCTCGGCGGCGCGTGGGAAGCGATTCGCTTCGGCTGGAGCGATCGATCGGGCGCGCAGCATCTCGAGGCCGAAGTGCGGCGTCGCGTCGCCGACGACGCCCGCCAGGTCGAAGCGCTGGCACGCGTGGTCGCCGGCGAAACGGCGCTGGTCGCGCGCGCGACGGCGTCGCGCGATCAGCTGTCGCCGCTGTTCCAGCGGGTGCAGGACCTGGTTGGACCGGTGGCGAGTGCCCGGACCTCGGCGACGGTCTACGTGCCGTCGGGACCCAAGGGCGACTACCGGGTGCTGGCCTGGACCGACGGGCCTGCGCAGGACCTCTATCGCAATCGTCTGTCAGGCCCCGCTGCCCTCTTCCTGGTCCCGGGCGCGCTCGGTCCGCAACTGGTCGCGCTGCAGCCGATCGTCGCCGACGGCCGTCGCATCGGCGTCGCCGCCGCCGAGACCTCGCTGTCGCGCGCCAGCAGCGTCACCGCCCCGTCGGCCGTGCATCAGATGGACACGTCGTTCGGTCGCGTGTCGCTGATTCCGCACTACGCGGGCGCCGGAGAGAGCGCGCGAAGCAGCGATGCGTTCGTGATTGCCGGTCCCGACGGCACGCCGCTGCTCGAGATTCAGTACGCGATCACCGAGATTGCGGCGCGCCGCGCCGAATTGCGCCGGCGCGCGATCGCGATCGCCGCGTTGCCGCTGATCGGCGCGCTGCTGCTCGCCACCGGACCGCTGCTCGATCGGCGCCGGCGGACGCGTGACTGGCGCGAATGGCTGGCCTGGACGGGCGCGATGGTGCTGGTCGTGGTCAGCGCCGCGGGCGCGCTGTTCGCGCTCGGGCGGATGGTCCACCTGCCGCCCGCTGCCGAGTCCTGTGTGCTGGCGCTCGCCGGTCTCGCGCTGGCGGCGGTGGTCGGCGGCGCGGCCTGGTGGCATCGATGGCCGCGACGATCGACGTCGACCGAGCGCGTGCAGTTCGTGGTCGAGCATCTCGCTCTTGGCGGCCTGCTCGCGACGATGGTCCTGGGACTCGCGCAATTGCTGCGCGCCCGGATCACCGCGGCGACGCTCGACAGCTGGCAGTTTCCGCTGTTTCCGATCGAGAGCGAAGGCCTGCTGCAACTGGTCGGGCTGCTGGTGTCGCAGGTCGCGATCGTCTGGGTGATCGCCAGCGTGCTGGCATTTGCCGCGGCGCGCTGGCGCCTGACGCTGCACCGGCCAGGTCCGGCGATGGCCGCCGTCGTCTGCTGGCTCGTCCCGATGGCGGCGCTCGCGCTCGTGCCGGGCATCGACCGGCGCGCGCTTGCGCCCGCCGTCGTCGTCGCCGTGGCGTCGTCGCTCTTCGCGCTCCTGGCCGGCGTGCTTCGCCACCTCTATCGGCACACCACGCAGGCGATGCGATTACTGCTGAGTCTCGCGGCGATGGTCGTGCCGCTGGCCGTCGCCTATCCGCTCGCGGCGTACACCGCCGACGAAGCCACCCGGCACGTGATCGAGCGTGAGTACGCTCCGGCAACCGCCAGCCAACCGCTCGAGTTGCGCGCGCAGCTGGCGCTCGCGCAGCAGCAGATCGATCGGATTCCCGGCCTCGCCGGCCTGCTCGTGACGCGTCGCCCGGTCGACAGCCAGGCCGCGTTCTACGTTTGGAGTCAGACCCGGCTATCGCAGTCGCGGGTGACGTCCGACGTCGAGCTTTACGACCGGGATCGCGCGCTGGCCAGCCGGTTCGCGCTCAACGTTCCCGAGTACGTCTATCGCGCCAGTGCGCAGACGTGGCCGGGCACCTCGTGCACATGGGAAGTGTTCGGCGAAGTCTCACGTTTCGGCGCTGAGGACCGGCGCATGCTGCATGCCGAACGCGGAGTCTGCGACACGGCCGGCGAGTTCCACGGCGCCGTCGTCGTCCACATCGCCCTCGACGACTACCAGGCACTGCCCTTCGTCCCGAGCGCAAATCCGTACTACGACGTGCTCGGCGTCTCCGACAGCCAGCGGTCCCGGATCGCCGACCTGCAGGTCGTGGTCTATGGCTGGAGTCTGCGCCCGCTGTTCACGTCGGGGCGCGCGTCCTGGCAGCTGGCCCCGGCCAGCTTCGATCGGCTCTACAAGACCGGGCAGCCGTTCTGGCAGACGATCAGCGCCGATGGCCGGATCTTTCACGTCCACATGTCGCAGGATCGCGGCGGCATCTACGCGCTCGGGTATCCAGAGGCGAGCCCGTTTTCACACGCGATGCGGCTGGCGGAGATGGCCGCGGTAATGGGCGCGATGTTCATCGTCCTGCTGCTCGGCGGCGCCGCCTATGCGCCGCTGGCACGGCGCAAGACCGCGCCGCTGCGCGTGCTGTTCCACGAGATCCGCACGAGCTTCTATCGCAAGCTGTTTCTGTTCTTCGTGCTCGCGGCGGTTGGCCCGGTCCTGCTGTTCGCGCTCGCCTTCGGCGCCTACATGACCGACAAGTTCCGCGACGACGTCGAGTCGGAAGCCGCGAGCGTGGTGACCGTCGCGCGCCGGGTCTTCGAAGAGCTGTCGGCCGCCGAACAGCGCGTTGATCAGGGCACGCGAGCGGCGACGACCGACGACGCCATGGTCTGGATTCGTCAGGTGATCGCGCAGGAGGTCAATCTGTTCGACGGATCGGAGCTGGTGGCGACCAGTCAGCGCGATTTGTTCGACTCCGGCCTGCTGCCGACGCGGACGCCGGCGGAACTCTATCGTGGCATCGTGCTCAATCGCCTTCCGACTTTCGTCGGCAAGGGCCAGCTCGGCGGATTCGAATACGTGCTGGCGGCGGCGCCGGTATCGCAGCGCGAGAGCGCGGTGCTCAGCGTCCCACTGGCGTCACGCCAGCGCGAAATCGAGCGGCAGATCGACGAGCTCAACCGCGGCGTGCTCGTCGGCGCGGTGGTCGTCGTCCTGTTCGCCGCCGGTCTGGGCGCGTCGATTGCCGGACGGGTGTCCGATCCGGTGTCGCGGTTGACGCGGGCGACGCGGTTGATTGCCGCGGGCCGCCTCGACGTCCGGATCGCCGCCGACACCGCCGACGAGCTGCGACGGCTGGTCGACGACTTCAACAGCATGGCCGAGACGCTGGGCGCGCAGCGCGCCGCGCTGGCGCGCACCAATCAGCTCAAGGCGTGGAACGAGATGGCCCGCCAGGTCGCGCACGAGATCAAGAATCCGCTCACCCCGATCCAGTTGGCCGCCGAACATCTGCAGCGCGTTCACGACGATGAGGGTCGCCCGCTTGGCAACGTGTTCGACCAGTGCGTGACGACGATCCTCGGTCAGGTGCGGCTGCTCCGGCAGATCGCATCGGAGTTCGCGAACTTCGCCGGCGAGCCGACGACGCGCTTCGAGACGTTGTCGTTGTCGACGCTGGTGCGCAGCTTGATCGATCCGTACCGGCTCGGCCTCGAGCGGCGCGTGGTCTTTGACGTCGACGTGCCCGATGCGCTGCCGGCGGTTCGCGCCGATCGGACGCTGCTCCTGCGCGCACTCACCAATCTGGTTGAGAACGCGGTGCAGGCGATGCCCAGCGGCGGCACGCTGAGCGTCGTCGGCCGCGACGAGACGGCCGCGGCGATGGTCTCGCTGACGCTGCAGGATTCCGGCGTCGGCATGGACGACATCGCCAGGGCGCGCGCGTTCGAGCCGTATTTCTCGACCAAGACCGGCGGATCGGGTTTGGGGCTGGCCAACGCGAAGCGGAATATCGAACTCTGCGGCGGCACCATCGACCTGTCGAGCACGCCGGGCGTCGGCACCAGGATTACGGTCCGGTTGCCGGTGGCGGCTCGTCGCGATGCCCCCGCATCCGGGTCACCGCCAGCTCGATGAACGCCGACAACAGATAGCTGTAGGCGAGCACGACCAGGGCGATGTTCGGCATCGTCGCGATCAGCGCGATCAACACCGCGACCAGGATGATGCCCATGTACGAAGGCGTCCAGCCGAGATTCAGCGTCTTGAAGCTGCGGAAGCGAATGGTGCTCACCATCAGCGCCGCAGGAATCAGCACCACCGCCACCGACGCGATCGCCTGCGGGAACCCGACCAGCGGATACGGCCAGGCGAAGACGGTCGCCGCGGTGACGCCGGCGGCCGCCGGAGACGGCATGCCGATGAAGTAGCGCTTGTCGTAGTGCGCGGTGGAAGACTGGATGTTGAACCGTGCGAGTCGCATCGCCGCCGCGGTGACGTAGACGAACCCCGCGGCCCAGCCGACACGGCCGAGTTCCGAGAGCCCCCACGCAAACGCCAGCACCGCCGGCGCCAGGCCGAACGAGATGACGTCGGCGAGCGAGTCGAACTGCAGGCCGAAGGCGCTGGTGGTGTTGGTCATCCGCGCGATCCGGCCGTCGAGCATGTCGAGGATGAACGCGATGCCGATGAACGGCGCGGCGGTGACGAGATCGCCGCGCATCGCGAACATGATGCACGCGTAGCCGCAGAACATGTTGCCGACCGTGAACAGGCTCGGCAGCAGGTAGATGCCGCGGCGGAAATGTCGGCGGTCCAGGTTCAGCCGCAGCGCGTCGTCGCTCTCGCTCATCTCGAATCCTGACTGGGCAGGCGCGCGATCACGGTTTCCCCTGCACGCACTTTCTCGCCGGTGCGCGCGACGACGACGGCGTCGACGGGCACGAACACATCCATGCGCGATCCAAACTTCATCAACCCGATTCGCGCGCCCGATTCGAGCGTATCGCCGGCTTTGACGCGGGTGACGACGCGCCGGGCCAGCACGCCGACGACCTGACGAAACACCACCATGATGCCACGGCGATCGATCCAGATCTCGGAGTGCTCGTTGAGGTGGGCGTCAGGACGAAAGGCGGGCAGAAAGGTGCCGGGCACGTGGGTCACTTTGGTGATCCGGCCGGCCGCGGGCGTGCGATTGATGTGGACGTCGAACAACGAGAGAAAGATCGTGATCTGCTGCCACGTGCCCGGCGGCGCCTCAGACGGGCGGGCCGGACCCGCATGGAGCACGGTGCCATCGGCCGGCGAGAGGATCGCATCCGGATCGTCCGGCGGCCTGCGGTCGGGGTCGCGGAAAAACAGACCGACCGCCACCGGCAGGATCAGCAGGCTGGCGCCGATCCAGGGCCAGCCGAGGAGCGCCGCGGCCGCCGCCGGAAGCGCAGCAATCAAGATGAACGGCGTGGCGGCGCGATCGATGGACACGGGAAGACGCGACAGGAGATCGCACCCGCGTGCGATCTCCTGTCAGACGAAGTTGGGTTCAGTGTGATTGCGCCGCAGTCGGAGGCGAGAGCGTCAGGCGCCCGCGCACGACGGCTTCGATACGATCTTTGAGGGCGAGTTTGCGTTTCTTCAGGGCGACTTCTTCGAATTGCTGCTGGTCGGACAGGTACGACTGGGTGGTCAAACTGCGGATCCGTTCGTCGAGTTCATGATGCTCCGAGACCATCTGTCTGAAGTGCTCGTCGGTCCGGAGCAGCACCGCTTTTACTTCGTCAAGCGGGAGCTGAGCTTCTGCCATGCTCCGCCTCCTTGTCGCCGGGGTTTGCGACCCCGAGGGTTCGCCGGGTCAGGCAGGGCCCGGTGAGCGCATTCTAGAGTCCTCGCCGCCACAGGATCAAGCCATCTTCACGAGGATTCTGGTAATAGTCACGGCGCGTGCCTTCGACGCGGAAGCCGAGGCCCTCGTAAAGCCCACGCGCGGCGTCATTTGACCGCCTGACCTCGAGGGTCGCCGCCCTGGCGCCGAGTGCCGCCGCGTCCCCGAACACCGCCGCCAGCAGGTGGCGCGCGAGCCCGCGGCGCCGCCACGCCGGATCGACGGCGAGGCTGTTGATGTGCAGCTCGTCGAAGACCAGCCAGCAGGCGCAGTAGCCGACCAGCACGCCGTCGGGCGCGCGCAGGAGATAAAGTCGCGCGACGTCGGTGTGCTCGAGTTCCCAGCGCATCGCGTCCGCGCCCCAGGGGTTGGTGAACGTCAGGCGCTGAAGCGCGGCGACCGCTTCGAGGTTGGTGGTCGGCTCGGCGCGCTCGATCGTAAACGCCGCGACGTCGACCGCCGTGGCACGGCTCTTCTCGCGCGCAATCTCGGCGTCAGTGCGGCGGACGTAGACGGGCTTGATCGCATGCGGCGCCGTCCCGCGTTCGGGATGGCGCGCGGCCAGGCGGGCAGCGGCTTCAGCCAGCGTCATGGCCGGCGCGGCGATGACGATGTCCGGCCGCGCGGCGCGAAAGGCGTCGAGATGGGGATCGAGCCCTTCGCCGACGAGCGTGACGGTGCGGCCGTCAGCGGCGCGCATGAGCGCGGCCGCGGCGGCATGGGCCGGCGCGGCCAGCGGCTCGAGCAGCACGCGCGCCGAGTCGAACGACGTCGCGTCGCCGAGGTCGAACGCGGCGAGGAACACCTCGCCGCGATGGCCGTCCATGCACGCGGCGAAGACATCGGCGCGACGGCCGCCGTCGAGCCAGCCGCTGGCATAGGCATCGAGCGTCGGCACGGAAATCACCGGCCGGCTCGCGGCGAAGGCGAGCCCCTGCACCGTCGCCATGCCGACGCGCAGTCCGGTGAAGGATCCGGGCCCGACCACAATCGCGAAGTGCGTGACGTCGGCCAGCGTGGCGCCGTGGCGCGCGAGAAAATCCAGCAATTCGGCGGGCAGGCGTTCGCCGTGCGTGCGCGTTCCGTCGCCGGCCATCGCCTGCGCGGCGCCGTCGCGCACCAGCGCGACGCTGCCTGCGCGCGTCGCGGTATCGAGCGCCAGAACGAACATCGGGGCAATGTTATACTCCGAGCTTGTCGGCTCCGCGATTGCGCGCGCACGCGCGCGTCCGTTCTTCGCAGTGACCACTCCGGCTTCCCCATCAACGTTCAACTCGCCCGGCGCCGCGCCGACGCCGGCGATGCGGCAGTACCTCGACGTCAAACGGCAGCATCGCGACGCCATCGTGCTGTTCCGGATGGGCGACTTCTACGAGATGTTCTACGAGGACGCGCTGGCGGCCTCGCGGGTGCTCGAATTGACGCTGACGTCGCGCGCCAAGGACGCGGGCGGCGCCGCCATCCCGATGTGCGGCATCCCGTTTCACGCGCTCGACACCTACTTGCCGCGGCTGGTGCGCAAGGGCTATCGCGCCGCGATCTGCGAACAGGTCGAGGACCCGAAGAAAGCCAAGGGCATCGTCAAGCGCGAAGTGACGCGGGTCGTTTCGCCCGGCACCTTCACTGACGCCGGTTATCTCGAGGCGCGCGAGCCGGCGTTTCTGGCCGCGCTCGCGCCGCACGGTGATGCCTGGGGACTGGCGTTTCTCGATGTGTCCACCGGCCAGTTCGCGGCGGCGGAGTTCCGCGGCCCGGGCGCGCGCGAGGCGGTCGGTGCCGAACTGGCGGTGATCCGGCCGAAGGAACTGCTGTTGGGCGACGGCGTCTCGGCCGACGGGATGTTGCCGGCCTTCAATCCGCCGCGGATCACGGTGGTTGACGGCTGGTTGTTCGAGCCGGCACGAGCGCGGGCGACGCTGTGCGAACAGCTGCGGACGGCATCGCTGGCCGGGCATGGACTCGAGCCGTTCGCGGCCGCGGTCGCCGCCGCCGGCGCGCTGGTCACCCACTTGCGCGACACGCAGCGCTCGGAGCTGACGCACATTCGCGATGTCGCGCTGCGGGTCACCGCCGATGCGTTGCTGATCGACCCGGTGACGCTGCGTCATCTGAACGTCGTCGAAGGCGTCGACGGCGGACGCGAGGGCTCGCTGCTGGCCGAACTCGACCGGACGATTACGTCGATGGGCGGCCGGCTGCTGCGCCAATGGCTGGTGCGGCCGCTGGTGGCGCTGGCGCGGATTCAGGATCGCCTCGACGCGGTCGAGGACTGCGCGTTTCGCGCCACCGAGCGCGGTCGCGTCCGCGACGCGCTCAAGCACGTGCACGACCTCGAGCGTCTGGTCGCGCGGGTCTCGCTCGGCACGGCCAACCCGCGCGATCTCGTCGCCATCGGTCAGACGCTGGCGGTGGTCCCGCGTCTCCGCGCGCTGGCGGCCGATCTGCAAGCGCCGCTGCTGCGCAGCGTCGTCGCCGAGATCGATGACCTGGCCGAGATCCGGACGGCCATCGAGGGCACGCTGGTGGACGAGCCGCCGGTGGTCACCCGCGACGGCGGCCTGATTCGCGACGGCGTCGATCCCGAACTGGACGGTCTGCGGGCGATCAGCCGCGGCGGCAAGTCGGCGATTGTCGCGATGGAAGAGAGCGAGAAAGGCCGCACCGGGATCGCGTCGCTCAAAGTCCGCTACAACCGTGTGTTCGGGTACTACATCGAGATTTCGAAATCGAATCTCGGCGCGGTCCCGGCCGACTACATCCGCAAGCAGACGATCGCCGGCGGCGAGCGTTACATCACGCCGGCGCTCAAGGAATACGAGGACAAGGTGCTCGGCGCCGAGGAGCGCATCACGGTCCGCGAACTCGAGCTGTTCGAGGCGCTGCGGGTGCGGGTGGCGGCGGCAGCCGGGCCCCTGCTCGACACCGCCCGCGGCGTGGCGACCCTCGACGTCATCGCCGCGCTGGCCGATGCGGCCGCGGTCTGCAACTACACCAAGCCGCTCGTCCACGACGGCGACGAGTTCGTCGCGGTTGACGCGCGCCATCCGGTCGTTGAGCGGCACGTCAGCGCGGCGTTCGTCCCGAACGACGTGCACCTCGACAGCTCGACCCGTCAGGTCGTGATCCTGACCGGGCCGAACATGGGCGGCAAGTCGACCTACCTCCGCCAGGTCGCGCTGCTCGCGCTGATGGCGCAGGCCGGCTCGTTCGTGCCGGCCAAGACCGCCAAGGTCGCGATCGTCGATCGCATCTACGCGCGCGTCGGGGCGTCCGACAACATCGCCAAGGGCCAATCGACGTTCATGGTCGAGATGCAGGAGACGGCCACCATCCTGCACACCGCCACGAATCGCAGCCTGGTCATCCTCGACGAGATCGGTCGCGGCACGGCGACGTTCGACGGCCTGAGCCTGGCGTGGGCGGTGGCCGAGCATCTCGCCTCGAATCCGACCGCGCGGCCGAAGACGATCTTCGCGACCCACTACCACGAGCTGACCGACTTGGCGGACGCGTTGGCCGGCGTCGTCAACAGCCATGTGACCGCCCGCGAGTTCAAAGACGAGATTGTTTTTCTGCACAAGATCGTCGACGGCCGCTCGGATCGCAGCTACGGCATTCAGGTGGCGCGCCTGGCCGGGCTGCCGCCGGCGGTGGTGCGGCGCGCGTCCGAGATTCTGAAATCTCTCGAGCAGGACGAGCTCACGCGCGGCGGCCGGCCGAGTCTGAGCGGCGCGCCGGCGGCGAACCAGCGCCAGCTCGCGCTGTTCCAGACCGCCGCGGCCGACCATCCCGTCGTCGATCGCCTGCGCGGGCTGGATCTCGATCGCCTGACGCCGATCGAAGCGCTGAACCTGCTCGCCGCGCTCAAGCGGGAGACCGAGGCGTGAGACGGCTCACCGCGGCCGCGCTGCTGATCGCGGCCACGGCCTGCGGTCGGGGCGCGGCGCCGCGCGATTACATCGCGATTGCGCTCGCGACCGCGCCGGCGAATCTCGATCCCGGGGTTGGCGTCGACGAGTCGTCGCAGAAACTGCAGCAGCTGCTCTACTCGTCGCTGCTGAAAGTGGACAGCACGCTCCGCGTCGTCCCGGATCTCGCGACTCGATTCGACACCAGCGACTGGCAGACGTTCACCGCCGAAATTCCGCGCGGCGTGAAATTCCACGACGGCCATGAAATGACCTCGGCCGATGTCGTGTTCACGTTCCGGCGGTTTCTGGATCCGGCGTTCGCGTCCGCGAGAAAAGGGGCCTACCGCGAGCTGCAGTCGATCGACGCGGTCGACCGCTACACGATCGCCTTCAAGCTGAAAGCGCCGTCGGCGGCGTTCCCGATCAACCTGGTCATGGGCATCGTCCCCGACGGCGCGAAGCCCTCGCTCGCGCGCCAGCCGATCGGCAGCGGTCCGTATCGACTCACGGACTTCGTGCCTGACGATCACGTGTCGCTGGCCCCGTTCGCCGACTACTACCAGGGCGCGCCGGCCAACAGCGGCCTGGTCTTCAAGGTCGTGCCCGACGAAACGATGCGCGGGCTCGAGCTGCGGAAGGGTGACATCGATCTCGTCGTCAACGATCTTTCGCCCGACATGATCCACACGTTGGCGAAGGAAGCGCGGCTGCGAGTCGTGACCGGGCCAGGCACGGACTACGCCTACCTGGGGTTCAACATGCGCGACCCGCAGCTCCAGGACGTCCGGGTCCGCCAGGCCATCGGCTTCGCCATCGATCGCCGGGCGATTGTCAGCTACCTGCGCCGCGGCCTGGCGCAGCCGGCGACGCTGGTGGTGCCGCCGATGTCCTGGGCGTACGAGCCGGACACGCTGCAGTTCGAGCACAATCTCGCCCGGGCCCGCGCGCTGCTCGACGAGGCCGGCGTTCGCGACCCCGACGGCGACGGTCCGCGGCGGCGGCTCTCGCTGACGCTCAAGACGTCGACCGACGAGCGCTATCGCGTGCAAGCCGCCGTCATCCAGCAGCAACTGTCGGCGGTCGGGATTGCGATCGAGGTCCGGTCCTCGGAGTTCGCGACGTTGATGGCGGACGTGGTTCGCGGCAATGTCCAGCTCTACACGCTGCAGTTCGTCGGCGTCACCGATCCCGACATGCTGCGGCGCATGTTTCACTCCTCACAGACCCCGCCCAACGGCTTCAATCGCGGCTACTACGCCAATCCCGAAGTCGATCGGATCATCGATGCGGCGACCGCGGCCCTCGACGAGGGCGAACGCCGCCGCTACTACATGGCGGCGCAGCGACTGATCTCGCAGGATGCTCCGGTCATCGGTCTGTGGACCAAGACCAACGTCGCCGTCGGCCAGCCCGGCCTGCAAAACATCACGCTCTCACCGATCGCCGACTTCGCCTTCCTGAAAAACGTCGCGCGCGCAAAGTAGAATGTCGGGCATGGGCCGACGCAAGTCCTCCCGCTTCCTTCGCAAGCCGGTCGAGCCGTTCGCGATCACCGCCGGGGCGACGACCGACGACGTGCTCGCGCGCATGGAACGGATTTCGTTTCAGGGACGCAACCTCGGCACCGCCCGCCGGATCTGGGAAAAGATGCTCGGCAGCGACTGCACGATTTTCCTCGGCACCGCCGGCGCCCTCTCGGCCGGCGGCATGCGGCTGATCCTCGCGCACCTGATCGAGCATCGTTACATCGACGTCCTGGTCTCGACCGGCGCGAACCTGTATCACGATCTGCATGAGACCCGCGGCCGGCGGCATTTCATCGGCTCGCCGACGCTCGACGACGCCGCCCTGGCCGCGGAGCGGATCGACCGCGTCTACGACACGCTCGCGAGCGAAGACGAGTTCTCGAAGAACGACGAGTGGATCGCGGCGTTCGCGCTCAAACTCGAGCGCCGGCCGCACACGACCCGCGAGTTTCTCTATAAGCTCGGCGAGCAACTCTGGAACGACACCGGCAACAACGGGATTCTGACCGCCGCCTACCGCGCCAAAGTGCCGATCTTTTGCCCGGCCATCGCCGACTCGTCGATCGGCATGGGCCTGTCGCAGGCCCGGCATCGCGACCAGACCGCCGGGTTCTCCGACGTCATCGGCGACATCATCGAGTCGGCGAACATCGTCATTCGCAAGCCGGCGACGGCGACCATCGTGCTCGGCGGCGGCACGCCCAAGAACTTCATCAACCAGGCGAGCGTCCAGGCTGAGTACTTCGACGACCGCGTCGGCGGGCACAAGTTCGCCATTCAGATCGTCACCGACGTGCCGCACTTCGGCGGCGCCAGCGGCTCGAGCCTCGAAGAGGCGCAGAGCTGGGGCAAGCTCTCGATTGAGTCCGAAAAAGTCACCGTGCACGGCGACGTGACGCTGGCCCTGCCGTTGATCGTCACCGCGCTCGAAACCACCGGCCGCGAGGCCGCCGCCAGGCGCAAGAAGCCCGAGTTCGATCCGTCGGGCCGGCTGCTGGTGATGAACGGCCACACCCTGGCCGACAATCGCTTTCAGGAGAGTTGATGTCCGAGGCCGACTACGAGTCGCTGTCGCCGCAGCAGTTCGGCGGTGCCCTGCCCGATCCACCGTCGTTCGCCGACGCCGCGGCGCTGATCCTGCCGATCCCGTTCGATCGCACGACGTCCTACATTCCCGGCACGCGCAACGGCCCGCGCGAGCTGCTCCTGGCTTCGGCGCAAGTCGAGTTGTGGGACGAGGAGCTCGGCGTCGACGTCAGCGAGCACGGGATGTTCACGCTGCCGGAACTCGACCTCGGGTCGCAGACGCTCGACAGCGCGATGACGGAGATCAATCGCGTCGCCGGAGCGCTTCTCGAGAGCGACAAGTTTCTCGTCACGATTGGCGGCGAGCACTCGATTTCGTCCCCAATCGTGCAGGCCGCGGCCAGAAAATTCAGCGGCCTGTCGGTGCTCCAGATCGACGCCCATGCCGATTTGCGCGACTCGTATCAGTCACAGAAGAACAGTCATGCGTGCGCGATGCGACGGACGCTCGATTTCGCGCCGCTGGTCCAGGTCGGGATCCGGAACATTTCCGGCGAGGAGGCGCAGGTCGTCTCGACGCTGCGGACGAAGATCTTTTACGACTGGAACATGCGCGACGACCCGAAGTGGATCGATCGCGCCGTCGACGCGCTGTCGGACACCGTCTACGTGACCATCGACCTCGACGGGCTGGATCCGGCGACGATGCCCGCGGTCGGCACGCCAGAGCCAGGCGGCCTGTCCTGGCGCGAGCTGACGGCGCTGCTCCGCCGCACATTCGAGCGCAAGCGCGTCGTCGCCGCCGACGTCGTCGAGTTGTGCCCGATTCCGGGGATGGCGTCGCCCAACTTCATCGCCGCCCGGCTGGTCTACAAGCTCTTGACGTACAAGCTCGGACTTCGTGCCTAGTGCCTCGTGCCCGGTGCTTTGTGCGATTGCCTAACGCACAAGGCACGGAGCACAAGGCACGGAGCACAAGGCACGGGCACAAGGCACGCGGCACCAGGCACCCGGCACGGCTCTTACATGCCTGCGAGCTGCTGACGCGCCTCGGCGATGTACGGTGATCCCGGGAACTCGTCGACGACGCGCTTGAACGCAGCGCGAGCGTCCTGCGGCTTGCCCGCTTTGACGTAGGTGCGCGCGAGCTGCATCAGCACCCCATCGACCGGCAGGGCCCCGTCGCGCTGCGCCGACAGGTCCGTGAAGGTCTTGATCGCCTCGTCATACTTCCCGGCGCTCGCCAGCGCCTGTCCTCTGCCGAGTTCCGCCACCGATTTGTAGATCGACGACGAGCCGGCACGCTGGACCACGTCGGCAAATGCGGTCTCGGCGTCGGCCGGCCGTCCCAGCGACAGCAGCGTCGCGCCCATTTGATACTTCGCCGCGAGGCCCGAGTCGTCCGAGGGATATTTCGCCGCGACTTCCTCGAACGCCTTCAACGCCGCTTCGAGGCGCGCCTGATCGGTCGGGAACGTTCCGGCCTGCTGGGTCGCGCCGGGCAAGGTCGGCGGCGGCACGACCGGTGACTGCGCAATCGCCATCGCCGCGCCGAGCGCCGCGCTGGCCTGATCAGCGCCGCGCTTTTGCACGTAGTAGAAGCCGCCGCCCACGATCAGGACCAGCGCGATGATGCCGGCGATCGGCAGGATCCGTGAGCGATGCTCCATTGCCGCTTCGACCACGCGGGCGGTCGTGGCGGCGAACTCGTTCTGCTTCAGATGATGTCGTTCAGTGGCTTTCATGGACCCAATAGTTTATCAGGGTGCCGCCGGACCGCGTCCGCCGGCGCGTGCCGCGCCGCCGCGCTACTCGACTCGGTGGAGGAACTTCTGGACCGCGGCGCGCAGCGCGTGCTGCTCCGCCGGATCGAAGCTGAACTGGACGCCGAAGCCCTGCTGCGGCTCGACGTGCGCGACATAGCCGCGCAACGGCGCGCCCTCGGCGAGGACGACGACCGGCTTCCCTTCGATGTCGCCGGGCAGGACCGCCTCGATGTAGCACCCGCCCTGACTGATGTTGACCATGCGCGCATGGCGATAGTGACCGCCGACGTCGCAGCGGACGTCGACTTCGCACGGGGATCGAGTGTAGCGACGGCGCTCGAACGCGTCTTGGTTCACTGGGAGGCTATGTCGGCCAAGGGATCGCGTTACATTAGTGAAATTCTTGGCCGGCGCCAATCCCACTTTCGCGCCAGTCGTCGTCTGGGCCCCGTTGCGTGTTCAGCTCCAGCCCTTTGAGGTCGCCTCAGTCTTCCAGGCGTCGGAGGTGTCGTGCACTGATTTCTCGGTCTTGCACACCTCCGAGCGATGCATCTCCAAGCCGACGAGTGCGCGCACTTCCCATCCCTTCGGATGCGTCCGCACTTCGACCCGGAGCGTATGGTCCTTCTTGCTGGCTTTCCAGAGATCGCCGAGGATCTCGACGCGGCGGTTCGGATCGTAGGGGCGGAGCGTCGTCATTCTGCCAAGCATAGTCCTATCGAGACGCGCCGAAGTAACTCACTTCACGTATCGCCGACTCGCGGTCGCGGCTCGGTCACGGGCCGTTGAGGTCCGTCGGGATTGGTCTTCGGGACGTTCCAGACACAGCCGCATCGCTCGCAGCGTATGTACCAGACCTGGGCGTCGGCGGACATGCTCTCGAGCCGCCGCGGCGACAGCGCGCCGCAATCAGGACATGGACGGTCAGGCATGGGAGGTGCCGGGCGCCATCCTACTTCACTCCGGCCACAAATCGTCAGCTCGTAGCGGCTTGTAGATATCGCCCCTCAGCCGGTGGTGCTCGCTTGACTCTGAAGTGCACTTCAGCCTCCATACTTCGCCCATGAGGGAGGTCTGTTGTCCGCCGCCGGAAGCGCCGGCGCGGCCGGCGTGCCCGTCGTGCGGAGGCCTCGGCATTAACGTCGATGAGACGACGGTGAGGGCGTTGCTGGTGCCGGACGCGCTGGCGAGACTGGCGCACGCGACCTTTCAATTCTGCGCGGCGCCCTGGTGTGGCGTGGTCTATTTCTCCGGCACCTGTCCCACCTTCGGCATCACCGATCTCCGTGTTCCGGTGTGGCAGAAATCCCCGCCGGGTGCCCGGATGGTCTGCTACTGCTTCGGCGAGAACGAGGCCG
>DASUGM010000303.1:0-4443 GCA_036274055.1 Vicinamibacterales bacterium | reverse complement strand
GGCACGATGAGGAAAGTGATCGTCAACCGCTCCAACGTCAAGGTCTACGCGCCGGCCTGGGTACCACGGTAGCGATCACCCGCACCGCGCACGGCGCATCCCAAGGGAGACGACATCGATGACTGCGACAGCTCGAACTCTTCGCCTGATCGCGCCGGCCGCCGCACTGGTCGTCGCCGCGGCGATGCCGCTCGCACGCGAGCAGACGACGGCTCCCGGGCGGCTCACCATCGATGCGCTGGTGAACATCAAACACCCGTCGAATCCGGTCTGGTCGCGCGACAGCACGCGCGTCGCCTTCATGTGGGAGCGAGCCGGCGTATCGAATCTCTACGTCGTGCCCGCGGACGGCTCGACCAAGCCGATCCCGATCACGACCGACGGTCGGCAGGTGGCCGGCGTGACCTGGAGCGCCGACGGCAAGACGCTGTACTTCACCAGCGGCGGAGCGCTGTTGCAGGTCGTTCCCGACGGCAGAAGTTCGCCCGCGCCGGCGAACCTCCCGGCCCGCGGCGGCACCTTTTCGCCCACCGGCGATCGCCTCGCCTACATCACCCCCGCCGGTCAGGCGTCCGAGATTCACATCCGTTCGATCGCCGACGGCGGCGATCGCGTGGTGACGACATTCGCCGGCCCGGCCGCGGGGATCGCGTGGAGCGCCGACGCGACCCGGTTGACGTTCACGAGCGGCGGCGGCCGCGGCCAGTCGATTCGCCACGAGCAGACGCCCGACTACTCCGGGAACAAGATCATCTACACCGTCACCGAGAACGTGCCGGGCACGCCGGGCGATCTCTACAGCGTCCCGGTCAGCGGCGGAACACCGACCAAACACAACACCGGCGTGGGCGGCGGCGGCGCCGGCGGTGGACGCGGCGGCGGCAACAATCGCTGGCTCGACGCCACACGCCTCCTCATCGATCGTCAGACGCCCGATTTCAAACGCCGCACCATCTCGATCGTCGACACGACGACCGGCAACGCGACGCTCGTCCATGAGGACGTCAAGGCGACGTTCTGGAGCGTTGTCGGCGGCGCCGGCGCGGGCTCGCAGGCGTCACCGGACGGCAAGTGGATTTCGTTCCTCAGCGACAAGGACGGTTGGGATCACATCTACGTTGCGCCGGCATCAGGCGGCGCGCCCAGGCAAATCACCAAAGGGACCTTCGAAGCGTGGCGGCCGACGTGGGCACCGAACAGCTCGCAGATTGCGTTCGACGCCAACGCCGGGCCCAACCCTGGCGCGCGGCACATCTTCACCGTCGATCCCGCCGGAACGGTGAAGCAAATCACGACGGCCCGTGGCGTCGACATCCAGCCGCTGTGGTCGCCGGATGGACGAAAGATCCTGTATCAGCACTCCGACCCGCAGAACTCCGCGGATCTCTACGTTATCGACGCGACGGCTGGCGGCAAGCCGGTGCGCCTGACCGACTCGATGCCAGCCACGATCGACAAGAGCGCGCTCGTCGAGCCGCAACTGGTGAAGTATCCCGGGCCCGACGGCAAGGACGTGCCGGCGTATCTCTTCGTGCCGAAGAACCTCGACCGCACGAAGAAGCATCCGGCGATCGTCTGGATTCACGGCGACGGCGTCAATCAGAACTACGACGGCTGGCACGTGCAGCGGAACTACGCCGTGTACTACAGCGTTCATCAATACTTTCTTCAGCAGGGCTACGTCGTCATCGCACCCGACTACCGCGGGAGCATCGGCTACGGGTCGGCGTGGCGCGAGGGCGTCTACATGGACGTCGGCGGCAAGGACTTCCGCGACGCCGCGCTCGTGGGCAACTACCTCAAAACTCTTCCCTACGTGGACGCCGATCGACTGGGCGTCTGGGGCCTGAGCTACGGCGGATTCTTCACCCTGCTCGCGGTGACTGAATATCCGACGATGTATCGCGCGGCGGTGGATGTCGCCGGCGTCGCCGACTACGCGATGTACTACGACGATCCTTTCCACGGCTCGTGGACGGAAAGCCGCATCGGCAAGCCGGACGCGAACCCGCAGGTCTACGCGCAGGCCTCACCGGTGTCGCACATCGACAAACTGGTTCGGCCCCTGCTCGTGCTGCACGGCACGGCCGACGTGAACGTTCCGTATCTGCACTCGGTGCGATTGATAGATGCGGCCCTCAAGGCCGGCAAGGGTGACCTCGTCGAATTCATGACCTATCCAGGCGAGTTTCATTACTTCACGCGCGAACATGTGCTCAAGGACGCGTGGTCTCGGGTCGACAAGTTCTTCGCGAAACACCTGACGCCGGAGAAGTAGGCGGCCCTACTTCCGCCGAAGGTCCACGCATGCAAGCGTGCGCTCGTTGCGCATGTAGAGAAACCCGCCGGCGATCGCCGGCAGCGCGCGAACCGTCGCCGGCAGAATCTGCGCGCGGGCAACTACTTTGAACGCACTCGGCTCGGCCGGTGCGATCACCAGCTCGCCCGACTCGCGGACGATGATCAAGCGATCGCCGGCGAGCGTCACGCTGCCGGCGCGGAACTGATCGACGTCCCACCGCACCCGTCCCGTCGCGAAATCGATCGCACGCAGGCTCGGGCCGGTCTCCTGACGGCCGTGATAGCCGTAGAGCACGCCGGCGCGATAGACCGCGGTCGCATAGTGCGTCGACAGCGCGTCGTCCGAGGTCCAGACGTCGGCGAGTTTGCCGTCGGCGACGCGAAGTACACCGGCGCCGGGACCGTATTGCGCCGAGACGAAGATGCTGTCGCCGATCACCAGCGGCGTCGCCGCGTTGACTGAGGACGCCGAGCGCGATCGCCACGTCCGCTGAAACTGGATCCGCCCGGTCGCCGGATCGAGACCGACCAGCCCGTTCCGCGTGAGAAACACCGCGACGCGGCGTCCGCCAATCGTCGCGATCGATCCCGACGAGTAGCTCGCCTCGTCGCTGGTCGCGGTCCACAGCATCTTTCCGGTTTTCGCCTCGAACGCGACGATGCCGGCCGACACCCCGCCGATGTTGGCAATCACCCGGCCGTCGTCAACAAGGGGCGAGCCGCCGGCGCCGAAGAAATTCTTCGGCACTTCGAAACGGCGCCGCGTGTCCTGACTCCAGACGCGCGTGCCCTTCTCGAGATCGATCGCCGACAGCATTCCTTCGGCGCCAAAGGTGTAGACCACGCCATCGGCGACCACCGGCACCGCGCGCGGGCCTTCGTCGAAGCCGAAGTCATCGCGATAGGTGGTCGGATAGTCGTATTTCCACGACGTCGCTCCGGTAGACGGATCGAGGGCCTCGACGACCTCACGATTGCCGACACGATGAAACAGGATGACGCGTCCGCCGGCCACGACCGGCCCGCTGAAGCCCTGACCGACGTCACGCTTCCAGACGATGGGCGGGCCTGATTGCGGCCACGACTCGGCGAGCGGCGCGCCGGAGTAGATGCCGTCGCGCGTCGGCCCGAGCATCTGCGGCCAGTCGTCGGCGGCCGACCGCGCTGTCAGGGCGATCGCGGCGGCAATCAGTCCGCAGCAAAGAACGCGCACCGGTAGAAAATACCTCGGATGGTCGGCACGCAATGAAGAGACCGCTGGCAGTTGGCGACCCGGTGCAGACGGCGCTCGGGAAGGGCGTCGTTCGCGAGGTCCGCAACAACGGCCGGCTGCTGGTCGAGATTGAAGGACGCGGCATCGTTGTTGACGGAACCGACGCTACGTTGATCGACGTAACCGGCCGCGTCCGCAACCGCGCTCGCGGCGGCACGCCTGGGCCTGCGCCGCCACCCCGGGACTCAAGCCCCCGTCTGGTGCGAGAGATCGATTTACATGGCCTGACCGTCGACGAGGCGCTGGCCCGCGCGGAAGGCGCCATCAACGACGCCCTGCTCGCCGATGTCTCGGAATTGCGGGTGATTCATGGCCGCAGCGGCGGCCGGATTCGCGCCGCGCTGCACCGGCTGCTCCGCCAGACGCCGTCAGTGCGGCTCTTTCGCATCGACGCGAGAAACCCGGGCGTGACCGTGGTGACGCTCTGAGCCAGACACCGGCAGACTCAACGATGGTGGCCCTTTAAGGCATATGATCAAGCGGTATGAAGAAAACCAAGGTAGCCCCGGAGCGCGTCGTCAAGGTCAGGTCGCTCGAGCCGGCCGACGATCGGATTGTGGTGCAGCACATTGACGGCACGCGATGGGCGGTCAGCCTGAACGCGGTGCGCCCGAGAACGTTCTCGACGTGGGAACGCGCGTTGGATGTGGCGCAGACGATGGGGCACTCGCATGTGGCGCCGATCTGGGTGCACGAAAACGGCGTGCCTCCGCGACTGCTGAAGAAGCCTTGAGGCGCCAGAGCCGTTTTCGATTCTGTGTAGCCGGCGAAAACGGCTCGAGCGATTTCGGTCCGCCCCGCAGCGGCGCTGCTGGGGGAGATTTGCACAGGATGGGGACGGGGGTTGCTCGCGCAAAGCACCCCCGTCC
>DASUGM010000302.1:0-24336 GCA_036274055.1 Vicinamibacterales bacterium | reverse complement strand
GGTCAGGACCGGCAGCGCCGCCTGGACTGCGGGATTGAAGCGCTCAGTGTGCCCGACCGCCAGCACGACGCCGCGCGCGGCGGCCAGGGCGATCATCTCGTCGGCCTCGGCGAGCGAGGCGGCCATCGGCTTCTCGACCAGCACGTGCACGCCGCGGGAGATGAACTCACGCGCGACCTCGAGGTGCGCTCGGGTCGGCACCGCGACGACGACGGCATCGACGCGGCCGAACAGCTCGCGGTAGTCGGTCAGCGCCTCGGCCGGCGTGCCGGAGACCGCCGCGCGCGCGCGGTCCTCGATCAGGTCGACGGCGGCGACGAACGTCGAGTCCGGCACCGTCGCCAGCAGCCGCGCGTGATGCTTGCCGAGATGACCGACGCCGACGACCGCGGTGCGCACCGCCATCAGGCGCGCTCCCGCCCGATGACAACGATGCCTGCGGCATTGGCCGCGTCGAAAAACGCGTCGCCGTCGACGATCAGCGTCCGGCCCGCGTCGATGGACAAACCGTCGGCGCCCGCGGCGCGCATCGCCTCGATCGTCGCGATCCCGACGACCGGCACGTCGAAACGCATGTCCTGGCCCGGCTTCGCGACCTTGACGACGCGCGCGCCGGCGCCGGCCAGCGAACCTGCCCGCGCGATCACCGCATCGGTCCCTTCCATCGCTTCGACCGCGACCACCGCGCGATCCTTGACGACGATGGTCTGGCCGATGTCCATGCCGGCGATGCGATCGGCCATCGTGTAGCCGAAGGCGAAGTCCGCCGCCATCGCGTCGCTGGGTTTGGCGCGCGTCAGCACACCCGGCCTGGCCAGCAGATCGGCGAGCAGCGCGGTCGAGTCCATCAACGTGATGCCGTTCTTGGCGAGCGTGTTGGCGACCGCGGAGATCAGCGAATCGGTGTTCTTGGTCACCAGTCCCGCCAGGGCCGCCATCATCGTCAAGTCGGGCATGACGTCGGTGAAGAGCTTGACGTGCTTGACCTGGCCGGCCATCACCGCGCGCGCGACGCCGCCCTTCTTCAGCGCGTCGATGCACTGGCCGAGCTTGCCGAGTTGAATCCAGGTGACCGCGGTGCCGCCGAGTTCGCGCGCGAGCGCGTCGAGTTCGGGAAACGCTTCGTCCTTGATCGCGACCAGCGTCACCTCGTGCCCGAGCCGGCGCGCGGCGCGGAGGACGAGAAACGGGAACCTGCCATTACCGGCGATCAGGCCGATGCTCACGTTCTACTCCGCGTCGGCCTGATCGTCGTGGCGCCGCGAGGGCCGGCGCAGAATCACGCCGCGCTTGGCCGACGTGATGAAGTTGACGAGATAGCTGACTTCGGGCGCCGCCAGTGACGGATCGCGCTCGATCAACTCGAGCGCGCGGCTGGTGTTGTGCTGGACGAGATGCCGGTAAGCGCGGCGCAGCTTGCCGATCAGCTCGGTGCTGAAGCCGCGGCGCGCCAGCCCGATCGAGTTGACGCCGTAGATGCGGGCGCGGTTGCCAACGGTCTTGGCAAACGGCAGCGCGTCGCGCGTGACCACCGTGTAGCCGCCGATGAACGCGTGCCGGCCGACGCGGCAGAACTGATGGACGCCGGAGTAGGCGCTGATCGTCGCCATGTCCTCGACGGTGACGTGGCCGCCGAGCGTCGCCGCGTTGCCGAAGATCACCGAGTTGCCGACGTGGCAGTCGTGGGCGATGTGGGCGTAGGCCATGAACAGGTTCTTGTCGCCGATCGACGTGACGCCGCCGCCGCCGGCGGTGCCGCGGTGAATCGTCACGAACTCGCGGAAGACGTTGTTCTTGCCGATGACCAGCCGGGTCGGCTCGCCCTTGAACTTCAGATCCTGCGGCGCCAGTCCGATCGACGCAAACGCGAAGATCTCGTTGTCGTCGCCGATCTCGGTGCAGCCGTCGACGACCGCCGAGGCGCCGATCGTGCAGCGGCTGCCGATCTTCACGTCGGGCCCGATGATGACGTACGGGCCGACGATCGTGTGCTCACCGATCACCGCCTTCGGATGGACAACGGCAGTCTCGTGGATGGTGACGCCGGTCGGCCGCGCCGTCTGGCCGGCGACCGCGGCGACGCGGTACGGCGCCCGCGGCTCGATCGCAATCACCAGCTCGGCTTCAGCGACGATGTGGCCGGCGACCGAGGCGGTGGCGGCGGCGCGCGCGATCTGTCCGCGCCGGCGCCCCATCAACACTTCGAGTTCGAGCCGATCGCCGGGCACGACCTGACGCCGGAACTTGGCGTTGTCGACGCCGCGCAGCCACGCCCGCTCGCCGCGGGTTTCGGAGCCAGCCAGCAGCAGCGTCGCCACCTGGGTCAGCGACTCGATCATCAGCACGCCGGGCATCAGCGGCGTGCCGGGAAAATGACCTTGAAAGAACTCTTCGTTGACCGTGACGTTCTTGACGGCGACGATGCGGCGCCCCGGCTCATGCTCGATGACCCGGTCGACGAGCACCGACGGGTAGCGGTAGGCCAGGCGCTCGAGGACGGGCGGTATGTTCATCAGCGACGCACAAAAAAATGCAGGGCGGACCGGGTTGCGATCCGCCCTGCGAGACTCACGCCAGAGCGAAGGGACAGCTCACTTCCCCCCGTCCAGGATCTTGATGACGTCGGCCGAGATGTCGATGCCGGGCATCAGCGCCGCGACGTTCGACCCGTTGCCCGATGTGAAGATCGCCCAGAGATTTTTCTCTTTGCGAATCTGCTCGACGATTGGCAGCACCTTTTCGCCGAAGTCCTGCATCAACTGGTTCTCCAGCGCTTCGGCGTCGACCTGCAGCTGCTGCTGTTCGAACTGCAGCTGCGCCTGGAGCCGGCTGACCTCCTGCTGCTTCTGCTGCAGGATCGCCGGCGCCATCACCGTCGCCTGGGTGTTGAGCTCGTTTTGCAGCGTCTGCAGCTGCTTGATCCGGCCCTGATTGTCGGCTTCGCGCTTGGTGCGCAGCGCGTTCAGCTTGTCGGTGCCGGCTTTGCCGTACTTCGACTCCGACACGACGTACTGCATGTTGACGAACCCAATCTTGACGTCGGCCGGAAACGGGACCGGAGCGGGCGCCGGCGGCTTCGCGGTCTGCGGCACGGGCGGCGGCGTCGGCTTCTGGCCGACGGGCGGCGTGGTCGGGGGCGGCACGGTCTGCGCAAACGCCGCCGGAGCCACGAAGAGGGTCATGAGCACGGCTATCGAGAATCGCTTCATTGGTTTGTGCACCTTGACCGGGAAACCTTAGCGCAGACCATAGGCCCGTGCCAGCCCGGCGACTGGATCACTACATCCTATCAAATCGGCCGCGCCTCCCGGCCGAACCGGGCAGCCACGCGTCTTGACCGAGTACACTTATGACGCCCGGCCGCGGGGGCCCGTCTGCCCCGCCGGCCCGGATTGTCCAGGAGACGCAATGCGCCGACCGTTGTCCCGAATCGCACTACTGGCCCTGCTGGCACTGAGTCCGGCGGCCTGCGGTGAGGATTCGCCCACGACCCCCACGAGCACTCCGACCGTGACCACGATTACCGAGACCTACACCGGCACGCTGCAACGCAACGGCGGACTTACGTTCACGTTCAACAACAGCGCGGCCGGCACCCTGACCGCCTCACTGACGTCGGTCGATCCCGACACGACCACATCCATCGGCCTGGCCATCGGCACCTGGAGCCCGAATCAGTTCGCGTGTCAGATCATTCTCGCCAACGACGCCGCCTTCGAAGGAGCCACGGTGGTCGGCACGACCACGGCCTCGGCGTCACTCTGTGTCCGCATCTACGACGCGAAAGGCGAACTGACCGCTCCGATCGCGTTCACGATCACCGTCAATCATCCGTAGAGCGGGAGACGAGGCAGCCTCGTCTCCTCGATCAGAACGTCGTCCCGACTGCGAATCTGAAGGTGAACTTCGGCGTCGGCCGCAGGTTGTTGTTGAGCACGCCGAATCGCGAGCCGTTGTAAGCGGCGATCAGGCGGAAGGGCACGTTCAGCACCGGCATGAAGAAGCGCAGTTCGCCGCCCATCGACGTCTTGAAAGCGTGCGTCTGGCCGATGACGACTTTCTGAATCGCGCCCGGCGCGGTGAGGGTGTTCGGCGACACGAACGGGTCGAACAGCGGCGGCAAGTCCGGCGACGTCGTTGCCGTGATGTCTTCCTTCCACTCGAACTTCTCGCCGATGTCGCGGACCTGACCGGCGTCGAAGAATGCCAGCACGCGCACCGGACCGAACAGGTTGATGTAGTACTCGGCGTTGAACACCAGCTCCTTGTTGCCGCCGGTGACGACGCCCGAGATCGGGTCGCGCGGCCCGATGCTGCGAATGTCGAAGCCGCGCACGGTGTACTCACCGCCCGAGAAGATCTTCTCGAAAATCGGCAGCGTCTGCGTGTTGCCGTAGGGGCGGATGTACTGCGCCTGGGCGCGCAACCCGAGCGACGTCCGCAGCGTGAGCGGCACGTACCAGATGCCCTCGAGGCGGGTCTGAATGTAGTTGGTGTTGCCGCCGACGCCGGCGATGTCGGTCGACGCGGTGTAGCGCGTGCCCTTGCTCGGGAAGATCGGCTGGTTGATGGTGTTGAAGATCACGCTCGGCGACACCTTGCTGACGATGCGGTGGCCGTTCTGATTCTGCAGCAGCGCATCGGCGAGATACGGACTCTGCCGCAGCACCGCGGGATCGAGATACGCCGGGTTGATGTCGAACACCCGGACACGCTCGTAGCTGTAGCCCATGAACAAGCGCGTGTAGTCGGCGAGCGGGAACCCGAAGACGGTGTTGCCTCCGGTCGACTCCTGCGTGTATTGGAACGGGAAGATGTACTGGCGCGTGAACAGGTCGAAACCGGCTGTGACCGGCCGGTCGAAGAGGTACGGCTCGGTGAACGACAGCTGGTACTGCCGCGCCTGCGATCCGCGCTGTAATGAAACGCCGACGGTCTCGCCGCGGCCGAGGAAGTTCGAGGTCTGGAACGAGAGCTGGCCGAAGAAGCCGTCGAACTGCGACACGCCGGCGCCGAACGACAACTGATTTCGGTTCTGCTCCTCGAACTTCAGCTTGATGTCGACCTTGTTGTCGACGCCGGGCGTCGGCGTGACGTCCATCTCGCCTTCCTTGCCCTCGAGCGGCTTGAAGTAGCCGATCTGGTTGAGGCGGCGGACGCTTTCCTTCAAGGCTTCGGTGTTGAACAGACCGCCCTCGTAGACGCGCATCTCGCGGCGGATGACGCTGTCGTGCGTCGTCGTGTTGCCGAGGAAGGTGATGCGGTTGACCGAGAACTGCTTGCCCTCCACCATCTTCATGGTGATGTCCATGATCGGCGGCGGTTTGACGCCGTCGATCGGCTCACCGGTCTGTCGATCGATGCCGCGCGGAAAGGCCTCGACGTCCGGCGCCCACTGGTAGAAGCCGAAGGTGCCGTAGATCTCGCGCGCCTTTTCGATGCCCTTGCGGATCTTCTTGGCGCTGTAGTCGTCGCCTTCCTGAATCTTGAAGAGCAGGCGAATCGCTTCGTGCTTGACGGTGGTGTCGCCGGCGATCTCGAACTTGCCGATCTTGTACTTGTCGCCTTCGTCGACGGGAATGCGCAGCCGGACGTAGCGCTTGGTGCCGTCCTTCGAGTCTTCCATCACCTCGATTTGCGGCGTGCCGATCTGCGCCCGCGCGTAGCCTTCGTTCTGGTAGAACTCGTGAATCTTGTCGGCATCGTCAGGAAACTTGGCCTCCTGATAGGTGCCGCCGCCGGTGATGAACGAAAAGATTCCGCGCGGCTTGTTTTCCTTCATTTGCCCGCGAAGCTTGCCGTCTTTGAACGCCTCGTTGCCGTCGAACACGACTTCGCGGATCTGGACCTTCGGGCCCTGATCGATGGTGAAGGTCAGATGCACGAGCTTCGGGCCGCCGGGGACCTCGGTCAGCGACGTCGTAATCGCCGCGTCGTTGTAGCCCTGCTCGGCGTAGAGCTCGCGGATGACGCCCTTGACCTTGCGGATCGTCGACTCGTCGAGGAAGCTGTCGAGGCGGACCTGGACCTGCCGCTCGATGAGCTTCTCTTCGATCTTCGAGACCTCGACTTTCATCTTCTGTTTCAGATTGGCCGGCTGGTAGTCGACCACCTTGATCCGCGGCCGCTCTTCGATGTGGTAGATGACGTGCTTGCCCATGACGCCGTTGTCGTACGGCTCGTCGATGGTCTCGACCCAGAGATTGTCGAGAAACCCGGTCTTCCACAGGTTGTTGAAGTCGGTGACCAGCGACGCCTCCTTGAACGGCACCCACTGGTCCTTGCCAGAAATCGACGACTGCGTGCGGATGTTGAACTGGTAGGTGGACGGGTCGATGATCGTCTCGTTCACCGGATGCGCGATGACTTCGATGCAGCGCGTCAGCACCGGCGAATCCGCCGGCGGCTGCTTCTCGGGCGCCGGGCACGGCTCGATCTTGATCGGGGCCGGCGGGGCGGCAAATTGCGGCGGCGGCGCGGGGGTCGGCGGCGTCTGGGCCGCGGCCGGGAGCGCGAACAGCGCGGTCATCCCGGCGGCGGTGACGGCAAGCTTCAGGCGAAACACGGTCATATTGTGCGTGAAAGCGGTCCCGGCTGCCCGGCACGCGGCGCAGGTCGCGCCGGGCTGAGCACGCCGGGCCCTCCTGCGGTTAGACGGTGACCGCCAACCGCCGGCCGGCCTCGTCCTGGCCAGCCGAGCGCCAGGAGAGCGTGCCGTGGTCCATGTAGATTTCGATCACGCCGGTCCGCAACTGACCGCGAATCAGCTCCTCGGACAACGGGTCTTCGATGTAGCGCTGAATCGCGCGCCGCAGCGGCCGCGCGCCGTAGGATCGGTCGCGGCAGGTCGCGTCGATGATCCAGTCGACCACTTCCGGCAGCACCTCGACGCGCAGGTTCCGATCGGCGAGATGCTGATTGAGGTTGCCGACCAGCAGGCCGGTAATCCGCCGCAGGTCGTCGTCGGAGAGCGGCTCGAAGACGATGATCTCGTCGACGCGGTTGATGAACTCCGGATTGAAGGTGCGCTTCACTTCGGCGAGCACCATGTCGGTCACCGACTTCTGGATCTCGCGCAGATCCGGTGACTGGAACCCCAGCGACGCCTTCTTCTGGATGAAGCGCGCGCCGATGTTCGACGTCATGATGATGATCGTGTTCTTGAAGTTCACCCGGTTGCCGAGGCCGTCGGTGAGGTGCCCGTCCTCGAAGACCTGGAGCAGGATGTTGAACAGATCCGGGTGCGCCTTCTCGATTTCGTCGAGCAGCACCACCGAGTAGGGATTGCGCTTGATCTTCTCGGTGAGCTGGCCGCCCTCTTCGTGGCCGACGTAGCCGGGCGGCGAACCGATCAGCTTCGACACCGAGTGCTTCTCCATGTATTCCGACATGTCGAAGCGAATCAGCGCGTGATCGCTGCCGAACAGGAATCCGGCGAGCGCGCGCGCCAGCTCGGTCTTGCCGACACCGGTCGGCCCGAGAAAGATGAAGCTGCCCACCGGGCGGTTCGGGTTCTTCAGCCCGGCGCGTGAGCGGCGAATCGCCCGCGCCAGCGCCGAAATCGCCTTCTCCTGGCTGATGACGCGGCGGTGCAGCTCGTCTTCCATGCGCAGCAGCTTGTCGCTCTCGTCTTCGTTGACCGACGTCATCGGCACGCCGGTCCACTTCGACACGACTTCGTCGATCTCCTGGCGGCCAATCGCGATCCGCGCCGAGCCCGGCTTGATGTCGAGCCGCTCGCGGACGATGTTCAGCGTCTCGCGTGCCTGCAGTTCCTGATCGCGGTACAGCCAGGCGCGCTCGCCGGTCTTGCCTTCCGGGGTCTCGATGCTCTCGACGGCATGACGGATGCTGCGCGTCATCTCGCCCATGTCGGCGACGGTCTCGGCCTCGCGCAGCTTGGCGCGCGCACCGGCTTCGTCGATCAGGTCGATCGCCTTGTCGGGCAGGAACCGGTCGGTGATGTAGCGGCTCGACTGATACACCGCCGCTTCAATCGCATCGGCCGAGTACTCGACGTGATGAAACGTCTCGTAGCGATCCTTGATGCCCATCAGCACCAGGACGGTTTCCTTTTCGCTCGGCGGATCGACCTTGACCGCCTGGAAGCGGCGCTCGAGCGATCGGTCCTTTTCGATGTACTTCCGGTACTCGGCCGGCGTGGTCGCGCCAATGCAGCGGATCTCGCCGCGCGAGAGCGCCGGCTTGAGGATGTTGGCCGCGTCGAGCGACCCCTCGGCCGAGCCCGCGCCGACCAGCGTGTGCAACTCGTCGATGAACACGATGATGTTCGGGTTCTCGGTGAGCTCCTTCATGATCGCCTTGAGGCGCTCTTCGAACTGGCCGCGATACTTGGTGCCGGCCACGATCAGCGAGATGTCGAGCGCGAGGATGCGCTTGTCGGCGAGGAAGTGCGGCACGTCGCCGTTGACGATCTTCTGCGCCAGCCCCTCGACGATGGCGGTCTTGCCGACCCCCGGCTCGCCGATCAGGACCGCGTTGTTCTTGGTCCGGCGGCAGAGCACCTGCATCACGCGCTCGAGCTCGAGCATCCGCCCGACCAGCGGATCGAGCTGGTTGCGCGCCGCGGCGTCGGTCAGGTCGCGGCTGAACTCCGCCAGCAGCGGCGTTTCCTTCGGTCGCGCCGGCGCGGTCTTCTCGTTGAGCAGCTGGACAATGTCCTCGCGGACGCTGGCCAGACGCATGCCCTTTTCGTACAGGATCGACGCGGCGACCGAGCGCTCCTCGCGCAGGAGGCCGAGCAGCAGATGCTCGGTGCCGATGTAGGTGTGCAGGAGACGATCGGCTTCCTCAGCCGCAAAGGTCAGAACCCGCTTGGTCTCCGCGCTGAAGGGAATCTCGACCGAGGTCGACACCTTCTCGCGGAAGACCGTACGGCCTTCGATCTCTTTGCGAATGCTTTCGAGCGACAGGTGCGATCGCGCGAAGATGCGGCTGGTGAGCCCCTTGCCTTCGCGAATCAACCCCAGCAGCAGATGCTCGGTCTCAATCGACGTGCTGCCGAGCTGTGTGGCCTCGTAGCGGGCGAAGAACAGCACCCGCCGCGCGCGTTCCGTATAGCGTTCAAACATCCCAGAGTCCGCCCGCAGGCAAGCAATGCATGGCGTTTCCTGGGCTCATTATAAGGCATCACCCGGTCAGAATTTGATTGACCCGGAGCAGTAAGTCCCCCGCAGAGAACGGTTTCTGGAGAAAATGGCTGGCCTTGGGGAACCCGTGCTGCCCGAGCACGGGGTCGGCAAAACCGGAAATGTAGAGCGTCGGCACGCCCGGCATGATCGCTTCGAGCGCCTGAACCAGCTCCGGTCCGGTGCCGCCCGGCATGACTACGTCGGTGATGACCAGATCGATCGGATCGACGCGCGCCATGACCAGTGCCAACGCCGCCGCCTGATGTTCGGCCGCGATCACGTGGTACCCGTGACGCTCGAGGGTGTCCTGCAGGAGCGTACGAACGGACGATTCGTCTTCGACGAGCAGAAGGGTTTGATCGCCGCGCGGCAGCTCTGCGGCCGGCGCCTTGCCCACTGCCGTCTCATGCGCCTGTGCTTCCGGGAAGAAGAACTCGAACGTCGACCCGCTGCCGGCCTGACTGGCCACGCGCACGAGCCCACCCATCTGCTGAACGATGCCGTAGACCGTGGCCAGCCCCAGGCCGGTGCCGCGGCCGAATTCCTTGGTCGTGAAGAACGGTTCGAAGATCCGCGCTTTGGTCGCCGGGTCCATGCCGATGCCGGTGTCCACCACTTCGAGCCGCACGTACGGCCCCGGGGCGACATCACGGCCGGCAGCGGCGGCGTCGAGCCACGCGCTGCGGGTGCGGATGGTCAGCTGCCCGCCCTCCGGCATGGCGTCGCGGGCGTTGACCGCCAGGTTGACGATGATCTGTTCGACCTGGCTGCGATCGCCGCGAATCCGCAAACTGCCGCCGCGATCGTCGTGTTGAATCTGGATGTGCTCGCCGATGACACGGCGCAACATCGGCAGCAGATCGTTGACCAGTTGCGTCAGGTTGATCACGACCGGTTCGATTAATTGCCGGCGGCTGAACGCGAGCAACTGCCGGGTCAACCCGGCGGCGCGTTCGGCAGCCTTTTCGATCTGGCTGACCGATTGCCGGCGGGCATCGTCGGGTGAAAGATCGCGGCTGAGGACTTCTGAATAGCCGAGGATCGCAGTCAACTGATTATTGAAGTCATGGGCGATGCCGCCGGCCAGCTGACCGATCGCTTCCATCTTCTGGCTCTGGCGCAGGCGGTCTTCCAGATCGCGTTGGGCGGTGACGTCGCGGGTCACGGCCACGAAACCGTTCGGCGCGTCGGGCTCGCCGGTGAGCGGACGGATGACGGTGGCGCCGATGAAGCGGGCGCCGTCGCGGCGGCGGCACCAGCCTTCACGGTCGGCAAAACCGCGGCGGCGCGCGTCGTCGAGCAGCGCGGCGAACTCCGCGGCTTCGATGTTGTAGAGCGCGGCGGCCGGTTCGTCCTCCATTTCGGCCCGGGTGTAGCCGAAGACGTGCTCGGCACCGCTCTGCCAGCTGACCACGCGACCGCCGTCGTCGATGATCAGCATCGCGTAGTCCTTGATGCTGTCGAGCATCAGGGCCAGCCGTGATTCGACCTCACGCAGGCGGCGATCGGCGGCGCGGCGCTCGCGATCGCGCCGTTCGCCGATCAGCAGCGCGTGATCGAGCGCGGTGCCGGCGTAACGGCCGAGCCGCGCGAGCAGCAGCAGATCGTCTTCCGGAAACAGCGAGCCGCGCCGCTGCACGACCATCACGGCGCCCCAGCGATGGGTCTCGGAGGCAATCGGCGCGACCAGGACCTTCGAGCCGAAGCGCTTCAGCCGGTCCGAGATTTCTCGTTCCGAGTCCTCGACGCGGCCGACCATCGCGGCGCCGGTCGCCACCGCGCGGCCGATAAGATTGTCGCGCAGGACGATGGTCAGATTCAGGAGCGCGCGCTCGGTCGCCGCCTGGACGATGAGGAATCCGGTGTCGGGCACCGGGCGCAACGCGACCACGGTCAGCGCGTTGCCGACGCTGCGGGAGGCGGCGTCGAACAAGTCGTCGGCGGCCTTGAGGCCGCGCTCTTCGGCGTCGCGCTCGGCGGTGCGGCTGAGGTAATTGGCGTGTTCGGCCCGCTGCCAGGTCTGTTTCAGCCGGCGCGGAGTCATGAAGGCGAAGCAATACGCGATCAAACCAAGGTAGAGAAGAACCCGGATAATGTTCGACTGGACCGGGCCGGCTGGTTGAAAGCGCGACAGGCCATCAAGAATGAAGTACAGCGCAAACAGCAATGTGCCACTCGCAGCAAGGCTGAGTCGACGTCGCGTCACGCCGGCAGTACGACCCGCTTCCACAAAGAAGACCGCCATCCCGTAGGTGAAGACCGCCGCCAGAGCCAGAACGATTGCGCCGTCCGATCGTCCGTAGAACAAGCGCGGCGAAAACAGTCCGGCGATACTCAACGAGGACGCCAGTACGAGTGCGGCATTCAACAGGGTCGGCGATACTTCGCGAAAGTGGCGAAGGAGGCGAAGCAGGAAGTAACCAAGAAACAACCGGCTCGTTGACCCAACAACGAGAATTGTCGAGCCGACCGAACCGGTGATCCATTTGTTTACGAAGATAGCGGCGACGAAGGCAAAGATGTCGAGCCGATGCCGATCGCGGCGACGCCACGCGTTGATCGCCGTGCTGACGACTGCCAGCCCTACCAGCGACCAAGCTACGACCTGCAGCAACGAGACAAAAGACTGCATGAAGAATCGGTCAGCGGCTGGGAATGCGCTGGATTAGCTCCCCCAGTGAATTAAGAGCCTTCGGCCTGCCCTCTTGAGCGAAAAGAATCGCGCCACGGTGGTCGACGAGAACAATCGTCGGCACCGTTCTCACCTTCAGCGTCTCAAAGGCGATGTGTTCGTGGGCCGCATTCCTGAAGCTCCGAGCGAACTCACGATCCGGGTCCGGGCTTGCGGATCCCGTGACAACAACGGTGGGCACTGCCGTAGGAAACGCCTTTAACCGATCAACCATGTTCATCAACGCGGGAGCTTCCGCCTGACAGACGTCACAGCTGGCGCGCACGAAGAGAATCAGTGTCCGTTCAGCCTGAGCGTAGAGACGGCTGGGGACATCAATCGTTTCTCCGACAACATAGCTGAGGTGAGTGGCCCTGGCCCGAAGTTGCCACCAAGCGACGAACGCCGTCGATGAGACGACGGCGATTGCCAGGAGGACGGCACCGATCGCGACACGTGCAACGAATCGATCGTTGACCATTGCTGTCGACCTATTGCATGCGGCCCGCGCGGCAGGCGCCGTTGCAGGAGCTGTTCCAAAACCATCCGCAGGCCGGCCAGTCCTCATCGACACTGCACCCGGTGCCACCTCGACATTCCTGCGACGCGTCACAGCCGAAGTCGGTATTGCAGTCGCAGTCCTCGGCGCGTGCCATCGCGACCATCACGCCGCGCACGTAGTTGGCGAAGCGCATCGACAGCGGTTCGGCGCTCGCGAAGGTGCCGTCCTTCGGGCCCAGACGGTAGAGCACGAACTCGGACTCGTCCTTGCCGATCAGCAACTTGACCTGTTCGGCGAGCAGTTGCACCTGCTTGCGATCGGCATCGGTCGGGTCGTCGAACATCGTCGGAGTCGCCAGCAGCGCCAGCGTTTCGAGCACCGGCACCGCATCCGATCGCAGATCCGGGTGGCCGGCGAGATACATCCGAATGTGGCCGCGCCAGATCGCGGCGCGCCAGTCCGGCGAGAGCGCACGCATGATCTCGCGGCGATAGAGCAACGGGTAGTCCTGAATCCGCTCGGCAGCCTGTAACAGCTCCGTGGACGAAAGCCGGGAGACGTACGTGCGCACTGCGGTCTTCGAGTCAGGCGTCGCGATCGCCTGGAGCAGCACGGTCTCGAGGGGCAGGGTCAGGCCAAGGACAACGACGCAAGTCACTATCCAACGGCGGCTTCTGGTGGTCACAAGGGCTCCTTGATGGAGAGGAGCCGGCATCGGCAAGGGGAGATGCCGGGCTGTCGGTTTCAAGTACGTGAACGCGCGAAGGCGCGACTCTATAGGGGGGCGGTTCGGGCCGTCAACGATCGACCCTCGAATTGCACCTGAAGGGTGCAATCGTGTCCAAAGAAGACCACTAAGTCCGTTCGTGTCCGCTCATTTGAGGGTGCCGCCCTCGAGCCGGAGGACGCGATCGCAGGCGGCGGCGAGCGCCGGGTTGTGCGTGACGATCACCGACGTCAAGCCGTGTTCGCGGTGCATTTCGCGAAGCAACGCATGCAGATCGCTGGCGGTGGCTTCGTCGAGGTTGCCGGTCGGCTCATCGGCGAGCAGGATCGACGGCCGGCAGACCAGCGCGCGGGCCACGGCGACGCGCTGCTGCTCGCCACCCGACAAGGCTCCGGGCCGGTGCTCGGCGCGCGACGACAGCCCGACGCGCGCCAGCAATTCCGTCGCCGTGCGGTGGCGATCGGCGGCGGCCCGTCCGGCGAGATACAGCGGCATCTCGATGTTCTCGAGCGCGGAGAACTCGGGCAGCAGGTGATGAAACTGAAAGACGAAGCCGACGTGCCGGTTGCGAAACCGCACCCGCTGGTCGTCGCTCATCGCGTGAATATCGGCGTCGGCGACCCGCACCGTGCCGGCGGCAAACGCGTCGAGCCCGCCGAGCACGTGCAGCAGCGTGCTCTTCCCCACTCCCGACGCGCCGACGATCGCCACCATCTCGCCGCGGTCGACCGTCAAATCCAGGCCGCGCAGCACGCCGACCGTGCCGCCGGGTCCGGCGTACGACTTGACGAGCCCGCTGACCTCGACGAACGCCATCGCTATTGATTCCGCAGCGCTTCCGCCGGATCGATGCGTGAGGCCAGCCGCGACGGATAGATCGTCGCCAGCAGGCAGATGACCATCGCGATCACGACGACGGTCAGGACGTCCATCGTCTCCACCCGAAACGGCAGGTAGGTGATCTGGTAGACGTCGGGCATCTTGATCAGTTTCCAGCGGTCCATGACGAAGCACACGGCGAGCCCGAGCACGGTTCCGGCAGTCGTGCCAATCAACCCGATGGTGACGCCCTGAATGATGAAGATGCGCCGAATCACCCCCGAGGTCGCGCCCATCGTCCTGAGGATGCCGATGTCACGGGTCTTCTCCATCACCAGCAGCACCAGCGAGGCGACGATGTTGAGCGCCGCGACCATGACGATCAGGCCGATGGCGAGCGAGATCGCGACTTTCTCGAGCCAGAGCGCCGAGTACAACTCCTTGTTGACCTGCGTCCAGTCTTCGACGCGATACGGGATGCCGAGTTCGCGCGTCAGCCGTTCGCGGATTTCGCCGGCACGATCGGGATCGGTAAGGCGCAGTTGCAGATAATCCGGCGCGTCGCGCTGCAGCAGATCCATCGCGGTCGGCATCGAGATCAGCCCGAGCGAGTTGTCGAGCTCGTAGAAGCCGAGTTTGAAGATGCCGACGACTTCGAAGCGGCGTTGCCGCGGCACCAGGCCGTAGAGCGCCGACGTCAGCTCCGCGGTCACCACCAGGACGTCGTCGCCGCGCGAGACGCCAAGCGTCCGGGCAAGTTCCTCGCCGAGCATGATCGCGTCCTTGGCGTCCGGGCGGCGGTTCTGCAGATCCTCGAGGCTGACGCCGGGCGAGGTCCGTTCGAGCGCGGCTTCGATCTCGGTGACCGACGGCTCATGGGTCGGATCGACGCCTTTCAGACTGGCGAAGCCGACCTGATGATTGGCCACCATCAGCACCGGTCCGAGGATCGCCGGCGCCGCGCCGGCGACGCCGTCGATGGTGACCCGCTTCACCGCGGCGTCGAGATCGGGAAACGGGCCGTAGACGTAGACGTGGGCGGTCGAGCCGAGAATGCGGTCGCGGAGCTCGCCCTGGGCGCCGGTCATCAACGCCAGCGCGATGATCAGCGCGGCGACGCCGACACCGACGCCGGCAATCGAGACAGCGGAGATCAGCGAGATGAAGGCCTGCCTCCGGCGCGCGGTGAGATAGCGCCGGGCAATGAACCACTCGACCGACATGACTAGGCGCGCGGCCGCATCAAGGGAAACAGAATGACGTCGCGGATCGACGGAGAGTTCGTCAGCAGCATTACCAGGCGATCGATGCCGATGCCTTCCCCGCCGGTCGGCGGCAGACCGTACTCGAGCGCGCGGATGTAGTCCTCGTCCATCTGGTGCGCCTCGGTGTCGCCGGCGGCGCGATCCTTCAGCTGGCCCTCGAACCGGCGGCGCTGCTCGGCCGGATCGTTGAGCTCGCTGAAGCCGTTGGCGATTTCGAAGCCGCCCGCGTAGAGCTCGAAGCGTTCGACGGTCTCCGGATCGTCGGCCTTCTGCTTCGACAGCGGCGAGACCTCGGTCGGAAAGTCGTAGACGAAGGTCGGCTCGACCAGCGACGACTCCCACATCGCTTCGAAGATCGTCGTCGCGATCTTGCCGGCGCCGTGCCCGGGCTGGACGTCGAGCTCGAGCGCGCGCGCGACCGCCGACGCGCGCGCGCGATCGCGCAGGTCGGATTCGCTGACCGGTCCGACCTCGCTGGCCATTTCCTTCAGCCGCGCGGTCGCCGCTTCGGCGGCCGCGTGCCGCAACGACAACCGGCGGAACGGCGCCGCAAACGACAGCGTGTGTTCACCGAACGGCATCTCGACGCCGCCGGTCACCGTCTGCGCGACCTCGGCCAGCATCTCCTCGGTCATCCGCATCAGATGCTGATAGTCGACGTAGGCCTCGTAGAACTCGAGCATCGTGAACTCGGGGTTGTGCTGCGTCGAGATCCCCTCGTTGCGGAAGTTGCGGTTGATTTCGAAGACCTTCTCCATCCCGCCCACGGTCAGCCGCTTCAAGTACAGCTCCGGCGCGATCCGCAGGTAGAGATCGATATCCAGGGCGTTGTGATGAGTGATGAACGGCCGTGCCAGCGCCCCGCCGGCGATTGGCTGCATCATCGGCGTCTCGACTTCGAGAAACCCGCGCTCGGTCAGGAACTGCCGGATGCCGGCGACGGTCTTTGCCCGCGCTTCGAAGACGCGGCGCGCGTCGGGATTGACGATCAGATCGAGGTAGCGCTGGCGGTAGCGCACTTCGATGTCGGTGAGGCCGTGCCACTTCTCCGGCATCGGCAACAGACACTTCGCCAGAAACTGGATTCTCGACGCCCAGATCGTCAATTCGTTGGTGCGGGTGCGGAACACCCGGCCCTCGACGCCGACGTGATCGCCGAAGTCGAGCCGCTTGAAGATCTGGAAGCTCAGCGGATCGAGCGAGTCTTCGCGAATGTAGACCTGGATCCGCGCCAGGCCGTCGGAGAGGACGAGAAAGCTGGCTTTGCCGAAGCTGCGGATGCTGAGAATGCGGCCGGCGGTGCGCGCCGCCGGCTTTTCGGCCTCGAGCGCGTCGGCGGCCTTGGCGCCGTGCGCGTCGACGATCGCACCGATGCCGGCGCTGCGATCGAACGTCGTCGGATAGGTCGGCACGCCGAGGCGCGTGAGCTCGTCGAGCTTGGCCTCGCGCTGCGTGCGCTGTTCAGCTTCGTTGGACATCGAGCGTCTTCCTGATTCCGTCGAGCACACCGTTGACGAATCCGACCGCCTGGTCGCCGCTGAAGCGCCGCGCCAGCTCGATCGCTTCGTCGATCACCACCGCCGGCGGCGCCTCCGAGTGCTGGAACTCCCACGCGCCGATGCGCAGGATCAGCCGATCGATCACCGCAAGCCGTTCCAGGCGCCAGTGCTCCGAGTGGCGCTGAATCAGCATATCGAGGTCGAGGAGGTGCGTGGTCACGCCAAGAACGATCTCGCGGGCAAAGGCACGGAGGTCCGCGCTCGCGTCGGCGCCGTGCCCGGCGAAGAAGGCCTCGACGGCTTCTTCCGGCGCCGTTTTGCCGACCTCCGCAAAGTAGAGAATCTGCAGCGCGGCTTCGCGGCCCTGGCTGCGGAGATCGCTCACGAACCGCCGCGCTCGCCGGCGGCCGGCTCGACTTCGCCGTCGAGCTGCTCGAACAGGCGCGCCATGGCGACCGCGGCCTGGGCCGCCTCGCGGCCTTTGTTGCTGGGGCCGTCGCTCGCGCGCGCCATCGCTTCGTCGACCGTGTTCACCGTCAACACGCCAAACGCGATCGGCACGCCGGTGGCCTGCGCGGCGTGCATGATGCCGTGCGACGCCGCCTGCGCGATGTAGTCGAAGTGCGGCGTCTCGCCTTTGATCAGGCAGCCGAGACAAATCACCGCGGCGTATTCGCCGGATTCAGCGACGCGCAGTGCCGCTTGCGCCAGCTCGTACGCGCCCGGAACCCGAAATGTCTCGACGATATCGTCGAGCAGCCCGGCCTCGGCCAGCGCGGCGCGGGCGCCGGCTTCGAGGCCTTCGGTGATGAACCCGTGATACTCCGAGACGACGACGGCAATGCGCATTCAGCGGCCTTTGAATTCGGCTTTGCGCTTTTCGAGAAACGCCCTGGTGCCTTCGCGCATGTCCTCGGTGGTCGAGACCAGGCCGAAGAGCGTCGCCTCGTAGTCCTGCGCGTCGGTGAACTTCATCTCGAGCCCGCCAGCCACGGCCTCGAGGATATAGCGGACCGCCACCGGCGCTTTCGACGCCAGCGAAGCCGCCAGCGCTTTCGCCTCGGCCTGCAGCGACGCCGCGGGCACGACCTTGTTGACGAGGCCGATGCGATACGCCTCCTCGGCCGGGATCTGGTTGCCGGTGAGCAGCAACTCGAGGGCGCGGCCGCGGCCGACGAGCCGCGGCAGCCGCTGCGATCCGGCGTAGCCCGGAATCAGTCCGAGGTTGATCTCCGGCTGGCCGAACTTCGCGGTGTCGGCGGCAATGCGGATCGTGCACGCCATCGCCAGTTCGCAGCCGCCGCCGAGCGCGAAGCCGTTGACGGCGGCGACCACCGGTTTACCCAGACGTTCGATCCGATCGAACAACGACTGGCCATGCCGCGCGTGCTCGCGGCCGGCGACCGGCGTCTGCACCGCGAGCTCGTTGATGTCGGCGCCAGCCACGAAGGACTTCTCGCCGGCGCCGGTCAGGACGATCGCCCGCACCGCGGCGTCGTCGCGTGCCGCCGTGATCTCCTGATCGAGCTCGGCCAGCGTCGCGGCGTTCAACGCGTTCAGCACTTTCGGCCGGTTGATCGTGATCGTCAGCACGCCGCCATCGCGCTCGACGAGCAGGTTTTCGTAGCCCATATCCCGGCGATTATACTGCGCGGCCCGCGCGTAGCCGGCGGACGCCCAGAGCGGCGGCCACCGCGATGGCGGCGCCGAGCGCGTCGGCCACCCAGTCTTCCCAGGACGGGCTGCGACCGGGCACGAAGGCCTGATGAACTTCATCCGTGACGGCATACGTGACAGCGATCAGCCAGCCCAACGCGGCAGCGCGTCCGCTGACCGCGCGCCACGTGCCGCCGGCAACGGCGCGAAGCGCCAGCAGGCCGAGCAGCGCATAGGCCCAGAAGTGCGCGGTCTTGTCGGAGAACCCGCCGGGAATCCGATGGAGGTTGGGAATGCTGGAGGCAACGAAAAGCGCGGCCATCATCGCCGCGACCGGCCCCCACAGCCAGAGTCGGGGTTTCACCTACCGGCCGAACGCCAGGAACATCAACCAGCCGGCCGCGTAGGCGCCGACGACGAGCGACAGAAAGATCCGCCCGGCGAAACGCATCTGCGCAGCCGCGTCGTCACGCAGGATGGTCGCGAAGACGATCGACACGCACGCCGCGAACAGCATCATCACGCCGAGATGCGAGGTCATGCGGATTTCCGTCCGGTGGCGAGGTCGTGGGCGTCGAAGATCGCGAGCACGTTGAGCAAACCGCTGGCGATCAGGAACGTGTTGCCGTACTCATACGTCGCCGCGACGACGTCGCCGCGGCCGGCTCCGGTGAACGCGCCGATCATCCGCGGAACGCCGATCGCCCACTCGGCCAGCGCGGCGAGAAACACCAGCGGCTCGCTCACCTGAAACGGAAACAGTCGGCCCGCGAAACCCAGGCCGATCGCAAACATCGCCGTCAGCACGACAAACAGGATCACGGCTTTGCGGAGTTGACCTTGAAGAAAGTGTCCAGCGCCGGGGACGAGCCACGCGGCAACGAAGGTAAGAGCGGCGCTTGGCCGGACGGACGCAAGGGCCGGTTTGGCCACCGACGACGACATGACGCTCAGTCTACAGCATCAGTCCGTACGCCTTGCGCCGGTGCGCCACATGCGCCGGTGCGTGTGCTCGGTGCACCATGCGCTTCTCTTCGCGGCGCGGTGGGAACTTCTCGCGTGAGCCCGTAATTTCGATCAACCCAACTGACGGTCGAGAGATGCACAGTGCACACGCACCGGCGCACTGTCGCACCGGCGCAAAGGCGCACGGGTCAAGGCCGCCGCCCCACGACTCTGATCACACTGAACGCGGCGGCGCCCCCCAGCGGCAGCGCGGAGATGAATCGCGAGAGGTTCCCGATCGGCGCGAGGCCGAACCATTCGAGTCCGAGCGTCAGCGCCGTCGGCAGCGCGGCGATCGCCAGCCACATGCGAATGCGACGAACGTCGTGCGCGCGACGGCGGAAGAAGGCCAGCGCGGCGCCAAACGGTGCGGCAAGGTAGAGCCCGCTGCAGCGGCCGCATACCGGCCACTGCGCGCCGGCGGTATGAAACGACCGCTCGGGCTTTTGATGACAGATGCGGGAACCGATGCCGTGAACGATCGCGGTCCACGTCGTCGGCCCGTCGGCGGCGCGCTGCCATACCGACGCCGCCAGCACGAGCGGCCACACGATCGATGCGATCACGAGCGCCTTCACCATCCCGCGAGCCCCCTGAGCAGCGGACTCCATGCCGGCGCCAGCATCCACTTGACGGCGATGTCGACCGCGAGCAGCGCGACACCGATCGTGAGCCAGCGCGTTTGGGCCGACAAGGAGTATTCAAACGTCCAGACGCGGGACAGGAGGACGCCGGACAGCACGACGCCCAGGATCACGAAGCCGATAATCCGCAGGATCGCCCACGGATGCCAGCCGAGGACGGCGAGCGGCAAGGGATGCGCGCCGCGCGCGGCGAGCGTGCCGACGTAGTCGCCCATCGAGTTCATCAGCACGGCACCCATCGGCATCGCCAGCACGCCGCCGGTCGCGACCGCCGCCGCCGTAAAAACGGCGGCATAGGCGAGTTGCCGCGGCACGAACGCCGCCGGGTCGCTTTCCGGACCGACACCGGTCTGGACCCACGAGATCATCTGGGTCTTGTAGTCCGCCTGGAGAAACAGTTCGCCGCCGCCGCGTCGCGTCCACCCGAACGCGGCCATCGCCGTCGCGCACACTGCCAATGTGGCCGCCCAGATCAACATGATCGCAATCGCGCGGTTGACCTGCCCGACTCGGAGCGCGCGCGCCATCAGCCACCAGGCGGGCGCGGCGTTGAGAAACGGAAGCAACGCCGGCACGCCGAAGAGCCAGCCGATGGCGTACGTCGCGATGGTGGCCACGGTGATCATGCGAGCCAACCAAACGGCGTCGAGAAGTGTCTAGCTGCTATGCGCATTTCCACAATGATTCGACTGCTGCCCGCGCTGCTCGGCGCCGCGGTACTTGTCGCCGCGCCGGCCGCGCAGAACAAGGATATTCCCGGCGAGGCGACGCGGCTGCTGAAAGAACTGAACGTCAGCCCCGGCGGCACCGTGGCGGACATCGGCGCCGGGGGCGGAGAAATGACCGTCGAGCTGGCGCGACAGATCGGTCCGACCGGCCGCGTCTACAGCACCGACATCAACCCGAAGACCGTCGAGTCGCTCAAGGCATTGGTCGCGAAGGAACGTCTCGCGAACGTCATCGTCGTCCAGGGCGACGCCGAGCGCACCAACCTGCCGGACGCCTGTTGCGACGGTGCCTTTGCCCGCTACGTCTATCACCACTTCGGCAAGCCGGCGCCGATGAATGCGAGCATTCGCCGAGCGCTCAAAGCCGGCGGGCGGTTTGCGGTGATGGACGCGGCGCCGAAAGCGGCGCCGCACGGTGGAGTGGCGCCCGAGAAACGCAGCGGCGGCGACACGCACGGCGTGGCGTCCGAGGATGTCATCGCCGAACTGACGGCCGCGGGGTTCGTCGACGTGGCCGTCACGCCCGACTGGCCGGGCGGACTGTTCCTGGTCAGAGCGACAAGTCCCCGAAGTGCGGACGGAACCGGGCGCGGAACTGGTCGACGGTGAACGTGTGGCTGGTGCCACCGAGGTGCTCCAGCACGATCGTTGCGGCAATGGTGCCGATTTCGGCGCAGACGTCGAGCGGCGCGCCGATCGCCAGCCCCTTCATGAAGCCGGATCGATAGGCGTCGCCGACGCCGGTCGGGTCCTCGATTCGGTGCGGCGGCGCCGCCGGCACGTCGATGCGGCCGTCGTTCGAGAGCACCGTCGAGCCGTGCTCTCCGCGCGTGATGACGAGAATCTCGGCCTGCCTGAGGATGTCGGTCTCGTCGAGTCCGGTCTTCTGCCGAATCAGCTCGAGCTCGTAGTCGTTGCAGATCACCAGATAGGCGCCGTCGATGCCAGCCGCCAGCGCGTCGCCTTCCATGCGCGCGCACTGCTGGCCGGGATCGAAGATGAACTTGATGCCCAGCGCCCGGCACTCCTCGGCGTACTGCACCATCGCCTCCGGATCGTTCGGCGAGATGATCGCGAGGTCGGTCTTCCCCGCCGATCGAAACGACAGCTCCGCCGCATGCGCCATCGCGCCGGTGTAGAACGACGCGATCTGGTTGTTGGTCGCGTCAGTACTGCAGAAAAACGAAGCCGTGAATTTTCCCGGCACGTCCTTGACCAGCGAGGTATCGACGTTGGCCGCCTCGAGCCACTGTCGGTACTCGGCGAAATCCTGCCCCGCGGTCGCCATCAGCCGCGGTTTCTCGCCGAGCAGCGCCAGCGTATAAGCGATATTCGGCGCACAGCCGCCGCGGCGCTTGTCCATCGTGTCGACGAGGAAGCTCAGGCTCAGCCGCTGCAAGTGTTCGGGCAACAGCAATTCCGTGAACTTCCCGGGGAAGGACATCAGGTAATCGAACGCGATTGAGCCGGTGACGACGATTCTCATGATTCGGTCTTGGGACTTGGGTCTTGGGTCTTGGGTCTTGGGTCTTGGGACTTGGGTCTTTGCCAGGGCCTAGGGCCCAACGCCTAGGGCCTGACTATGAAAGGTATTTCCCGACGATCGCGCTGAGCTTCTGCTTTGTGGCCTGGGGAATGGCCTCACGATGCGTGATGATCGCCGTCGCCAGCGCCTTGGCGCACTCGCAGTTGCGCTCGATCGGCAGTTGCTCGACCGCGTTGGCGATCGCGCTCTGCGCCATCTTCGCGTTCGCCACCAGGTTGGCGACGATCATCTCGACCGTCACCGAGTCGTGATCGGGATGCCAGCAGTCGTAGTCGGTGACCAGCGCCAGCGTGGTGTAGCAAATCTCGGCTTCGCGCGCCAGCTTCGCTTCCTGCAGGTTAGTCATGCCGATGATGTCGAAGCCTGAGGCGCGGTAACTGTTCGATTCGGCGACCGTCGAGAACTGCGGTCCTTCCATGCAGACGTAGGTACCGCCCTTGTGGACGGTCGCGCCGGCCTTGCTCGCGGCAGCGTGCATCACCGCCGACAATGGTTTGCAGAAGGGATGCGCGAACCCGACGTGCGCGACCAGCCCCTCGCCGAAGAACGTGCTGACGCGCCCGCGCGTGCGATCGAAAAACTGATCGGGCACGACCAGGTCCTGCGGCTTGTAGTCTTCGCGCAGGCTGCCGACCGCGCTGGCCGACAGGATCCACTCGGCGCCGAGCAGTTTGAAGCCGTAGATGTTCGCGCGGAAGTTCAACTCCGACGGCAGCAGCTTGTGGCCGACGCCATGCCGGGGCAGAAACGCGACGCGGCGGCCGCGCAGCGTCGCCAGGACGTACGGTCCCGACGGATCGCCGAACGGCGTCTTGATCGTGCGTTCCTCGCGGTCGGTGAGTTCGGCCATGTCGTACAGACCGGAGCCGCCGATGATGCCGATTTGCGCTGATGACATTTATGCGTGAATGGGCTCGACCCGTTTTCGGGTGCCGTCGAGCCGGATGATGCCGGCCGCCACGGCCGGATCGTGCTCGAAGAAGATAACGTACTCGCCGGCGATCGCCTCGCGCAGGAACTGTTTCTTGAAGGCCAGCGTGTCCATCGGATACAGGTCGTAGGCCATGATCCACGCCTCGTCCAGATGCGCCGTCGTCGGGATCAGATCGGCGGTGAACACGGCAGTGCGGCGGCCGGAGACGATGCGGACGATCTGATGGAACATCGCGTGGCCGCCGGTGCGCTGCACGGTGATGCCGGGCACGAGCTCGCTGTCGTCGTCGTAGAACTCGATCACACCAGCCTGCTGGAGGGGCACGAAATTCTCGGCGAGGTAGCTGGCGCGGTTGCGTTCGTGGGGATGGGTCGCGTCTTGCCACTCGCCGGTACGAATGAAGTATTTCGCGCGCGGGAATCGCGGCACCAGCACGCCGTCGACGAGCGCGGTCGCGCCACCGATGTGATCGAAATGAAGGTGCGTGGCGATGACGACGTCGATGTCGCGCGCGGTCAAGCCGGCGGCGGCCAGCGAGTGATCGAGATGGTGCGTGCGGTCGACGCCGTAGATGTCGATTTCCTTCGGACTGAGCTTGTCGCCGATGCCGGCATCGATGAGCACGTTCTTGCCGCCGGTGCGCACCAGGAGCGGGCGCAGGCCCATCGTGATCCGGTTGCGCTCGTCCGGCGCGCTGCGCCGCTCCCACAACGTCTTCGGGACGACGCCGAACATCGCGCCGCCGTCGAGACGGAACTGCCCGTCGGACAGGGAGATCAATTCGAGATCGCCGAAATTCAGGCGCAGCGGCGCGGGCACGTTCATGGCTGCTTCAACTCGATGAGCAGGCCACTGGCGCTGGCCGGATGAATGAAGGCGATGCGCGAGCCGTGAGCACCGCGCCGCGGCTGCTGATCGATCAGCTTGACGCCCTGCGCTTTCAGCTTGGCGAGCGCCACGTCGATGTCAGGCACGCGCAGGCAGACGTGATGCAGCGCCTGGCCCTTGGTCTCGAGAAACCTGGCGATTGGCGAATCGGGACTCGTCGCTTCAACGAGTTCGATGGTTGAGTCGCCGGTCTCGATGAACCGCACGCGGTGCGGGCCGACGTCCTCGGGCTCGCCGGTAGGCAGGTCGAACAGCCGCTTGAAGGTCTCGATGAACGGCGCGGCGTCGCGGACCGCGACG
>DASUGM010000301.1:0-2593 GCA_036274055.1 Vicinamibacterales bacterium | reverse complement strand
CGGCCGACGCGCTCGGGCTGGAACGCAGCAATCTCTACAAGAAGATGCGGGGGCTGGGGATCGGCCGGGAACGCGAAGACAGTGCGTAGAGCCGTGCGCCGGTGCGCCGGTGCGCCGGTGCCCCGGTGCCCCGGTGCCCCGGTGCGCCTTTTGCGCCGGTGCGTGTGCGCTGTGCGTCTCTCTGCGGTCGTTCGACTCGGGTTTCGGCATCTGGCCGACTCGATCTCCAGAGATTGATCGCACGCTGCGAAGAGAGACGCAAGGTGCACCGTGCACACGCACCGGCGCAAAGGCGCACCGGCGCAGTTGGCGCACGGGTCACTGTCTCAGTTTGTTTTCGAGCACCTGTCCCTCGCTGAATCCCTCGACCTGCAGATACCAGGCGGCGGCGGCGGTCAGGGCGGCCGACGGGATCAGGCCGACGATCTCGCTTTCCAGAATTGACACCCCGTAGCGCTCGGCTTCGCGCTTGACCATTTCGAAGACGCGGAAGATCGGCGTCTTTTCGTAGTTGGTCAGGTTCATCGACACCTGGACGATGCCGCGGTCGGCGAGTTCGAGGCCCATCGCCTTGACGAAGCGCAGGCCGCCGGAACTCTGGCGGATGGCGGTGGCGATCTTCTTGGCGACGTCGAGCCGATTGGTGGCGAGGTTGATGTTGTAGGCGATGAGCGGCATCCGCGCGCCGACGACCGACGCGCCGGCCGAGGCGTGCGGCACGGCCGGACCGAAGTCCGGCGCCCATTCGGGCTTCTGCAGTTTGGCGGCGAGCCCTTCGAATTCGCCGCGACGGATGTCTTCGAGGTTGCGTCGCGACGGGGACGTGGCCGCCTCCTCGTAGAGATAGACCGGCAGCTGATGGCGCGCGGCGACGGTCTCGCCGACGCGCCTGGCGATGGCGACGCAATCGGCCATGGTCGCGCCTTCGATCGGTACGAACGGCGTGACGTCGACCGCGCCGAGCCGCGGGTGTTCGCCGTGATGGTGGCGGAGATCGATGTGCGCCAGCGCGGTGTCGAACAGCGCGATCGCGCCGGCCTCGACGGCCGCGGGCGCACCGGCAAAGGTGAACACCGTCCGGTTGTGCGTCGCGTCGGGCTTGACGTCGAGCAGGTGCGCGCCGGTGGCGACGATGGCCGCCGTGCAGGCGTCGATGACGTCGACACGCCGGCCTTCACTCACATTTGGAATGCATTCGATGACCGCCATGGGCCGGTGTTGTACCACATCGTCAGTTCCCTCTTGTACTGCGCGCCAGAGTCCGATACACTCCGCGAAGACCTGACGAGATGCCCGAGTCCAGACGCGCACCGTCTCAGCCCGGATCCGACGCTGCCGATCGCGACAGCCGGACTGAAGCACTGCTCGTCGAAGGTCTCGACCGCTACTTCAACGGCCGCTACGAAGACGCCATCCATCTCTGGACGCGCGTGCTGTTTCTCGACCGGTCACACGCCCGCGCCCGCGCCTACATTGATCGTGCCCGCACCGCGTTGACCGAACGTCAACGCGTCGCCGAGCAGATGCTGCACGAGAGCCGCGAGTGGCTGGCACGCGGCCAGACCGCCGAAGCGCGCTCGCTGCTGACCGAAGCCGTCGCCGCCAGCGGCGATGACGAGCGTGTCGCCGCGCTGCGGACGCAGCTCGAGCGCGTCGAGCGCGCCGCCGCGCTCGAGGTCGCGCCGCCGTTGCCTGTGCGTCCGACTCCGGTCATCGAGCGGCTGCTGCGCCCGCTGGAGTCATGGGCGGTGATGGGCTTGTTGATCGGGCTGGCGGTCTCGCTGTTTCTTGTCGCGGCGTCGGCCAGTCCCACCGTGCAGTCGCTGATCGGACTGGACACGCCGCCCGCGCCAGTGGCGTCGGTCGCGGCCGGCCTCGAGTTTCCCGCGCCCTCGCGCCCGGAGGTCGCGTTGGTCCGCGCCCGCACGCTGTTCAACGCAGGACGGCTGGCCGAAGCGTTGCGGGTCCTCGACACCGTCAGCGCTGACGGCGTCACCCGCGCCGACGCCGAAAAGCTGCGCATCGACATCCAACAACTCTTGCTGGCCACTGGACAAAAATCGGCGCCCGACGTGCGGCGCCCGGATGGACGCCAATGAGATGTCCCAAGTGTCACTATCTGAGCTTTGAGCCTGAGCCGCGCTGCAAGAACTGCGGCTACGACCTCGATCTGCCGGAGACGGATCTGGAACTGCACGTCGAGGCGGCCGACCAGCCGCTCGGCGATCTCGCGCTGCGCGATCTCGACGATTCCACGCGGGAGCCGTCGCTGACCCTCGGACCGATGCGCCGTGAACGGGACGCGATCAAGGCGACCGCGCCGCGTCCGGTTTCACGGTCCTCGCCCAGCGCTGTCGCCCTCGAGCCGCCGCCATCGCCAGCGCGGAGGCCGTCGCCGGCGCCGCCGCCAAGCCCGGCGTTGCGCGCGTTCGAGGCGCCGAAGCGAACCTCTGATTTCGTCGCACCAGAGTTGATCGAGTCCGTTCCGGTCCTGACGCCAGCCGCGGCACCCGCGGCACCCGCGACACCGGTGGCGCCGGTGACAACTGAATTGCCGCTGTTCGTCAAAGGGCTGCCGGCGCCGGCGGTGTCC
>DASUGM010000300.1:0-4229 GCA_036274055.1 Vicinamibacterales bacterium | reverse complement strand
TACGTCAATTCAAGACGCGACCCCACTCGACTGTCCTCAGTAGGCGGCATGGCGTGATAGTACTGACAGGCTATGTCGGCGTTCATTTACACGATGAAGGGGTTGGGCAAGATCTATCCGCCCGACTCGGTGGTCTTTCAGGACATCTGGCTGTCGTTTCTCTACGGCGCCAAGATCGGCGTCCTCGGCGCCAACGGCGCCGGCAAGTCGACGCTCCTCAAGATCATGGCCGGACTCGATCCGAACTATCAGGGCGAGGCGACGCTCTCGGCCGGCTACACCGTCGGCTATCTGTCGCAGGAACCGCAGCTCGACCCGTCGAAGACGGTGCTCGGTAACGTCGAGGAGGGCGTCGCGCCAGTTCGCGCGCTGCTGACGCGCTTCGACGACATCAACGCCCGGTTTGCCGAAGACATGACACCCGAGGAGATGGAAAAGGTCCTCGAGGAACAGGCCAAGGTCCAGGACGCGATCGAAGCCGCCGGCGCGTGGGATCTCGACTCCAAACTGGAGCGGGCCATGGACGCGCTCCGCGTGCCGCCGGCCGACGCCGACGTCTCGACGCTGTCGGGCGGCGAGCGGCGCCGGGTCGCGTTGTGCCGGCTGCTGCTCCAGTCGCCCGACCTGCTGCTGCTCGACGAGCCGACCAACCATCTCGACGCCGAATCGGTCGCCTGGCTGGAGCATTTCCTCGCCGAGTACAAAGGCACGGTCGTCGCCGTCACCCACGATCGCTACTTTCTCGACAACGTCGCCAACTGGATCCTCGAACTCGACCGCGCCCGCGCGTTCCCGTGGGAGGGAAACTATTCGGGCTGGCTCGATCAGAAACAGAAGCGGCTCGCGCTCGAAGAGAAGTCCGAGTCGCGCCGTCAGCGCACGCTGGCGCGCGAACTCGACTGGATCCGGATGTCGCCGCGGGCGCGCCAGGCCAAAGGCAAGGCGCGCCTCACCGCCTACGAACAGCTGCTCAATGAAGATCAGGTCGAGAAGATCGCCAACGTCGAGATCTATATTCCGCCCGGTCCGCGTCTCGGCGACGTCGTCATCGAGGCGCGCGATCTGAGCAAAGGCTATGGCGATCGCCTGTTGATCGACGACCTCGACTTTACGCTGCCGCCCGGCGGTATCGTCGGCGTCATCGGCCCGAACGGCGCCGGCAAGACGACGTTGTTCCGGATGCTGGTGGGACAGGAACAGCCGGACCACGGGACGTTGAAGGTCGGCTCGACCGTGCAGATCGGCTACGTGGACCAGTCGCGCGACGCGCTCGGCAGCGACAAGACGGTGTGGGAGGAGATCTCCGGCGGCGAAGACGAGCTGATTCTCGGCAAAAAGAAGATCAACTCGCGCGCCTATGCGTCGTGGTTCAACTTCAAGGGCCGCGATCAGCAGCAGAAAGTCGGTACCCTGTCCGGCGGTCAACGGAATCGCCTGCACCTCGCCAAGCTGCTGCAGAAGGGCTGCAACCTGCTCCTGCTCGACGAGCCGACCAACGACCTCGACGTCGACACGCTGCGCGCGCTCGAGGAGGCGCTGCTCGATTTCGCCGGCTGCGCGGTCGTGATCTCGCACGATCGCTGGTTCCTCGATCGGATCGCGACGCACATCCTCGCGTTCGAGGGCGACAGTCACGTCGAATGGTTCGAGGGCAATTTTCAGGACTACGAAGTCGACAAGAAGCGGCGGCTCGGCGCTGACGCCGATCAGCCCCACCGGATCAAGTACCGGAAGCTCACAAAATGACACGCCGACGGTGGATTGTCTTGGGCCTTGGGCCGTGGGCCTTGGGCCTGGTCGTCCTGGGCGGAGCCTGCACGGGCGCTTCGTCACCGCCGCCGAGGTTCCTGTCCATCGCCACCGGCGGCACCGGCGGCGTCTATTACCCGTACGGCGGCGCGATCGCGCGGCTGATTTCCGAGTCCCTGCCGGGCGTGCAGGCAACGGCGGAGGTCACCGGCGCGTCAGTGGACAACCTGAAGCTGCTCCAACTGGGCAAGGTGGACATCGCGTTCACGTTGTCGGACACACTCGCTGAGGCGACGAGCGGCAGCGGGCCGTTCAAGGACAGCGGCCCGGTCGCGAGCGCGCGGACGCTCGCGATCCTCTACTCGAACTACACGCACGTGATCGCGCGGCAGGGCAGTGGTATCAAACGCGTGTCCGATCTGCGCGGCAAGGTGGTGTCGGTCGGATCGCCGGGCAGCGGCACCGAGCTGATCGCGGATCGCGTGCTTGCGGCCGCGGGGCTGGATCCGCGCAAGGACATCACGCGGCACACCCTGGCGGTCGCCGAATCGTCGGGCGCGCTCAAGGACGGCAAGGTTGACGCGTTCTTCTGGAGCGGCGGGCTGCCGACGCCGGCGGTCCAGGATCTGGCCGCGACCCCGGGCATGACGGTGACCTACGTCCCGCAGGAGGACGTCCTGCAGTCGATGCAACAGAAGTACGGCCGCGAGCTGTACAAGTTGCTTTCGATCCCGGCCGGGAGTTATCGCGGTCAGGACTCGGAGGTCTACGTCGTCGGCGTGATGAACCTGCTCGTCGGGTCCTCGGCGCTCGACGAACAACTCGCCTACGACATCGTCAAGCTCCTTTTCGACAAGAAGGACGCGCTCGTTGCCGCGCATCCGGAAGCGCGGCACCTCGCCGTGCCCGCAGACGGCGCTGTCTCACGGGCGGCGTTTCATCCCGGCGCGGTGAGGTACTACAAAGAGCACGGCTGGAAATAACGCCCGGCGTTATTTCCGACATAATGGCCGCGCGTGGCCGCGGTTTTCTGTTTTCTACTGAGCGCCCTTTCGCTCGTCTGGGTGCTCTTCGTCATCAGCCCTCAGGTCTACCGCCCATTGATGCTGCTCCTCGGCGTCTGGGCGATCTTCCGCGCCAGGCCGACCGCGGGACGCTATGGCCCGGCGATCGATACCCTCTGGGTGATCGCGGGCCTCATCGGCCTCGGCTGGCCGCTGGCGAACGGCGAAGCCTTTCTCTATCGCGCCGCGAGCCCGACCGGCGGCGACGTGCTCGCCGGTGTTCTCGCGATTGCCGTCATTCTCGAAGCCACGCGGCGGACCACCGGCTGGATCCTGCCGGTCTCGGCCGCGGCATTCATCGCCTATGCGTTTGCCGGGCCGTGGTTCGCGACCATCGGCTTGTCGGGTCTCGCGCATCGCGGGTATGACCTGCCGCGGCTGATCGGCAACCTCTACATGACGTTGGAAGGCATGTACGGCCTGCCGCTCGACGTCGCCGTCACCTACATCATCCTGTTCAGTCTCTATGGCGCCGTCCTCGAACGCTCGGGCGCCGGCCAGTTCTTCCTCGACTTCGCGATGTCGTTTTCTTCGCGCGGCAATTCGGCCGCGGCCGCCGGCCGTTCGGTGACGCTGGCTGGTTTCCTCCTCGGCACCGTCTCCGGCAGCGGCGTGGCGACGACGGTGACGCTCGGCTCGGTGGCGTGGCCGGTGTTGAGACGTGTCGGCTACGAAGCTGATACCGCCGGCGCGATGCTCGCGGCGTCTGGCATTGGCGCGCTGCTCTCGCCGCCGACACTCGGCGCGGCCGCGTTCTTGATCGCCGAGTACCTGCGGATCTCGTACTTGCAGGTGCTCGTCATGGCCACCATCCCGACGGTGCTCTATTACTTGAGCATCCTGCTGATGATCGAAGGCGACCGGCCGCGCGCCGCGGCCGAGGGCGGCGGCATCACCACGACCGTGACGCCGCGGCCGCCGATGCGTCTGTACGTGCATTTCCTGTCGCTGATCCTCGTCGCGATCCTGATGGCCCTCGGCATGTCGCCGTTTCGCGCGGTGTTCTATGCAACGCTGGCCGCGATCGTCGTCAGTTGGGTGGGCAGGCAGGAGGATCGACTGGGATCGCGCCGCCTGGTGGAAGCGATCGTCGCTGGCGGTGAAGACGTCCTGCCGGTGCTGGGCACGACCGCCGTGGCCGGCATCATTGTCGGCGTCGTGACCTTGACCGGGCTTGGCTTGAAGTCGGCCGGCCTGATCGTCGGCGCCGCGGGCGGCTCGCTCATTCTCACGGTGCTCTATTCGGCCGTTGCGGTCTGGATTCTCGGTCTGGCCGTTCCGGTCACCGCGTCCTACATCATCTCGGCGGTCATGGTGGTGCCGGCCTTGACGCAAGTCGGGGTCGCGCCGGTCGCCGCCCACATGTTCATCTTCTCCTACGCGGTGCTTTCGGAAGTCAGCCCGCCGACGGCGCTC
>DASUGM010000299.1:0-15300 GCA_036274055.1 Vicinamibacterales bacterium | reverse complement strand
GTGTTACCGTCGCAGGCGGAGGGTAGTCTGATCCGCCGTGCCGACGGTACGATCGTCGGATCGCGGCTGATCGCGCAGAAGTTCGCGAAGCCGGAATACTTTCACTCGCGGCCGTCAGCCGTCGATTACAACGCCGCGTCGACGGGTGGCAGCAACTACGGGCCGTCGAATCCCGATCATCTGAAGGCCGTGCGCGAGCGGTTGAATGCCGTGATTGCCGAGGACGCCGTCGCCGCGGGCGACGTGCCGTCGGAGCTGGTGACCGCCAGCGGCGGCGGCCTCGATCCGCACATTCCGCCGCGGGCCGCCGAACTGCAGGCGGCGCGGATCGCGCGGGCGCGCAAGATCGATGTCGGGCGCGTCCGGGAGCTGATCGCGCAACATACCGAGGCGCCGACATTCGGCTTCCTCGGGCGCGCGCGCGTCAACGTGCTCGAACTCAATCTCGCGCTCGATGGAGTGTCTGCCAATGGCCGCTGAACATACCCGGACGATCTCGATGTGGGACGGCGGCATCGTCCGCCGCGCCATCGTCGACGCGATCCGGAAACTGGATCCGCGGGTGCAGTTCAAGAACCCGGTGATGTTCATCGTCGAGGCCGGCAGCGTCCTGACCACGATGGTCTTCGTCCAGGAGCTGATCAACGGCACCGGCCGGCCGTTGTTCACCGGTCAGGTCACGTTCTGGCTGTGGTTCACCGTGCTGTTCGCGAACTTCGCCGAGGCCATGGCCGAGGGGCGCGGCAAGGCCCAGGCCGACACGTTGCGGAAGACCAAGACGGAGACGGTGGCCAATCGGGTCAGGGAGGACGGCACCACTGAAGTCGTGCCGGCGCCGAGTCTACGCAGGGGCGACGTCGTCATGGTCAAGGCCGGCGAGTTCATTCCCGCCGACGGCGAGATCATCGAAGGCGTCGCCTCGGTGGACGAGTCGGCGATCACCGGCGAATCGGCGCCGGTGATCCGCGAATCCGGCGGCGACCGCTCGGCGGTGACCGGCGGCACGCGCGTGATCTCGGACTGGATCCGCGTCCGCGTCACGGCGGACCCCGGCCACTCGTTTCTCGACCGCATGATCGCGCTGGTCGAAGGCGCCGAGCGTCAGAAGACGCCGAACGAGATCGCGCTCAACATCCTGCTCGCGGTGCTGACGCTGATTTTTCTGTTGGTCGTCGTCACGCTGCAGCCCTTCGCGCGCTTCGCCAACGCTGATGTACCGATCCCGGTGTTGATCTCGCTGCTGGTCTGTCTGATTCCGACGACCATCGGCGCGCTGATCTCCGCGATTGGGATCGCCGGCATGGATCGGCTGGTGCAGCACAACGTGCTGGCGTTGTCGGGGCGCGCCGTCGAAGCCGCCGGCGACGTCGACACGCTCCTGCTCGACAAGACCGGCACGATCACGTTGGGCAACCGACAGGCGACCGAGTTCGTGCCGATGTCGGGCGTGAGCGAGCACAACCTTGCCGACGCCGCGCAGCTGGCGTCGCTGGCCGACGAGACGCCCGAAGGCCGGTCGATTGTCGTGCTGGCAAAGACGCAGCACGCGATCCGCGGCCGCGAGCTGTCGAGCAAAGACGCGACGTTTGTCCCGTTCACGGCGCAGACGCGGATGTCGGGCATCAATCTGAACGGGCGCGAGATTCGCAAGGGCGCCGCCGACGCGATTGAAAAGTACGTCGCCGGGCACGGCGGCCACGCGCCGGCGGACCTGGCCGCTGTCGTCGACCGGATCGCCCGTGCCGGCGGCACGCCGCTGGTCGTCGCCGAGCGCGAGCGCGTTCTCGGCGTCGTCTATCTGAAGGACATCGTCAAGGGCGGCATGAAGCAGCGCTTCGACGCGCTGCGCGCGATGGGGATCCGCACCGTGATGATCACCGGGGATAACCCGCTGACGGCGGCGTCGATTGCCGCCGAGGCCGGCGTCGACGATTTTCTGGCGCAGGCGACGCCCGAAGACAAGATGGCGTTGATCAAGCGGGAACAGGCCGCGGGCAAGCTGGTGGCGATGACCGGCGACGGCACCAACGACGCCCCGGCGCTGGCGCAGGCCGACGTCGGCGTGGCGATGAACAGCGGTACGACCGCCGCCAAGGAAGCCGGCAACATGGTCGACCTCGATTCGAACCCGACCAAGCTGATCGAGATCGTCGAAATCGGCAAGCAGCTGCTGATGACCCGCGGCGCCTTGACGACGTTCTCGATCGCCAACGACGTCGCCAAGTACTTCGCGATCATCCCGGCGATGTTCCTGGTGGCGTTCCCGCAGCTCGGCGTGCTCAACGTCATGCGCCTGGCCACGCCGGAATCGGCGATTCTCTCGGCGGTGATCTTCAACGCGGTGATCATCATCGCGTTGATCCCGCTGGCGCTGAAAGGGATCGGCTACCGGCCGCTCGGCGCCGCCGCGATCCTGCGGCGCAACATGCTGATTTACGGCGTCGGCGGCGTCCTGCTGCCGTTTCTCGGCATCAAGGCGATCGACATGCTGCTGGTGGCTCTCAGGCTGGCCTGATCATGCCAACGATCGACACGCGGCCGACGGCAGACGCGCTGCTCGAGCGCATCAAGGAGCGGGACCGCGCACGCCTGCGGATCTACATCGGCGCCGCGCCCGGCGTCGGCAAGACTTACGAGATGCTGCAGGAGGGTCACTCGCTGCGGCGACGCGGTCTCGACGTCGTCATCGGCATCGTCGAAACCTACGGGCGGAAAGACACCGAAGCGCAGCTCAAGGATCTTGAAGTCGTGCCGCGCCGCAAGATCGAGTACCGCGGCGTGACGATGGAAGAGATGGACGTCGAGGCGATCATCCGGCGCAGACCGCAGGTGTGCATCGTCGACGAGCTGGCGCACTCGAACGTGCCCGGCAGCGCCCACGCCCGGCGCTATGAGGACGTGCTCGATCTGCTGAACGCCGGCATCCACGTGCTGACGGCGGTCAACATCCAGCACCTCGAGACGCTCAACGACGCGGTCGCGCGGGCCACCGGCGTTCGCGTCCGCGAAACCGTGCCGGACACGTTCCTGGATCGCGCCGACGAAGTGATCAACGTCGACGTCACCGTCGACGAGCTCCGCAGCAGGTTGCGCGAAGGGAAGATCTATCAGCCGGAAAAGGTCGAGCAGGCGCTGACGAACTTCTTCAAGAAGGGCAATCTCTCGACGCTGCGCGAGCTGGCGCTGCGCGCCGTGGCTGACGAGGTCGGCGAGAAGGCCGCGAGTTATCGCGCCCGTGAAGGCCTCGAGCCGGCGCTGATTCCCGAACGGGTGATGGTGTGCATGAGCTCGAGCGCCGACGCGCCGCGGGTCATCCGCACCGGCGCCCGGATCGCCGGCCGGCTCGGGTCGCGGTGGTACGCGGTCTTCGTCGAGACGCCGCGCGAGCAGCCCGAACGGATTGCCGGGCGAACCGCCGAGGCGCTGCGCCAGAACATCCAGCTCGCCGAGAGCCTCGGCGCGACGGTCGTCCGGGTCAAGGCCGATAAGCCCGCGGAGGGGTTGATCGCCTTCGCCCAGCGCGAGGGCGTCACGCACGTGATCTTCGGGCAAACCGCGCGATCGCGGTGGGAACTGCTGTGGCGAGGGTCGACATTGGACCGGTTCCTGGCGGCGGTGCCGGATGCGGCGGTCCAGGTCGTGCCGTCGGATCCTGAGAAAGTCCTGAAAAGTCCCTGAAAATCTGGCCGCACCGGCCGCGGGGGACGAGCCCGGCCACCATATGATCAGCCCTCGTGAGTTTTCGAGCGTGGCTGTTCGCTGGCCGAACTGATTCAACCGCCGCGGGTCCGCGGCATGCGGCGCCCTGGTGGCAGGTGATGTGCCTCACCGGCGTCGACTACTTCTCGACGCTCGGCTACCAGCCCAGCATCGCCTTCATCGCCGCGGGTTTTCTCTCGCCGATCGCGACCTTCGTCCTGGTCCTGCTGACGCTGTTCGGGGCGTTGCCGGTCTACCGGCGGATCGCCGCGCTGAGCCCCCACGGCCAGGGCAGCCTGTCGGTGCTCGAGGAACGGCTGCCGCGCTGGCGCGGCAAGGCGTTCGTTCTGGTCCTGCTCGGCTTCGCCGCCACCGACTTCGTCATCACCATCACGTTGTCTGCGGCCGACGCCACCGCGCACATCGTCGAGAATCCGTTCGTGCCGGCCATGTTCGATCGGCCAGTGCCGGTGACGTTGTTGCTGGTGGCGCTGCTCGGCGGCATCTTCCTGAAGGGATTTCGCGAGGCGATCTGGCTCGCGGTCGCGGTCGTTGGCGTCTATCTCGGCCTGAGTGTCGTCGTGCTGGCGCGCGAAAGCTGGACGCTGATCAGCCATCCATCGCTGCTGGCCGAGTGGCGGCAGCACCTGTTCGCGCGCGAACCGAATCCGTTGATGATTCTGCTGTTAGCGGTGATTCTCTTCCCGAAGCTGGCGCTCGGCCTGTCGGGATTCGAGACCGGTGTCGCGGTCATGCCGCTCGTCGCCGGCGCCGGCGAGACCGATCAGGAGCAGCTGCAATCCCGGATCAGGCGCACCCAGCGGATGCTGATGACCGCCGCGCTGATCATGAGCGTGCTGCTGATCACCAGCGCGTTTGTGACCGCGACGTTGATCCCTGAAGCGGCGCTGCGCGAAGGCGGCGCCGCCGACGGCCGCGCGCTGGCGTACCTGGCGCACCGGGACTTCGGCGAGGCGTTCGGCACGATCTACGACATCGCGACGATCTGCATCCTCTGGTTTGCCGGCGCGTCGGCGATGGCCGGCCTGATCAATCTGGTGCCCCGCTATCTGCCGCGCTACGGCATGGCCCCGGACTGGGCGCGGGCGACGCGTCCGCTCGTGCTGCTGATCACCGTCATCGGCTTCATCGTGACGTGGGTCTTCAACGCCGACGTCACCGCGCAAGGCGGCGCCTACGCCACCGGCGTGCTCGTGCTGATGACCAGCGCCGCGATCGCGGTGTCGATCGCGTACCGCGATCGCCGCCGGTTCTTCGTGCCGGTGTCGCTGATCTTCATCTACACCACCGTCGTCAACATTATCGAGCGGCCGGACGGCGTCAAGATCGCCGCGTGGTTCATCGCCACGATTGTCGTCACTTCGCTGATCTCACGGGTGCTGCGTTCCACCGAACTGCGCATCGAAGGGGTGCGCTACAACGACGTCGCCGAGCGATTCATCGCGCAGGCGGCCGGACGGAAGATCGTGCGCATCATCGCCAACCGGCCCGATAAGGGGACTCGCGACGAGTACGCGCGCAAGTTCACGGAGGCGAGCGCAGAGCATCACCTGCCGGAAAACGATCCGGTGCTGTTTCTCGAAGTCCGGCCCAGTGACGTCTCGGATTTTGCCGACGACCTCGAGGTCCACGGCGCCGACGTCGGCGGTTTCAAGGTCCTGCGCTGCAGCAGTCCGGCCATCCCGAACGCCATCGCGGGTCTGCTGCTCGACATCCGCGACCGCACCGGCTGCGTGCCGCATGCGTACTTCGGGTGGACCGAAGGGAATCCGATGGTCTACCTGCTGAAGTTCCTGGCGTTCGGCGAAGGCGACACCGCGCCGGTCTGCCGCGAGGTCCTTCGTCAGGCCGAGCCCGACCCCGCGAAGCGACCGAGGGTTCACGTCGGTTGAAGTTCGACAAGGGTGGTTAGTCAAAAAGCCTTTAACCTTGGAGAGCGTGGAGAAGACCTGGCTCTGCTCTTTGGAGACCCTCACGAGATTGGTCATCGCTGTGACGTTAATGAGATAGCTTCTGGTCCATCTCCGGCTTCAGCGTAATCACCCGCGTCGACCGGCCGTGCACTTCGCCGGCTTCGTGGGTGACGTAGATCATCGGGATTTTCACTTCGGTCAGCAGCCGATCGAGATAGGGAAGGATCTCCTGACGGCGCGCGTGATCCAGCGAGCCGAGCGGTTCGTCGAGCAGCAGCAGGCGCGGATGGGCGAGCAGCGCGCGGCCGAGCGCGACCCGCCGGCGTTCGCCGCCGGAGAGTGTCAACGGCGTCCGGCCGAGCAACGGTCCGAGGCCGAGCAGCTCGACGAGATGGGCCTCGGGAATCGTGTCGGATTTGAACTTCCGGTTGAACCAGCGGCCGAACCGCAGGTTGTGGCGCACCGTCAGGTGCGGGAACAGGCGCGAGTCCTGGAAGACGTAGCCGATCCGGCGGGTATGCGCCGCGGTCCAGATGCCGCGATCGGTGTCGGCGATGACGTCGTTGTCGAAGAGCACCCGCGCGTACTCCGGCCGCCGGATGCCGGCCAGCACGTTCAGCGTCGTCGTCTTGCCGGATCCGGACGGACCGAGGAGCGCGATCAGGCCGGCAGCGGCGCTGAATTTCACCTTCAGCGTGAAGCCGTCGAGCGGCTCGCGGATGTCGACGTCGAGCGTCATCGCCGCCGGTCCATTTTCCGCGCCAGCCACTCGGACGCCAGCAGCGCCGTGAACGAGAGCGCGATCGAAATCGACAGCAGCCGCCACAATGCCGCCTCGCCAGCCGGATCCTGGGTGAGGTTGTAGATCGCCAACGCGATGGTCTGCGTCTCGCCGGGAATATTCGAGACGAACGTGATCGTCGCGCCGAACTCGCCGAGCGCCTTGGCGAAGCCGAGGACCACGCCGGCCAGAACGCCGGGCAGCGCCAGCGGCAGCGTCACGGTCGCGAACGTCCAGCCGCGGCTGGCGCCGAGCGTCGCCGCCGCGGCTTCGATCGCCGGATCGACCTGCTCGATCGCGAGCCGGATCGCGCGCACCATCAGCGGAAACCCCATCACCGCCGCCGCCAACGCCGCTCCGGTCCAGCGGAACGCCAGCGTCATTCCGAGCGCGCCTTCGAGAAACCCGCCGACGATGCCCCGCCGGCCAAATACGCGCAACAGCAGGAATCCGGTGACGACCGGCGGCAGCACCAGCGGCAAATGCACGATCGCGTTGACCACGCTGTGGCCAAAGAAGCGACGCCGCGCCAGCAACCAGGCGACCGCGATCGCCAACGGCAGGCTGAGCAAGGTCCCGGCGATCGCGACCTTGAGGCTGAGTGCGACGATCGACAAGTCCGACGCCGGCTCCATGCTCAGCGCGTGAAGCCGTTTTTGTCGAACACGGCGCGTGCCGGCGGCGTCTGCAGGAACGCGAGGACCTTGTCCGCCGCAAGCTTCGCCTGCTTCGTCAACGCCGCTGGATACACGATCGGCGGATGCGACGACTCAGGGAAGGTGTCGACGACGACGACGCCCGGGTCCGCGACGGCGTCGCTCTTGTAAACGATGCCGAGCGGGGCCTCCCCGCGCGAGACGAACAACAGCGCGGCGCGGACATTTTCCGCCGGCGCCAGTTTCGCCGCCACCGACGGCCAGACACCGAGCGACGTCAATGCGGCCTGCGCGTACTTGCCGGCCGGAACCACGGCCGGATCGGCAATCGCCAGCCGGCGGTTGGTGCCCAGCGCCGCGGCCAGCGCGAATTTCGGCACGATCTTCAGCGTGATGGGATTGGCCTTCGGCGCGATTAGCACCAGCCGGTTGGTCAGCAGGTTCACCCGAGTGTCTTTTCGAATCAGCCCACGCGTGTCGACGTAATCCATCCACTCGAGATCGGCGGAAATGAACAGATCCGCCGGCGCCCCCTGCTCGATCTGTCGCGCCAGCGCCGAGGTCGCCGCGTACGAGGGCTTGATCGCGACGCCGGTCGCTTTCTGGATCGGCGCCGCCAGCTCGTCGATCGCGGTCTTCAACGACGCCGCCGCGAAGACGATGACGTCCGAGGCGGCGGCGGGAGTCTGCGCCCGCGACGCGGCCTGCAATGGTGACAGCGTCAGGAGCGCCGCCGCGGCGAGGGTGCGCAGAACTGGCATCGCCGCAATTGTATGCGGCGGCCCTGCCAAGAGCGATTCACAGAGAGAAGGCCGAGAATTGCGTTCGGCGAGCGCACTCCACTCAGCTCTTCTGACAGCCGCTCGGCCAACCGATAAGATCTGGACGCCGGCGCATGACCGACTCTCTCATCCACGAGATCCGCAGGGCCGCCCGCCGGCTGCTTCAGGCCCCCGGATTCACATTGTTCTCGGTGGTGACCCTTGCGCTCGGCATCGGCGTCACGACCGCCGCATATTCTGTGTTGTACAGCGGTTTCTGGCGGCCGCCCGGGGTGGTCGCGCCGGATGAACTGGTCTTTCTGCGTCTGACCAACTCAGAGTCCGCGAGACGGCAGGCCCGCATCAGCGCCGCCGACTTCGCCGACCTCGAACGCGCGCAGAGCTCGTTCGAGCCGCTGATCGCGACTGCACAAGTCGGCACGGTCGTCTCGGCGGCCGGCGGCGCCGAACTCACCGGCGGCGAGGCCGTGACCGGACTGTACTTTTCCCAACTTGGCGTGACGCCGCTGCGTGGCCGCGTGTTGCAGCCGGTCGACGACGATCCGGGCAGTCCGCTCGTCGTTGTCCTGAGCGAACAGACCTGGCGTCGCCGCTTTGCCTCGAGCGAGGATGTCATCGGCGCCACGATCAAGATTGGAGGAAGCGCCGCGACCGTCGTCGGCGTGGCGCCAGGGAGTTTCCGCGGACTGCGGACACCGGCGTACGCGGTGCTGGGCTTCTGGATCCCGATGAGCCACATCGGGGACGTCAATCCCGCCTATCGCCGTCCGGGGCGGACGGTCCGCGATCACTTCGTCGTCGGCCGGCTGCGGTCCGGCGTGTCGCTCGAGCGCGCGGCCGAAGAGGCGGGCCGGATCGGCCAGCAACTCGACCTGGTGTCGCCCTTGCCACCGCTGACCAGCGCCAACCCAGCCGAGCCGCCGAGTCCGATGCCGCGGTTCTGGTCGGTCGGGCCGTATCTCAGCGATCCGCTTGGCGAGGGCGACATCGCGACGGTGATTCTGGCGCTGCCGGGGCTGGTGCTCGTCGTCGCCTGCATGAACCTCGCGAATCTGATCCTGTCGCGCGGGATTTCGAGACGCCACGAACTCGCGGTACGCGCGGCGTTGGGGGCGTCACGCTGGCGGCTGGTCCGCGAGCAGGCGCTCGAGGGCGCGATGATTGCGGTCGCGGGCGCGGCGGTCGGGCTGCTGCTCGCCGAAGGCATCATCGGCACTGGCGTCCATCTGGTGCAATCAGCGCTGGCAAACTCGATCTACAACCGCAACGTGATCGACTGGCAGCTCGACCGCGGCGCGCTTGCCGGCGCGGTCATGGCCGGCCTGATCGCGTTGTTCATCGCCGGCGTCCTGCCCGCCATCCGTCTCACCCGCACGCACGTCCGATCGGCGCTCGATCTCGAGAACGCGACGACATCGATGCCGAATTGGCGGAGCCGCGGCAACCTGATCGCGCTCCAGGTCGGCGCCTCGGTCGGCTTGTTTCTGATTGCCGCGATCTTCGTGCGGATGGTGTTTCGGGATCTGCCGCTGTTCCAGCGCCCGGCGGCGGATCTCTCCGGCGTCGCGGTCGCCAGCGTCCCGCTTTCCCTCCAGCCACGCGACGAGGGGCGGGCGCGTGAGATCGTGCAACGGATTCTCGACCGACTGCGCGCCAGGCCGGAGATCGACATCGCCGCCGTCGCGACCGCATCGCCGATCGTGCCGTACTCGTACGCCAGCCGCGGCTATGCGCGCGCAACCACGGTCGACGGCGTGTTCAAGTCCGAAGCCACGCACCGAACCGGCGGCGACATCGCCATGGTGACGCCGGGTTATCTCGCGCTGGCGGGCATCCGCCTCGCCGCCGGGCGGGATTTCAACGACAACGACACCGCCGGTTCGCCACGAGTCGTGGTGATCAACGAGGGGCTGGCGCTCGAGCTCTTCGGGACGACGGACGCCGTTGGCCGTCCGATGCTGATGAAGATTCGCGACCCGTACCGCTCCGATCCGCCGACGGTGACCGCAACGATCGTCGGCGTCGTCGAGGGCAGGAAGAAGACGCCGACCGGCGGCTACGACGGGCAGTTGTTCGCGCCGTTCGCGCAGGAATTCGATCGTGATCTGCTGATCTTCGCCCGCGCGCGCGATCGCCGCGACGCGCCGGTGGGCGTCGTGCTCGCGGAGATCCGCCGCGCCGATCCGGACCTCGCCACGCAGTTCGCCGTCGATGCCGATCAGCTGGCGAGCGGGTCGCGCGCCGGGTTGCAACTCGCCGGCGGCGCGCTGGCCGGTCTGGCCGCGATTGCGCTGGTGCTGTCGATGACGGGACTCTACGGGGTGCTCTCGCACGTCGTGTTTCGACGCACGCGCGAGATCGGCGTGCGCATCGCGCTCGGCGCCGACCGCCGCCGGATCGCCGCGCTGGTGCTCAAAGACGGGTTTCGTCCCGTCCTCGAAGGACTGTTCATCGGCCTCGGGGCGGCGGTAGGAATCCGGATGGCACTGCAGGGTCAGTTCACGGCGCCCATCGCCGCCATCGATCCGCTCGCGTTCGGGTTGGCAGTGGTGTTGCTGCTGGCGGCCGCCTCGGTCGCCTGCTTCATCCCCGCACGACGCGCGACGAGGGTGGATCCGAATGTGGCGCTGCGGGAGTTGTGACGTGTGACGTGGACTGAGTGAAAAGCGCTTGCTCAAAGAGCCTTCAACATGAAGGACATGAAGAAGATCTCCTTCTTTTGGAAATCATTGCGAGATGCGTGCTGAAACAAGACCCCGGCTTTCGGATGGAGGGCATGAAGAAGATCTCTCGGCCGGAGTGATCACAGTTGTGAGGCTCTTCATGAGCTCCACGTTTTGATTGCGTTCTTTTCCGAAGGACGCATCTCGCAAGGTTTCCAAAAGAAGGAGATCTTCTTCACGTCCTTCATGTTGAAGGCTCTTGGAGACAGACGCTTTTCACTCAGACAGTTTCTCGACTTTCCCGACCTGTTCCGGCGTCCCGATCAGCGCCAGTCGATCGCCGGCGAGCAGCGTTTCGCCCGCCTCGGGATTCGTCATCAGTCGATCCGCGCGGCTGATCGCGACGATGGACGCGCCCGATCGCGATCGGATCTGCGCCTGACCGATCGTGCGGTTGACGAGCGGACTCCTGGCGTCGAGTTCGAGCCACTCGATCTGGAGGTCTTTTGACGCGCCGATCAAGTGGTCGAGCACGCGGGCGCGTTCGGCGCTCGGCCGCTCGATGTCATCGAGCCCTTCGTTGCGGACGATTTCGACGTAGCGCTGGACTTCGCGCACCGGCAGTTCGAGATCGAGCAGCGTCCGCCGCACGATCTCGATGCCGCCTTCGAGCTCGGGCCGCACCACTTCGGTGGCCCCGGCCTTCTTGATCCGACGCCCGCCGTCCCAGGTCGACGCGCGCGCGACGATCGGGACCTTCGGATTCACCACGCGCGCGGTGACGACGACGGCCAGGACCGCGGCGTCGTCCGGCAGTGTGATGACCAGGGCCCGGGCCTTGTCGATCGACGCGTGCTCGAGAATCTCTGAGCTGCCGGCGTCGCCGTAGAGCGCGGGCACGCCGAGCTGATGCAGGCGCGCCAGCACGACGGGATCGGCCTCCACGACCAGACGAGGGATTTGCAGCCGTCCGAGCGCCTCGGCAATGTGCCGGCCGACCCGGCCCGATCCGACGATGACCACGTGGTCGGACATCCCGTGCGCGACGCCGTCGAGGCCGACTTGTCCGTGATTGAGGAAGCGCCAGAAGCGCGGCCACTTCTGGAATGCGCGCTCAGCTGGCTCGACCAGCCGCATCAGAAACGTGTTTGCGGTGATCGAGACCAGTGCGCCGGAGAGGATCAACGAGTACTGCGGCTTGTCGATCAGCCCCAGAGCCAGGCCGCTTTGCCCGACAATGAACGAGAACTCGCCGATCTGGGCGCGGCCCGCGGCCAGCACCAGCGCAGTGCGCGCCGGACAGGGCAGGATCGCGCCGAGCAGACCCGACACCAGTCCCTTGCCGACGATGATCACCAGCGACACGGCGATGACTCGTCCCCAGTGATCGGCGACGTAGATCGGATCGATCAACATCCCGACGGAAACGAAGAACACCACCGCGAACGCTTCACGGAAGGGCAGCAGGTCGGCGCTGATCTGCTGACTGAATTCCGATTCGCCGACGACGACGCCGGCGACGAAGGCGCCGAGCGCCAGCGAAAGACCGAAGAATTGCGCCGACGCGAGCGCCGTGCCGGCGGCCATCGTCAACGCCACCAGCACGAACAGTTCGCGCGATCGCGTGTTGACGACGCGCGAGAGTATGGCGGGGACGACGCGCGCGCCGGCGAAGACCATCAGCGCGATGAACAGGAGCGCCTTGCCAATCGCGATGCCGCCGGTGGTCCACGGATCGCGGCCCGCGGGCGCGGCGACCACGGGCAGGAGCACGAGAATCGCGACGGTCAGGAGATCCTCGAACACCAGCCAGCCGACCGCGACTTTCCCTTGTGGCGTATCGAGCCAGCCCTGATCCATCAGTCCGCGCATCAACACCACGGTGCTGGCCACCGAAATCGCGAGACCGAAGATCCACGCGCCGCCGGCGGAGAAGTCCCAGCCGCGCGCCAGCAGGTAGCCGCCAACCGCGACGATCGACATCTGCAGCAGAGCGCCGGGAATCGCCACCTGCCGCACGCGCCACAAGTCGTTGAATGAAAAATGCAGCCCGACGCCGAACATCAGCAGGATGACGCCGAACTCCGCCATCTGCGCGATCGCGCCGGTATCGCCGTGATAGCCGGGGGTAAATGGTCCGAGCGCGATGCCCGCGACCATGTAGCCGACCAGCGTCGGCAAGCCCAGCTTGCGGGCGATGAGGCCGCCCGCAAGGGCGTAGGCGAGCGCAACGCTCAGAGTGACGAGCAGGGGAAGATCGTGCACGGGACCGCATGATGACATGGGCGATCGGCGATCGGGTGATCGGGCCATGGCAAAGCATCGGGCGATCGTGCGATCGGGCGAAGGGCCAGATGCGATTGGCTGCATTACCCAAGTCGCCGGCGGCTCAGGAGTCGGCTCATCCTTGGCCCGATCGCGCGATCGCAGATGCACTGCCATGGCCCGATCACCCGATCGCCGATCGCCCATGGGCAGTGCCGTTCTGCAACCTACCGGCGCCGCTATTCGTCTGTTACTGTGGTCCGCGCCTGCCCGGAGGTCCGTCTTGCGATACCCCCTCGGATTCGTCCTGGCTGCTTGTCTTGCGGCGGGGCCCGCGCTATCGGCCGTCGGCGCCGCCCGCCCCCAGTCCGATCTCGACGCGTTCATGGCCAAGGTGCTGGCCGCGCGCGACGAGAACTGGAAAAAGCTGCAGCAGTACATCCTCGACGAGGTCGAGAAGGTCGCGGTCCGCGGCCCATCGCGGCTGCCGATCTGGGGCGAGCAGCGCGAGTATCGCTGGTACATCCGCGACGGGTTTTTCGTGCGCAGCCCGTTGAAGGCCAACGGCGTCACCATCGGCGAGAAGGAGCGGCTCGCCTACGAGGAGCGTTTCCTCAAGCGCGTCAAAGAGCGCGAGAAGAAGGACAAGGAAGCGCCCGAGCGTCCCGCGCCGCCTGAAACGATGCCGGGCGATATCGGCGCGCTGCTCTCTCAGTCACGCCAGCCGGAATTCGTCGACTCGGCCTATTTCCTGAAATTCAAGTTCGAGCAAGGCAAGTACGCGCTCGTCGGCCGCGAGAAACTCGACGGCTTCGACGTCCTGCGCATCGAGTACTACCCGGCCAAGTTGTTTGCCCACGAGCAGGATCAGGAAAAGAAACGGCAGGAAGAAAAGAAGAAGGATCGCGGCGAGGACTACGAAGCGCAGATCGAAAAGATGATGAACAAGGTCTCGCTGGTCACCATCTGGGTCGAGCCGAAGGCGCATCAGATCATCAAGTACACCTTCGACAACGTGAACCTCGATTTCCTGCCGGCCGCGTGGCTGCTCCGCGTCACCGATCTCAAGGCGTCGATGACGATGAGCCAGCCGTTTCCTGACGTCTGGCTGCCGCGCGATGTCGACTTCTTCTTCGGCGGCATGGTGGCGATTGGCACGTTCGACGTCAACTACCACATCGACTACAAGGACTATCAGCAGGCGACGACCAGCGGGCGGATCAAGAAGATCGGCGGCCGCCGGTGATCGCGGCGCTGATGATCGCGCTGACGCTCACGGTCCAGGGGCCGGAGACGATCGCCGAGATCCGCGTTCACGGCAACAATGTGGCGTCGGACGCCGAGATCCTGCAGCTCTCCGGTCTGACGATCGGAGCGCCGTTCACGGCGACGACCATCGCTGACGTCACCGCGAAACTGAAAGCGTCGCATAAGTTCGACGCCGTCGAGGTCCTGAAGCGATTCGCCTCGATCGAAGATCCCTCGAAGATCACCGTCGTCATCGTCGTCGACGAAGGGCCGGTGAAGATCGCCATGCCCGACAAGGCGGCGGGCCCGGACGCGCCGATCCGCCTGGTCAAGCGCCGTTTCGGCAATTTCATGTGGCTGCCGATCCTCTACGGCGAGGACGGTTACGGATTTACGTATGGTGCCCGCATCGCCTACGTCGGCTTGCCGAACGAGCGGATGCGCGTGTCGTTTCCGCTCTCGTGGGGCGGGGACAAAAAGGCCGGCGCCGAGTTCGAGCAGACGTTTCTGCACGGGCCGATCAGCCGCGTGCAGTTCGGGGTCGCGACGCAGCGCCAGGAAAACCCGGGGTTCGAGATCAACGACGATCGGACCCGCGTCTGGGGCCGGGCCGAGCACGCCAGCGGTCCGCTTCGCCTCGGCACCACCGCCGGGTGGCAACGGGTCTCGTTCGCGGAACTCGGTGACGATCTCAGGACGGTGGGGGTCGATGTCGCCTTCGACACGCGCCTCGACCCGTTGAACCCGCGCAACGCCGTCTACGCGACCGCGTCGATCGAGCGCGTCGCGTTCGACACCGCGGCGACGCACACCTATCGCCGCCGCGTCGACGCGCACGGCTATCTCGGGGTGTTTCGTCAGAACGTGCTGATCGCCCGGGTGCTGCGCGAGGACGCCAGTGATGCGCTGCCCCCATATCTCAAGCCGCTGCTCGGCGGCTGGTCGACGCTGCGCGGCTTCGAAGCGGGATCGTACGTCGGCGACACGCTCGTCGCCGGGTCACTTCAGCTGCTGATCCCGATCTCGTCGCCGCTCAGCATCGGCAGGCTCGGATTCAGCGCCTTCGTCGACACCGGCACGGTCTACGACAACGGTCAGCGCTTCGCCGATCAAACGCTGCACACCGGCGTCGGCGGCAGCGTGTGGCTGACGCTCACCGCGTTCCGGATCGAGCTCGCGGTCGCGCGCGGCCTTGGCGTCGGAACGAGAGTGAACTTCGGGGGCGGGATTGCTTTTTGAGCTGAGTGAAGTGCGCTTGCCAAGAGCGGATTC
>DASUGM010000298.1:0-4567 GCA_036274055.1 Vicinamibacterales bacterium | reverse complement strand
GGCACGCCGTACTGTTCACCTCTGCATCTTCCTGCTGATCGTCGCCCTCGCGTACGGGCTGCTGCGCTTCAAACGCGACGGCGTCGACGACTTCGTCGTCTATCGCACCGCCGGCGCCCGCGCCGCCGTCGCCGCCGATCTCTACCGCGACGAGGACGGCCACTATCAGTACAAGTACCTGCCGCTGTTCGCGTTCGTGATGATCCCGTTCTCGTGGCTGCCGCTGGAAGTGGCGACCGCGATCTGGTTCGTGATCACGTCATGGCTGGTCTGGCTGTTCATCGGCATCTCGGCGCGGCTATTGCCCGACCGGCGGCTCGCCTCAGGGACGCTGATCGGCGTCACCATGTTCTTCACCGCGAAATTCTGGGGTCTCGAACTCATCCACGGGCAGACGAACGTGCTGCTCGGCCTGCTGGCCCTCGGCGCGGTGGCGGCGTCGATGCGCGCGCGCCCGGCCATCGCCGGCGCGTGCGTGGCGGCCGCGGTGTTCGTCAAGCCGTACGCGCTCATCCTGCTGCCGTGGCTGCTGCTCGGACCGGGCGTGACCGCACTCGTTTCGTTCGCCGGAGCGCTGGTGGCGGGACTGCTGCTGCCGGCGGTCGCCTACGGCTGGACCGGCAACCTGGTTGCCCTGCAGGAGTGGGTGCGCGGCGTCAGCACGACCACCGGTCCCAACCTGATGACGCGCGAAAACATTTCATTCGCCGCGTTCTGGGCCAAACATCTCGGCATCGGGTCCACCGCGGCGGCACTGGCGCTGGTCTGCGTCGCGCTCACCGGCGCCGCCGCGCTGGCCACGGTCGCCCTGCGCCGACGCGTCGCGAAACCGGACTACCTCGACGTCGGGCTCTTGCTCGTGCTCGTGCCGCTGATCTCGCCGCAGGGCTGGGACTACGTGCTCGTGCTCGGCATTCCCGCAGTGATGTTGCTGGTCGACCGCTTCCCGACGCAGCCGGTCGTCTGGAACGTCGTCTTTGTCCTCGCGATCGCGACGACGAATTTCATGCTCTACGACGTCTTCCGCCGCACCATCTACGAGCTGCTTTCCGTGGCTGGCATCATGACGGTCGGCGCGGTGGCGCTGGTGGCGCTGGTCATCCGGCTCCGGGTCCGCGCCCAAGGCTAGAATGGGCGCTTGCGCGCCCTGATCTGGCCCGTCGTCCTGGTGATTCTCGCCGCCGTGATCTACCGCGGCAGCATCCACCGAGAAATGGTCGACTTCAAGGTCTATCGCACCGCGGCCGACCGTGCGCTCAAGGGCGAAACCCTCTACCGATCTTCAGACGCGCACTATCAATTCAAGTACCTGCCGGCGTTTGCGGTCGCGATGGTGCCCTTCGCCAAGCTCGACCTGGAAGCCGCCAAGGCAATCTGGTTCGCGCTTTCGGCCGGATTGCTGACGATGCTGGTGCGCTGGTCGCTGCGCGGCCTGCCGGAGCGGCGGCGGCGCGACGGCGTGTTGATCGGCCTTGCGATTCTCTTCATGGCCAAGTTCTACGCGCACGAACTGACGGTCGGCCAGACCAACATCCTGCTGGCGACGTTGATCGTGGCCGGGCTGCTCGCGGTCCAGGTCGACGAGCCACATCTGGGCGCCGGTCTGTTCGCGCTCGCCGCCTTCGTCAAACCATATGCGCTGATCCTGCTGCCGTGGCTCGCGGTCAGCGCCGGCTTCGGCCCGGCGTTGACGCTGCTGGGCGTGCTGGGCATCGGCCTCGCCGCGCCGTCGCTGCTGTTCGGCTGGCAAGGCAACGCCATGCAGCTCGCGGCCTGGTACCAGACCGTGCGCGACACGACCGCGCCGAATCTCCTCGGCGCCGACAACATCTCGATCGCCGCGATGTGGGCGAAGTGGATCGGCCTCGGCGCGATGGCCAACGCGCTGACGCTCCTGGTCATCGGCGCGCTGCTCGCGCTCACCGCCTGGGTGTGGCAGAGACGCAGCACCGTCGACAGCCCGGAATATCTCGAGATCGCGATGCTGATGGTGCTGGTGCCGCTGATCTCGCCGCAGGGCTGGGACTACGTACTGCTGCTGGCGACGCCGGCGACGATCGTCATTGTCGATCGCTGGTACGACCTGACCCCGGCCTGGCGCTACACCGCGATCGCCGCGCAGGCCTTGATGGGGCTGACGATCTTCGACCTGATGGGCCGCGCGCTCTACGCGCGGTTCATGGCACTCTCCATCATCTCTGTCGCGGCGATCGTCATCGTCCTGGTGCTCGTGCAGCTCCGCCGCGCGAAGCTGGCGTAGTCAGCAATTGCCGGATTGCCGAATCGAGGGCATTGCCGGATTGGATTGAAGACCATTGACGGATTGCCGGAATCATTGCCAGATTGCGGATTGCCGGATCGCGCCGTCGCTCGGTCAACCGGTCAACCAGTCAACCGGTCAAGGTAAAGGAATCTACCGCCTTGGTCCGGGTTGCTGGCGCCGTCTGAAGGCGCGAGCAAGCCGAGCGGTGTGCCTTCCATTACTTTCTCATCACATTCAGCCATTCGGATTCTTGCGCGTTAGGGCATGCCAGAGCGTGCGTGCCAAGCGCCGCTCCGTGCGCATGCGCTTGACGGTGAGACCGACACCAGCACCAAAGAGCGCGACGAGGAAGGGAATGACGGCCCATTTGGGGATCGAGACGGGCTCGGACCACAGCGCGATTACGACGAGTGCGCCGACGACGAGCACGCCAACGGCACCTGAGCGCATAGGACGATTCTAACGCTGGACGCGCGTCGGCCCGGCCGCTCCTTCTGGGCGGACTCAGGCGCGGCAGCCAGCGCGGCTTCGGGCAATCAGGCAATCGGCCAATCGAGAACCAACAACCCCGCAATACCCGCAATCCGGCATTGATTGCGGCAATTGGGCAATCGCTCTTCAATCCAATCCGGCAATGCCCTCGATTCGGCAATCGGGCAATTGCTGATGAGCGCTAGAATCAACGAATGCTCTTTGCCGCCACGCTCGTCTGTTTGCTCCTCCAGACACCTGCCGGAATCAAATTCGATTCGCCCGCCGGCTGGGTGTCGAAAGCCCCGTCCTCGTCGATGCGCGTCGCCGACTGGACGCTGCCGAAGGCCGACGGCGATCAGGACGACGCGATGGTGACGCTCTATTACTTCGGCGCCGGCGGCGGCGGCGGACTGCAGGCCAACATCGATCGGTGGATCGGCCAGATGACGCAGCCTGACGGTAAGCCGTCGAAGGCGGTCGCGACGACGGCGACGCTGGCGTCCACGAGCGGACTGAAGATCACAACCGTCGACATCCCGGGAACGTATGTCGCGGAAGTCACGCCGGGATCGGCCGAGCGCTTCAACAAACCCGGCTACCGGATGATCACGGCGCTGATCGAGACCGCCGGCGGCGCACACTACGTCAAGTTCGTCGGGCCAGCGAAAACCGTGGCGCGCTGGTCACAGAGCTTCGAGACCTTTCTCAAGTCGCTTCGCCAGTAGTCGCGCGACATCGGCGATAGCCGATCGGGCGATCGAGCCATGGCAGAACATCGCGCGATCGGGTGATCGAGCCAAGGCCGCATGAGATTCGAGTACTGCGGGCGGGAGTGCTCAGCTCACCCTTCGCCCGATCGCGCGATCGGCCCTGCTCTGCCATCGCCCGATAACCCGATCGGCGATCGCCCGATATCTTCACCGCGTTACCCCGCGAGGTGCCAATCGGTGTGAGGTGCCTTGTTCAGGACGATCCATCCGTAAATGAGCCCTCTGTAGGTCTGCCAGTACATGCCCTTCTGCGCGTAGAAGGGCTTGAGCGCGCGCTGCAGTTCGGGCAGCCGGTAGAACGGCACGCCGGGGAAGTAGTGGTGCTCGAGATGAAAGTTCGAGTTCAGGAAGGCGAAGTTCCAGAACCAGCTGCTTTTCATCAGCGTGCCCCACTTCGCCGGATCGTTCGGATCGATGTCGTAGTGCTGGCCGAGCCGGTTGAGCGTGAAGGCGATCGGGAAAATGCCGAACACCGGAATCACGTGTGCGCGCAGCGCCGCGGCGCCGCCGAAAAAGTACCAGAGCAGCGCGATCGACACCAGGTGAAACGCGATCGCGGCCTTCCGTTCCCAGGCAATCGTCGCCCGCAGCTCGGCCGGATACGTCGCGTTCTCCTTGCCGGCGGCGCGGAAGTAAATCGGAAACAGCGCCGGCGTCGCGTAGAGCAGCTTGTACCAGCGGGCGTTGATCTTCGGCGACAGATAATGGCGCTTCGGATCGTCCTCGGTCGAGCCGAGCTCCGCGTGGTGGTCGAGGTGCCAGCGCGTGAACTGGCTCGCCGAGATGCCGCTCGGAATCGCGTAGGCGAGACCGAGCACGCGCTCGGCCAGCGCGTGCCGGCGCTCGAAAACGTTGTGATGCAGCACTTCGTGCAACAGCACGGTGAAGTTGAACACCGTGAACCCCTGCACGAAGGCCAGCGGAATCCAGACGTACCACTCGTCGAAGCGGATCAGACCCCACGTCGCCAGCCCGACGATGGCAAACTGTCGCGCCGCGATGATCAGGTGCCACGCCGGTGATTTGGCGTGCAGCGCCCGCATCTGCTCACGCGAGATCG
>DASUGM010000297.1:0-5217 GCA_036274055.1 Vicinamibacterales bacterium | reverse complement strand
GTCGCGGCGTTCACGCCGTCGGTCTTCGGCACCGCGAAGCCGCGCGACTTCGAGACCTGGCACTGCTCGGCCGATCGCGCGCGTGTCGAGTTCGTCAAGAGAGACTGGTCGACGAAGCGCTTGTTCGCCTTCGAGCGGGCCCAGTTCCTCGTCGACGGCGCGCTGCCGGTACCGGCGATCTGAGGAAGCGAGCTGAGAATCATCGCCTCCAAGAGCCTTCAACATGAAGGACATGAAGAAGATCTACCTTTTTGGAAATCATTGCGAGATTCGTGCTGAATGGAAACCGTGATCTGGAGGGAGGGCATGAAGGAGATCCCGTTGTCAGGCTCTTCATGACCGCCACGCTCTGAGGCGCTCTTCCCTGAGAACGCATCTCGCGAGGTTTCCAAAGAGTAGGTCTTCTTCATGTCCTTCATGTTGAAGGCTCTTGTCGACACGCGAAGCGCTCATCTTGCCAGCGCGCATTTCACGTCCTGAGCGCGACGACCGGATCGACCCGCATCGCCCGGCGCGCCGGCACGTAGCAGGCGGCCAGAACGACCACGATCATCAGCGCGGCAATCGCCGCGAATGTCCACGGATCGCGGGCGGTGACGCCGTAAAGCATGCGTTCGAGCACGCGCGACCCCGCGAAGGCCCCGGCCAAGCCGACCAGCACGCCGGCGGCCGCAAGCTTGACGCCGCTACCCAGCACGACGCGCAAGACGTCGCCCGGGCGCGCGCCGAGGGCGACGCGGATGCCAATCTCGCGGCGGCGCATCGCCACCGAATAGGCCATGACGCCGTAGACGCCGATGGCCGAGAGCACCAGCGCGAGCGCCGCCAGCGCGCCCATCATCACGCTGCTGTAGCGATACCGCGCCGTCATCCGCGCCGCCCGCTCGCTCATCGTCGCAACGTCGAAGAGCGCGAGTGGTGCGCCGGCGGCGCGCAGACGTTCCCGCAGCGCCGTGACGGTCGTGTCCACCGGCAGTGCCGTCTTCATCGCGATCCGTGCCGGCGCGATAGCGATGCCGGCCGGCGTGCCGAGTGGTTGCCACGCCGGCAGATAGAGCATCGGTTCGACCGGCGCCTCGAGCGTGTCGTAGACGGCGTCGTCGACGACGCCGACGACCGTGGTCCACTCGTCGGCGGTGCCATAGGCGACGCGGAAGTCGTGCCTGACTCGCCGGCCGATCGGATCCTGACCGGGCCACGCCGCCTGTGCCATCGCGCGGTTGACGATCGCGACGCGCGGCGCGGTCTCGCGGTCGTCGTCGGTGGGCAGACGCCCGGATCGCAGCGCGATCCCCGTCACCGTGAAGAATCCGGGGGTGACGACGTTCATGTTGGCGCGCACCGACGTACGCTCGCCGCCAGGGTTCTCGATCGTGATCGGCCCGGAATTGCCGCGGCCACTGAGCGGCAGTTCGGCAGCGAGCGCGGCGTCGTCCACGCCAGGGATGCCGCGCACCTGTCGCAGCAAATCACGAAAAAACGTCAGGCTCCGCCGATCCTCCATCGACGTGCTCACCGTGACCACGCCGCGCGGTTCGACGCCGAGGTTGGCCGCCGCCGCGCGCGCAAAGCTCTTGACCATCAGTCCGGCGGAGACCAGCAGCATCATCGAGAACGCCACTTCGGTGAGTACCAGGGCCGCGCGGGTGTTGAAGCGCCGGAATCCGCGCGGTGAATCCGCCGACTGCTTGAGCGACGTCTGCAGCGCGCCTCGGGACGCGGTGCGGGCCGGCGCGAGACCGAACAGCACGCCGATGCCGAGCGCAACGCCGAAATTGACCGCGGCGACCCGCGGGTCCAGCGAGACCGCGAAATAGTCGAACGTCCCGGCATACTGCGACCAGAAGCCGGTGGCGTTCATCGGCTTCGCGATCGTGAGCCAGTGCAGCAGGCCGATGGACACGGCCAGCGCGGCGATGCCGGCTACCGCCGCGAGCAGCAGACTTTCGGCCAGCACCTGCCGGACGATCGCCGCCGATGACGCGCCGAGCGCGCGGCGCAGCGCGAACTCGGGTTGCCTCGCCACCGCGCGGCCGAGCAACAGGTTCGCGGTATTTGCGCACGCAATCAGCAGCACGAATCCCACCGCCGCCAGCACCACGACGAACGATCGGCTGACTTCAGGATCGACTTTGATGTCGCGGAACCGGACCAGCTGGAACAGTTCGCGGCCGTCGCGCGTCGCTGTCTTCAGGAAACTGGGCGCGGCCGCGGCAACCCGCGCGGTGAGCGACGGCATCTGCGCGTCAGCGGCGGCGGATGTCACGCCCGGCTTCAGCCGCGCGACCACGCGCATCCACCACGAGAAGGCTCCGCTCGCGGCGCCCTTGTACATGAAGTGATCGGCCATCATCACCGGCAGCCACAACTGTGTGCGGCCGGTCTGTCCGCGGAAGTTCGGCCGCATCACGCCAATGACCTCATATGATCGGCCCTTGATCGTGACGCTCTTCCCCAGCACGTTGCGATCGCCGCCGAATGCGCTGCGCCACAGGCCGTCGCCCAGAATCACTACCGCGTCGCGTTCGGGCGTGGTGTCCTCGTCGGCCGCGAACACCCGGCCCATCGCCGCCGGCGCGCCGAACACGTCGAAGTAGCTGGACGTCACCACTTCGCTCTCGACGCGCAGATCCAGGCCGTTGATGGCGACCAGTTGATCGCGTCGCGAGTACGCCGCAGCAATCTCGAAGGGGCCGTCCTCGCGGGCCAGGGCCGCGTACTTCGGATACGGCCAGAACTGCATGCCCTGCGGCGAAGCGTTCGCGAGCGTCACCGCATAGAGACGATCGGCATGAGGGTAGGGCAGGGGCTTGAACAACAACGCGTCAACGACGCTGAAGATGGCGGTATTGGCGCCGATGCCGAGCGCGAGCGTCAGCACGATGGTCACAGCGAAAGTCGGCGATGCGGCGAGCTGGCGGACGGCGTAGCGAATGTCGCGAAGGATATTGCGCATCAGCGTTGCCTCGAGCCGCGGCGCCAGTCTGATCGCGGCGTCACCGGTGTTGCACACGATCTCGGCGAGCAGCCAGCGCATCGCCGTGGCGCGGCCGCGCCTTTCCGTGAGCCCGCGGTAATCCTCTTCGATGTCTCCGGCCATCCATTCGCGGCCGTCATTCGGCAAGGTCAGATGCGCGACCAGGATCAGCAGCCGATCGAGCCAGCGCCGCATCACAGTCTCTTCAGCCGGCGCTCGAGGCCGGCGGCCATCTCGGTGTAATCGCGATACGCGGTCTTGAGCGCGCGCGCGCCGGCAGGCGTCAGCGCGAAGTGCTTGCGCCGCCGTCCGCCGCGTTCGGCCGTGGGCTCGCCGATCCAGGAACGGACCAGGCCTTTATGCTCAAGCCGCTCGAGCGTCGTGTAGACGCCGCTGATCGACAACCGCCGCGCCGTGCGCGCCTCGATCTCGCGGCGGATGGTCGCACCGTAGGCGTCGGACTCGAGACGGACGAGCGCCAGCAGCACCAGCTGTTCGAACTCGCCGAGCGTCGCGCCGGCGTCGGTCTTATGGTCCACGATGTGGAAGATATCATAGCCGGCGCGCCAACGACTCCCGCGTGTCCACAAGAGCCTTCAACATGAAGGACATGAAGAAGACCTACGTCTTTGGAAATCATTGCGAGATTCGTGCTGAATGGGAACCGTGATCTGGAGGGAGGGCATGAAGGAGATCCCGTTGTCAGGCTCTTCATGACCTCCAGGCTCTGAGGCGCTCTTCCCTGAGAACGCATCTCGTGAGGTTTCCAAAGAGTAGGTCTTCTTCATGTCCTTCATGTTGAAGGCTCTTGTCGACACGCGAAGCGCTCATCTCACTGCCGGCCACAGCCGCCGGCGATTCGTGAATAAAATGGCTGACATGCGTCGATTAAGGATTCCAGCGGCGATCGGGACGGTTGCGCTCGTCGCGCTTGCTGTCCGCTGCTCCGCGCAGGCGCCCGCCGCGGTGCTCATTCGGCAGGTGCCGTGGAGCGGCAAGGGCGTCTGGCTGGCTGCCGATACCCACGTGCACACGAAGTTTTCCGACGGCGCCGGGACGCCGGCCGAGACCGCTGCCAAGGCCCGTTCGTTCGGCTGCGACGTCGTCGGCTTCGCTGATCACGGTGACAACGATCGCAAAGGCGCGACCCCTGAGTACTTCGACGCCATCGACGAGGCTCGACGCACGCAGCCTGAGATGGTGGTGATGGGCGGCATGGAGTGGAATCTGCCGCCGTGGGGCGGCGACGAGCATGCGACGGTCTTCGTGCCGGCGGCGAAGGAGCGGCGGTTGACCGAGTTCAAGGCGTCGTTTGACGACTACGGCCGCGACAAGCATGAAGCCGCGCTCGCGGTGGCCGGGCTGCAGTGGTTGGCGGCGCAGGCGACGGATGGCCCGACCAGGCCAATCGTCACCTACGAACACCCGAGCCGCAAGGACGCGAAGAGCATGGAGAATGTCGACGACATGCGCGCCTGGCGCAAGGTCAACGACATCGTCATCGGCTTTGCCGGCGCTCCGGGCCATCAGGGCAAGCCGCCAATCGGCGGCTACAACTACAACGAAAAACCCATCGATCGCTGGGATCCCGTGGCGGCGCGACCAGGCGACGCGTGGGACACCCTGCTCAACAGCGGCCTCGACATCTGGGCTGCGTACGCGCCGTCGGATTATCACAGCGCGGATCCCAACGACATCGGCGACACCTGGCCGTGCGAGTTCACGAAGACGTGGATCTACGCCCCCGAGCGCACGCAAAGTGGTGTGCTCCAGGCATTCCGTGCCGGCAGTTTCTTCGCCGTGCATGGCGGCATCGTCGAACGCGCCGAAATCAGCGTCACCGCGAAGGGCCTGCCGCGCGCCGCCAGTGCCGGCGAAGCTCTGCGGGTCGCCGCCGGCACCGCCGTCATTGTTGAGGTCACGATGCGTGTGCCGGAGAAGGACTGGCGCGGCGAGCCCAACCGTGTCGATCTCGTCGAGATCATCGGCATCGACGCGACCGGCGCGAAAGTGATGGCGTCGGCTCCGGCTGGAGGTGGTCCGGCGCTATCGCTAGCCGTGACCGTGCCCGCCACCGGGCTGGTCGTTCGCGCTCGGGGGTTTCGAACCATGACCGACGGCGCGCGGCTCGCGTTCTACACCAACCCCGTCCGAATTCAGACTGGACGCTGAACGTTCTTCCGTTCGGGGGTTCGGAAGTTCGGGCGTTCCGTTCTTGCGTTCAGGCGTTCGACAGTTCT
>DASUGM010000296.1:0-4485 GCA_036274055.1 Vicinamibacterales bacterium | reverse complement strand
TGTAATTTGCATTTGCATTGGTGATTGGCGATTGGGAGATGGCTATTTGCGATTGACCGATTGCTGAGCAACACGACAACGGGCGCGCCCAAGGGCGCGCCCGTTGTGTTTTGGCCGGCGCACGCCAAACGCCGTCAGTGGCCTGCCAATAAACCAGTCGCCAGTAGCAGTTGCCAATCGTGAATCGCCAATGCCATTGCAAATTGCAGATTACAAATCGCAAATGGGCGAAGCCCCGACGCGCTCGAAGGTGGCGACCGTCTTGAAGGGCCCCTTGAGGCCCGTGCCTTCCGCAGTCACCGTCAGCGTGTTGCCGTCGTCCGATACGCGATAGCTGCCGCCGCCGAGGCGTTTGCCATCGACTTCGATGCCGGCTTCGAGCGTTCTCGCGTCGAGATGCTGACCGAATGACAGGGCACCGGGCGGCACGCCGGGAATCGGACGGCCATTCAGATCGACGACTGGACGCCGGCGCCCGTCGGCGATGATCGACGTCGGCCGCTCCGCGACGGCCTCGCCGTTGACGACGCCGTAGGCCACGAGCAGATAGCCGGTATCGGTCGGCTCGAACCGGAGGCAGGCCTGCTCCGGCGTGTAGTTCGGATCGAATTGCGACTTCTCGGGGACGGCTTTCCAGGTGCCTTCGAACACATCGCCAGTCATCATCGCCTCCAGCACGGGCGCGGTCGCGCTCGCGAAATACTCCATTGGCAGACGTAGAACGAGATCGGTCGTCAGCCGCGCCAGGCCGAGGACGCCCTGATCGCGCCAGACCAGCGGCACGACGTCGGCGACCAGCACTTCGAGGCCGTCGCCGCAGGTGTCGCGGAAGCGGCGCGGAAAGGCGCGGGCGAGTCCGCGGCAGAGCTGACCGTACCGGCTGACCCAGGGGCTCATGACCGCGTCTCCTGACGGCGTCTCGCGTGCAGAATGCGGACGAGGTCCTTCAGCCGCTGGGCCTCGAGATCGAGGACGCGATGGCCGAGCGACGTCAACCGGTAGTACCGGCGTCGTGCGTCGTCGAATTCGGCCGCCGGGCGCTCGCCCGACTCGACGATCAGGCCTTCCCTGATCAGGCGCTTGAGCGAGCCGTAGAGCGTCGCCGGCCACAGCCGGACGGTGCCGCCGCTGCGCTCGAGGACGTCCTGCATGATCCCGTAGCCGTGCTGTTCACCCTCGACGAGCGAGGCGAGGATGTGGAGCCAGTTGCTTTTCAGCGGCAGGAACGCTTCCGGAGCTCGTTTCGCCATCGGTGGCATATGTATATCAATTAATATACATATGGGTCAAGAGCAATCACGATTGACGGGTTGACCGATTGACAGATCGACGGATTGGCACTATCTCGGGCAACCCATCAACTCGCCCATCGGTCCATCGGTCAACCGGTCAATCGGTCAATCGGTCAATCGGTCAATCGGTCAACCGGTCAACCGGTCAATCGGTCAACCGGTCAACCCGTCAACCCGTCAACCCATCCATCGGTTAGTCTAGAGAAGCCAGCCCGAAGGAGCCGAATGGTTCGTCCCGTCGCGACGCTCGCGTGCGCGCTCGTTTGCGCGATAGCCGCCCTCAACGGACAGCAGGCGCCGCCGGCTGCGCAGAACCCGCCGCCACCGGCGCAGAACCCGCCGCCCACTGCGCAGAACCCGCCGGCAACGCCGCCGGCGCAGCAGCCCGTCTTCCGCGGCGAAATCAACGTCATCCGGCTCGACGTCTCGGTCCTCGACAAGGATCGTCATCCGATCCGCGGCCTCACGGCCGAGGATTTCCGCGTCATCGAGGACGGCAAGGAACAGACGATCGTTTCGGTCGCCGAAGCCGACGCGGCCGAACGCGATCTCGCGCCGAACGCGTGGATGAAACACACGCCGAGCACGGTGCAGTCGAACGACCTGACCAACGAGCTCGGCGACGGCCGGGTGTTCGCGATTGTCTTCGACGACTTCAACATTCCCTACGATTCGACCGAGATCATCGTTCAGACCCGCGAGTTGGCCCGGTACATCGTCGATTCGCTCGGGCCGTCGGATCGCGCCGCGGTGATCTACACCGATCTCGTCGGCAAGACCCAGGACTTCACCGACGATCGTCAGAAGCTGCTCGCGGCGATCGACAAGTTCAAGCCGGAAGAGCGGTTGATGCGGCTGGCGACGCCGCAGGGGACCGGCCAGGGCGGCGGCGACATGCCGTACCGCTACAGCTCGGCGCTGGCGCGGACGACCTGTGAACGGTCGCAGCCGGCCGTGCCGACGCTGTTGACGCTCGCCGGCCGGATGGCCGCGGTCCCGAACCGGCGCAAGACCGTGATTTTTCTGAGTCCGGGGCTGCCGCTGACGTTCGTGTCGCGGGATAACTGCGCCAGTAAACTCGAGGCGATGATGCAGGACATGTTTCGCATCTCGCAGCGCGCCAACGTCAACGTTTACGGCGTCGATCCGGCCGGCAATCGCGGCTACGAAAACTACCTGCAGGATCCGATGCTGGCGGCGCGCGCCTTCAATCGACGCGTGCTGTCGGATCAGGAGGCGCGCAACACTGTTCGTCTCCGGCACGACTTCCTCGAGATCGTTGCCGAGTACACCGGCGCGCGCGCCATCGTCGAGAACATGTACGGGCAGATCGACGAGATGTTCGACGAGGCCAACGCCTACTACCTGGTCGGCTATCAAACGTCGAACGGGCGGCCCGACGGCAAGTTCAGAAAGGTCGAGGTCAAGGTCAAGCGTGACGGCGCCACGGCGCGCTCGCGCAGCGGCTACTACGCCCCCCGCGAGGGCGAGCTCGACCCGAAGGAAGAAAAGAACAAGCCGAAGACCGACGAGCTTGGACTGAGCGGGCTCGCGAGCGACGCTGCGCTGCCGCTGCGGGTGACCGCGGTGCCGATCGCGCGCAGCCCGGTCGGCAAGAACGCCGATGTCGCGCTGGTCCTGAGCGTTCGGCTGCCGGCGCCGCGCCGTCCGGTCGCCGAGACGCTGACGGTCGTGCGCACGTTCTACGACGCCGACGGCAACGCCGGGATTCCGTCGCGCGAGAACGTCGAGCTGGTGTTGACGCCCGAATCTGGCGACGAGCTGCGCTACGACATCCAGCAACGGCTGACGATGCCGCCGGGGACGCACCAGATCCGACTCAACGCGACCAGCAAGCTGCTCGAAAAGAGCGGCAGCGTCTACGCCGAGGTCGAGATCCCCGATTTCAGCCGATCGCTGCTGTCGACCAGCGGGATCATGCTCGGCACGCCGCCGATTTCAGGCGTGCCGCGCAGCGACCTGCTCGCGTCGATCGTGCCGATCGTTCCGGTCAGCGCGCGTGAATTTTCGCCGCAGGAAAGCGTGGTCGCCTTTCTGCGCGTCTACCAGGGCGGCGCCGATCCGCTCGTGCCGATCGGTGTCTCGGCGAAGGTGTTCGACATCGGCGAGCACGAGCTGATGAGTGAAACCGCGACCCTCGCGCCGGACGCGTTCGACAACCTGCGCGGCGCGCCGTACCAAGTCGCGCTTCCGCTCGGCAAACTGACCCACGGGCCGTATCTGCTCAGCATTGCCGCGTCGCTGCCGAGCGGGACCAAGGTGCGGCGCGATCTGGTCTTCCGTGTGCGGTAGACAAGACCGACGGCAACGTGAAGGATCTTCTTGAGGACGATGTAGGAACGTGAAGGAGACGTCTGGGTTTTTCGCGACCGTCGCTCCTCCACGCTCCTGCGTCATCCTCAACAGATCCTTCACGGTACTGTCGATCTTGACAGCGTTGCTTCGTCATCCAGCATGCCCATCCTGATTCTCGTTTTCTCCTTACTCTCAATCGTTCCCCAATCACCGCTCGCGCTCGATCGCCTCGAAGGCGGCTGGGCTGGCACGGGTCAGGTGCGCGGGCAGGCGGTGCGCGCCGAACTGCAGTTCGAAAAAGTCCTCGGCGGCAGGTTCACCCGGCTGACCTATCGCTTCGGCGAGGAATTGCCGGGTCCGCCGAGGACGCTCGCGGCGGCATTCGAGGGGCACGCCTACTACGCCGCGTGTCCGGCCGGCGCCGGGTGTAGCGGCCAGTGGTTTGACACGCTCGGCTTCGTCCGCCTGATCAGCGCGACGCAGACTGCCGACACGTTGGCCAGCGAGTGGAAAACCGCCGGCGCCGAGGCGGGGAAGAGCGAGTACAAGATCCTGGCGGATGGGGGACTCGTGGTCACCGACTGGGTGCGTGCTGGCCACGGCAGTTTCCGCGAGTTTGGCCGCGTCACGTACTCCCGCGTTCGATAGGCCGCGGTGGGCAGTTGATATACGATCTGCCCACCTATGAACGATCGGTCCGCCGCGACATCTGTTGACACATCCCGCCAGTATTTGCCGGCGATGCTGCTGCTCTTCATCGGCAGCGGCGCCGCAGCTCTGATCTACGAAGTCGTCTGGTTTCAGCTCCTGCACCTTGCGATCGGCTCGTCGGCGCTTTCGCTGAGCGTCCTGCTGGGCACGTTCATGGGCGGGATGT
>DASUGM010000295.1:0-25464 GCA_036274055.1 Vicinamibacterales bacterium | reverse complement strand
TCGCCGGCAGCGACGTGAACGTGATGTAGCCCTCTTCGACGTCGAGCCCCTCAGGTCCGGCCGAGAGGAAGAAATCGGCCCTCGCGTACGGATCGACAATTGCCTGAAACGACACTTCGGCTTCCGAGAGCTGAAACGCCGGCTGGGTGTTGAACGGGTTCTTGCCACCGACGCCGACGAAGTTGCCGATCACCGACGTGTCGGGGTTGAAGATCTTCGATGACTGCGTCGGCGCCGCCGAGATCGGGGCCTGCGGCTGTGGCTCCTGCGGCGCCACCAGCGCCGGCGGCGGGGCCAATGGCGCCGCCGCCTCGGCCGGCGAGAGCGGGCCGCCGCCGATCTGCGTCAGCCGTTGCTCGAGCGCCAACAGACGCTCGTCATAGGCCTTGCGAATCGCGTCGAATTCCTTGCGCAGACGTTCGAGTTCGTCGCGCACCTCGGTCACTGCCGCGGGCTGGACCGGCGGCGCGACCGGAACCTGGGCGGACGCCGGCGACGACCAGAGCAGGGTCGTCAACAGCCCGGCGGGGACGATCCAAATGCGGATCACACGCATGCAAAACCTCACGAGGAGAGCTGGCGCGCCGCTGACGGCGCAGCTGACGAAATTGAACTGGGGGAAACTACGGGCTAGCTGCGCGCCGGGGGAGCGCGCGAAGGCTGTTCGGCGGCGAGGTCGAGTGCGTAGCCGGTCGGACGACCGACGGTGGCGACGGCTTCTAAGTCGGTGGCGATCGAGGTAGCGAGCGGCGATCCCGGGGCGGCGCCATTGACCGCGCGCATCCAGTGGCAAATCGCGCAGTGCTCATCGGCGACCGGCGTGCGCACGGCCTCGAACTGCGCGGCCGTGTGTCCGATGGCGAGCACCGGGCCGCCGGCATCCGCGTCGGCAAAGAGGTGCCGCGAGGACAGCGCCGGCAGGCCCTGCGCGGCTACGAGCACCGCCACGACGATCCAGGCCAAAGCCCGGCGCGACATGGTCACAGCGTATCAAAAACCCAAAGGCGGGTTACCCTGACTGCAGGGACCCATGAACCGATACCTCTCGCACCCGCTCTTTCCGCGTCTCCGCGTCCACCTGGTGCTGATCGCAACGCTGCTCGGCGGCGGGTTGCTCGCCGCGCAGCAGCCGGCGCCGGCGACAACGGCGAAAACCGCGCCGCTCGGACAGAAGATCCCGGTCGATCCTCTGATTACGACGAAGATGCTGCCCAACGGGCTGCGCTACTACGTCCGCGCCAATCGAATCCCTCAGGGACGCGCCGAACTCCGGCTCGCCCTCAAGGCCGGGTCGGTTCTCGAAGACGACGACCAGCGCGGGCTCGCACACTTCGTGGAGCACATGGCCTTCAACGGCACCCGCCATTTCCCGAAGCAGGACGTGGTCGCGTTCATGCAAAGACTGGGTATGCGTTTCGGCGCGCACGTCAACGCCCAGACCGGCTTTGACGATACGGTGTATTCGCTGCAGATTCCGACCGCCGATCCGGCGGTCATCGATCGATCCCTGCTCGCCCTCGAGGACTGGGCCCACGAAGTCACGTTCGATCCCGCGGAAGTCGAGCGCGAACGCGGCGTGATCCTCGAAGAGTGGCGGTTGAACCTCGGCGCCGCGGCACGCATCCAGGACGCGCAGCTGCCGGTGCTGCTCGGCGGCTCGCGCTACGCCGAGCGGACGCCGATCGGCAAACCGGAGATCATCAGGACCGCGACGGCGGAACAACTGAAGAAGTTCTACAACGACTGGTACCGTCCCGACCTGATGGCGGTGGTGGTCGTCGGCGATTTCGACACCAGCGCGGTCGAGGCAGCGATCATCTCGCACTTCGGGAAGCTGCCGGCGTCGATTTCGCCGAAGCCGCGGCCCGACTTCGCCGTGCCCAATCAGCCGGGCACGCGCTTCTCGATCGTCACCGACAAGGAAATGACGGCGACGACGGTCGGCGTGTTCGGCCGGATGCCGGCCCGCGATCAGAGCACGGTCGGCGCGTACCGCCAGCAGATGGTCGAACGCCTGTTTGGCGCGCTCTTGTCCGATCGTCTCAGCGAGATCGCCGACAAGCCAGGCGCGCCGTTCCTCGCCGCCGAGACATCGCGCGGCTTGTTCGTGCGCACGGTCGAGCTCACCGTGCTCAACGCGCTGGTGCCGGATGGCGGCGTCGCGCGCGGACTGACCGCGTTACTCGCCGAGGTCCAGCGCGTGCTGCAGTTCGGCTTCACGCAGACCGAGCTCGATCGCCAGAAGCTCGGCAGCTATCAGTATCTCGATCAGGCGCTGGTCGAGCGCGAGAAGAGCCCATCGGCGCCGCTGGCCGACGAGTTCATCCGCAACTTTATGAACGATGAGCCGATTCCGGGCATCGTCTACGAGCAGGCGCTGTCGCAACGCTTTCTGCCCGAGATCACGCTGGCCGAAGTCAACGCCGTCGCCAAGACGTGGGTGCCGGACGGCAATCGCGCCGTCGCCGTCGCCGCCCCCGAAGCGGCCGCGCCGAAACTGCCGAACCAGACGGCGCTGACGGCGGCGATTGCCGCGGCCAACGATCCGGCGCTGACGGCGTACGTCGACAAGGTCAGCGCCGTGCCGCTGCTCGAGAAAGCGCCGACAGCGGGGACGGTCACGTCGTCGAAGCCGATCGGCGACACCGGGGTGACGGAATGGCGGCTGTCGAACGGCGCGCGCGTCGTCCTCAAACCGACGACGTTCAAGGAAGACGAGATCCTGTTCCGCGCCGTCAGCCCGGGTGGCACCTCGCTCGCGAGCGACGCCGATTTCATCGCCGCGACCACCGCCGACGACGTGGTCTCGCAGGGCGGCCTCGGCGCGCTCAGCCGGCTCGACGTCAACCGGGCGCTGGCGGGCGTGACGACGGCGGTCCGGCCGAACATCAACGACACCGAGGAAGGCCTGCAGGGCGGCTCGACCAAGAAGGATCTCGAGACGATGTTCAAGCTCCTCTTCCTGACCTTCACCGCGCCCCGGGCCGACCGCGAGGCCTTCTCGGCATTCACCGGCCAGCTCAAAGCCCTGGCCGCGAATCGCGAGGCGCAGCCGGAGGCGGCGTTTGAAAGTGCCCTCGCCGCGGCGTTGACGCGGGACAACCCGCGCGCCCGGCCGTTGACGCCGGCGCTCGTCGATCGCATGAACCTCGACAAATCGCTGGCCTTCTATAAGGAGCGCTTCGCCGACGCCAGCGACTTCACGTTCGTCTTCGTCGGCAGCTTCGACCTGACGACGATCAAGCCGCTTGTCGAGCGCTACATCGCCAGCCTGCCGTCCATCAACCGCAAGGAGGCGGCGAAGGACCTCGGCATGGATCCGCCGGCCGACATCGTCGCCAAGAGCGTGGTCAAGGGGATCGAGCCGAAGAGCGAGGTCGCCCTGGTATTCAATGGCCCGTTTCAGAACACACCGGACAACCGGTTGCTGATCACGACGATGGTCAGTCTGCTGAGCGGCGATCTGCATCAGCGGCTGCGCGAGGATCTGGGCGGCACCTATGGCGTCAGCGCCCAGCCGGGTTTCTCGAAATTTCCGAAGGAGCAGTACACCATCTCCATCAACTTCGCCTGCGATCCGGCGCGGATGCAGGATCTGATCAAGGTGGCGCTCGACGTCATCGCCACCTTCCGTGAACGCGGGGCCTCCGCCTCGCAGCTGGCTGACGCGCGCCTGGCGCTCGGCCGCGATCGCGAGACCAACCTGCAGCAGAACGCCTATCTGCTCGGCCAGCTGACCACCGCCTACACGAACGGCGAGGATCCGGCGAACATCTTCGCGGTGCGGGCCGGCATGGACCAGCTGACGCCGGAAGGAATTCAAGCCGCGGCCAGGCAGTACCTCAACATGAGCCGGTACGTCCTGGTGACGCTGTCGCCGGAGAAGAAGTAACGTAGCGTCACCATGTGTCGCCGAGCGCCGTTGGTCGCGATCGCACTCGCGGTCGCGGCCTGTGCGCCGCGCGCGCCGGCGGTCGTCACCCCGGCGGCGGCGCCGGCGATCGCGGCGGCGGAGTGCTTCCCGTTCGAACGTCTGCCGGCGGCGCTGCGGCCGCGCGCCGACGAGATGTTGCTCAAGGCCCTCGACAGCGAAGCGCTCTACACCATCGCCAGCGATATCAAGCCGATGAGCAGCGGATTCGTATCGATGCAAATCAAGGTGGCGTCGCCCGACGTCGCCGACGCCGAAGTCGTCCGCCAGATTCTGGCGGCGTGGACCTGCGGCGATCGCCTGGTCGCTCGTCTGCATCATTTTTCGGCGGTCTACGACGGAGCCCGGCCGCTCGAGGGCGTCGTCGTCAATACCCGCGCGCTTCGCGCGCTGATTGGCCGGCGCAGCAGCTTCTTCTCGCCATACGGACTGACGCCGTCAGCCGATCCCACGGAGGCGCTGCTCGCCGTCGAGTACGACCAGACCACCGCCCGGCTGCGCGGCTACGGCTACTTCTTCGGCTATCCGGACTACGCGGTCGACTTTTTTGCCAAAGCCGCCGACGACGAGAAAGCGACGAAGCAATTCACGGCACGTGACTTTGTCTCACTGCCGACGTTTGCTGGTGAACGCCGGTTCGTCTATGCGGTCGAGAAGGGCCACGTCACGAATGACGAGGACCGCGCGCTCGCGGCACGCGTCGACGCCGTCTACCGCGACTACGTCGCACGGCGCGCGAAGCACATCGGCTCGGCCGGCGCGGGCGGCGTGGTCGGGCTGGTGCGCCAGTGGCTCATCCAACGGCAGGAACCAATCCAATCTCCAATAACAAATAGCAATCGCCAATCGCCAATCTCACAATAGCAATCGCAAATCGCAAATTACCCATCGCAAATGTCATTGCCCCGCCCGACCCCGTCGTTGCGAGCCGTCGCGGATCAGATGTTCTCGCGCGCGGCGGGCGCACCGCTCGTCGGCGGCAACGCGGTGCGGGTGTTGCGGGACGCGGCCGAGAACTACCCGGCGTGGGAACGCGCCATCGAAAGCGCGACCTCGACCGTGCACATGGAGATGTACATCGTCCACCGCGATCGCACCGGGCGGCGCTTCGTCGACCTGCTGGCGAGAAAAGCGCGCGAGGGCGTCACCGTGCGCGTCGCCTACGACTGGTTCGGGTGCGGCAGCGCGCCCCTGTTCGGCATCTTCCGGCCGCTGGTCGCCGCCGGCGGCGAGGTGCGCGCGTTCAACCGGCCGACGCTGAGCGCAGCGCTCGGGTGGTTGCGGCGCAACCATCGCAAGCTGATCACCGTCGACAGCCGGGTCGCGTTCATTTCAGGTCTGTGCATCGGTGAGATGTGGGAAGGCATTCCGGCGAAGAAGCGCGAGCCGTGGCGCGATACGGGCGTGGAGATCACCGGTCCAGCGGTGTCGTTTGCCGAGCAGGCATTTGCGGACAGCTGGCGGCTGGTCGGCGGCACCATTGACGCGCATACACTGCCGGATCCAGATCGCGTCCCGCCCGCGGGCGACGTCATGCTGCGGCTGATCCCGACCGAGCCGTTCGCCGCGAATCTGTTGCGAATCGACTTGCTGGTGAGCTCCCTGGCGCGACGGACGCTGTGGATCACCGACGCGTATTTCATCGGCACCGGCGCCTACATCGAGGCCCTGCGCCGGACCGCGCTCGATGGCGTCGACGTCCGGCTGCTGTTGCCCAGCTCGAGTGACGTCGGGTGGGTGCTGCCGGCGTCGCGAGCACTGTATCGTCCGCTGCTCGAGGCCGGCGTTCGGGTGTTCGAGTGGAACGGGACAATGGTCCACGCCAAGACGGCGGTCGCCGACTCGCGCTGGAGCCGGATTGGTTCGACGAACCTGAACATCAACAGCTGGATCGGCAATTGGGAACTCGACGTTGCCATCGAGGACGCCGGCATCGCCAAGACGATGGAAGCGCATTACCTCGAGGACCTGTCGCGCTGCACCGAGATCGTGCTCGAACGGCCGCGCACGCTGCTGCTGCCGCGATTCATCAAACCGATTGGCCGCCCCGGGCAGGCGCGCCGCATGGTCCGCGCCGTCACCGGCGTCGGCCGCAGCCTCGGCGCCGCGGTCACCGGCAATCGCTCGCTGGAAACGTTCGAGCGCCGTCCGCTCGTCATCGCCTTCGTCATGCTGATCGCGGTCGCGCTGGTTGCATTCCTGACGCCGCGCGCGGTGGCGTGGCCGATCGGGGCGCTGGCGCTCTGGGGCGGCGCGACCTTCCTCGTTGAAGCGCTCTCGATCACCCGCCGGAACAATCACAAGTCATGACTGATCGCGTTGCCATCGCGCCGATTCAGCGCCACGGCGCCGGCGCCGTCCGTCAGGATCAGGATCTGGTGGCGGTCGAAGCGCCGCTCGCGGTGACGCTCACGATTGGCGGCGGCCGCGAAGTCGCGCTCGGCCTGCTGATGCGCACACCCGGCGACGACGCCGATCTGATTCGTGGATTTCTCTATGCCGAAGGCGTCATCCGCGCCGCCGCCGACATCGTCGACATCGCCCTCGGCGACACCGCTCGCGTCACGCTCGCACCGACGGTCGACCTCGACGCGACGATCGCCGCACGGGCGCCGTTGACGACCAGCGCCTGCGGGCTGTGCGGGCGGATCGAGATGACACGGGCCGATCGGCGCGGCGGCGCGCCACCGGATCTCACACTGTCGCGCGAGATGATCGCTCGCTTGCCTGCCGCCTTGCGCATCGGCCAGACGGTGTTTGCCGAGACCGGCGGCTTGCATGCCGCGGCGTTGTGCGATGCCGACGGCCAGGTTCGAATCGTGCGCGAGGACGTCGGCCGCCACAACGCCGTCGACAAGGTCATCGGTGCCGCCCTCGCCGCCGATTTGATGCCCGCAACCACCAGCCTGCTCGCCGTCAGCGGCCGCGTCGCTTACGAGATCGTGCAGAAGGCGGCGGTCGCCGGAGTGGCCGCCGTGGTCGCGGTCGGCGCCCCGAGCGACCTCGCCGTCGCCGCGGCGCGGTCGGCGGGCTTGACCCTGATTGGCTTCGCCCGCGACGGCCGGTTCAACGCCTATGCGGGCTTTGAAAGGATCCGGTAAACTCCCGATTACTGATGACTGCCTGGCTTTCTGGACTGACCGACCCGCAGGCGCAACGCCGGCTGGGTCCGCTCGAATGGCGCGTGCTGGAGGCCCTGTGGGCCCGGTCGAGCGCCGCCTCGGTGCGCGATTTGCAGCCCGCGTTTCCTGAAATCGCGTACACCACGCTGATGACGACGCTCGATCGCCTGCATCGCAAGAATGTGCTGCTGCGCACCAAGCAGGGGCGGGCGTTTTTCTACCAGCCCAGGCTGTCGCGCCCCGAGTTCGACTCGGCGCGCGCGGCTGACGCGCTGCGCATCGCATTCAGCGCCGACGGCTCGCAGTTGACGCCGCTGCTCTCCTTCTTCGTTCAGGCGGTCGGCGACAAGGACGACGACCTGCTCGACGAACTCGAAGGGCTCGTGCGCGCGCGTCGCGCCGAAGTCGATCCCAAACGGCCGTGACGTTCGAACTCCGATTGGTCGTGATCGCGCTGGCGACGTATTTCGTCGCCGGGCTGCTGGTCACGCCGCTCGTGCCGTGGCTCTGGCGCCGTACCGCCAGCGCGCGCGACGACATGCGCGCCACGCGGCTCTATCGGCTGCGGATGCTGCCGTCGGTGTTCGCGTTCGGCGCGATGACGACGGCCTCGATCTCGTTCTACATCTTCGAACAGCGCCAGTGGCTGGAGTCCTATGGCGTCGCGCCGAAGGTCATCGCGCTCGGTGCCGCACTGCTCGGCATCGTCTCGATCGGACGCGCGGCGTCGATGTGGCTGAAGACCTGGCAGCTGCGCCGGCTGTGGATGACCGGCGCGCAGCCAATCGACATTCCCGGCGTCGACATCCCCGCGTACCGGGTCGAGACGGCGTTTCCCATCGTCGCCGTGGTCGGCGCGCGGCGCCCGGCCCTGGTGATCGCGCGACCGGTGCTCGACGCGTGCTCCGCCGAAGAGCTGGCGGCCATCCTCGCGCACGAGCAAGGCCACATCGCGCGGCGCGACAACCTCCGCCGCGCCCTGATTTCCGCTGCTCCGGACGTCCTGTCGTGGCTGCCAATCGCGCGGCGCTTCCAGCAGGACTGGCACGACGCGACCGAAGAAGCCGCCGACGACGCCGCCGGCCAGTTGGGCGCGACCGGACGCGTCGCGCTGGCCCAGGCGCTGGTGCGCGTCGCCCGCATCGCCCACGCGGCGCCGGCGCTGCCGCCGCTGCCGGCCAGTGCGCTCTACCGGGGCGAGAACATCGAAGGCCGCGTCCGGCGGCTGCTCGCTGACCCGGTTGTGGCGACGACGCTGCCGCCCTTCGTCTGGCGCGCTGGCGCGGCGCTCACGATCGCGGTCTGTCTGCTCACCCTGCAGGCGGTGCACACGCTGGTCGAAGCGGTCGTGCAGTTTCTCCCCTGACCACCGCCACCGTCCGCGCGTGATCTGGAACGTCTTTCGCCGGCGCCGCGCAGCCCCTTCCGCCGAGGTTCAATGGTGGCGTGACGCGGAGCGCGAGGCCGCCGCGCCCACGAGCGGCGGGGTCGCCCAGCTGCGCGCGGCGCTGGCCACGCAGAACTCCCCGGTCGATCACGAAGCACAGGACGAGATGCTCGAGGCGATGGAGGCGGTGCTGACCGCCGCACCGGCGCCCCTGCCGACCGTCACCACGCAGCATCGCGTCATCGGCGCCGACGCCTGTCATTTCACCGCGCCGGTGACGCTGGTCGCCGACGTCGGCGTCCCAGGACGGTTATTCCTGACGTCGGAGCGATGCATCTTCGCCGGCGGCAAGGTCCAGGCCTGGCCGTGGCATCGCATCCGCCAGGTGATGCGCGCCGGACGCGACGTCGCGCTCGTCGTCGCCGGGCAGGACGCGCATGTACACCTTCAAACAAATAGCTACACCGATGCGCTGCTCATCGTCCACCTCTCGGATCGCTTGCGAGGGCGCTGAGCGGCGCGATTTGTAATTTGCAATTTGCAATTTGCGATTGCATTTTCGATTGGGCTATTTGCTGATTGCTATTTGCTATTTGATATTGCATTTTCTATTGGGAGATTTGCCATTGGACGGGTTGATTACTCTGGATGCCCGGGCTGCGTGCTCCGGACTGCGTGCTGGGCGCAATAAGCCAATAGCCAGTAGCAATAGCCAATAGCCAAACAGAAAATGCAATCGCAAATTGCAAATTACAAATCGCAAATGGCCGTGCGCCTGGCCTCCGACGTGTTATTTGACCGCGGCCTGATCAAGGGGCGCACGGTCGGCATGGTGAGCAATCCGGCCTCGATCGACGCGCAGTTCGTGCACGTCGTCGATCGCGCCGCGGCGGCCGGCGTCACCGTCGGCGCGATCTTTGGGCCGCAGCACGGGTTTCGGTCGGATCTGCAGGAGAACATGATCGAAACCCCGCACGCGCGCGATGAGAAGCGCCGCGTGCCGGTCTATTCGCTCTACAGCGAGACGCGGGTGCCGACGGCGGAGATGGTCGCCGGGCTCGACGCGTTCGTCATCGATCTGCAGGACGTCGGCACGCGGATCTACACCTACATCTACACAATGGCGAATTGCCTCGTCGCCGCGCGCCATCATGGGCTGCCGGTCATCGTCTGCGACCGGCCGAACCCGATCGGCGGCACCCACGTCGAAGGCCCGATGCTCGAGCCCGGTTTCGAATCGTTCGTCGGACAGTTTCCGATTCCGATGCGGCACGGCATGACCATCGGCGAGCTGGCGCGCCTGTTCAACGAAGAATTCGGTCTGGGCGCCAAGCTTGAAGTCGTCAAGATGGAGGGCTGGACGCGCGACACCTGGTACGACGGCACCGGACTGCCGTGGGTGCTGCCGTCGCCTAACATCCCGACGCTCGACAGCGCGATCGTGTATCCCGGCACGGTGCTCTTCGAAGGCACCAACGTGTCCGAGGGCCGGGGGACGACCCGTCCGTTCGAGCTCGTCGGCGCGCCGTGGGTTGAGCCCGAGGCATTCTGCGCAGCGTTGAACGCCCGCCAACTGCCGGGCGTCTATTTCCGGCCGGCGTTGTTCCAGCCCACCTTCCACAAGCACGCCGGCATCCCGTGCGGCGGTTGTCAGATTCACGTCCTCGATCGCGATGCGTTCCGGCCGGTGGCGGTGGGCGTCGCGCTGATCGAGGCATTTCGCGCCGCCGGGCCGAATCGATTCGCGTGGAAGGAGCCCCCGTACGAGTACGAACACGACAAGATGCCGATCGACATCCTCTACGGATCCGCGGATCTCCGCGAGCGGCTGCAGCGCGGCGAGAGTGCGCAGGCAATCGCAACGTCATGGTCGGCCGGCGTTGCCGGGTTCGAAACGGCGCGGCGGAAGTTCCTTCTCTACGCCGAGTGATCGTGGCGACCGCTCCGGATCTACACGAACGATTCGAGCAGAACCTGTTCATCGCCGCGACACCGGCGACGGTGTTCGCTTGCTTCTTCCAGCCCGATGCGCTCCGCGCCTGGTGGCAAGCGGTCCGTTCGGTGACGACCCCGGTACCGTTCGGCGTTTACGCGATCGAGTGGCAGACGACGCCGTTTCGCGACGATCTGCTCGGTCCGCTGGGCGGCGTCTTTCACGGCACCGTCGTCGATGTCCGGCCCGGGCAGCAGTTCCTGGTCGCCGAGGCCTATTGGGTCCCGCCCGAGGGCGAGCCGTTGGGTCCGATGGCGCTGCACATCACCTGCTCGCCTGAAGGCGACGGCTGCAAGCTGAAGGTCCGCCAGGACGGCTACGAACCCTCGCCGCGCTGGCGCCGCTACTACGCCGTCGTCTCGCGCGGCTGGCAGATTTCGCTGACGGCGCTGAAGCGATATGCGGAAGCGCCTCCGAAACAAACTTGAAACTCGAAACTTGAAACTCGAAACTTCGGAGCGAGCTCAGCGCGCCGGACGCCGTGCGCGGGACTCAGAACTCCGGGCTCAGCTCAAGTCCGAAGTTTCGAGTTTCAAGTTTCGAGTTTTGAGTTTCAGTGCCGTCCCGCGAGTATCGACTCACAGCCGCTCGACCTGCACGTAGTTCGTGCCCTCCCGCCCGAGCACCTGGTGCATCGCGACGATCACGATGGTCGATCCTTGCGAGGCCAGGCCGCGAGCGAGCAGAACGTCGCGGACGCCGGCCATTGATGTGTGATCGGTGACGATCGGCGTGACGCCCCAGACCAGCGCGAGGCGTGCCGCGGTGGCGGTGTTCGGCGTCACCGCGACGATGCGGGCCGCGGGCCGCATCGCCGCCAGCAGGCGCGCGGTTTTTCCCGCCTCGGTGACGGCGACGATGGCGGTGGCGCGGCTGCGCGAGGCCAGGGCGATCGCCGCCTCGCAGAGCGCGCGGCCGTGCTCGCTCCACGCGCCGGCATCGCCGAGCAGCGTGGCGCCCGGTTCGAGCAGCGCTTCCGCCTCGTGAATGATCGCATCGAGCATCGCGACCGCGCGCACCGGATAGCGCCCGGCGGCGGTTTCACCGGCGAGCATGATCGCGTCGGCGCGTTCGTCGACCGCGTGGGCCGCATCCGTCACCTCGGCGCGGGTCGGTCTCGGTTCGATGCGCATCGATTCGAGCACCTGGGTGGCGACGATCACCGGCACGCCCCGGCGCCGGGCCGCGAGGAGCAGCTGCTTCTGCACCCCCGGCAGCTTCTCGATCGGCATCTCGATGCCCAGATCGCCGCGCGCGATCATCAGTCCGTCAGCGACGTTGAGAATCTCGTCGATGTGTTCGACCGCCAGCGGTTTCTCGATCTTGGCGATGATCGGGAGATCCGGTGCGCCGGCGCTGGCGGCCGCAGTACGGGCGGCGACGACGTCCTCGGCCGACTGCACGAAGCTGATCGCCACCAGATCGACACCCATGGCGATGCCGGCGCGAAGGTCGTCGATGTCCCTGGGCGTCAGCGCCGAAGTCCGCAGCGCCGTGCCGGGCACATTGATGCCCTTGTTCGAATCGAGCCGGCCGCCGGCGATGACACGGGTCGTCAGCCGGCCAGGGTCGACGCCGGTCACCTCCAGCTCGATCTTGCCGTCGTCGAGCAGGAGGCGCTGGCCGGCCACGACCGACGTGAAGAGCGCGTCGAAACTGCAGGCGACGCGCATCTCGTCGCCGACGAACTCGCCGCGCTCGATGATCAGCGTTCCGTCGTCGCGCAAATCGATCGGCGCCGCGACGACGCCAATGCGGATCTTGGGGCCGCTCAGATCCTGCAGGATCGCCGGCTGTGAGGCGCGTCCGGCCGCCGCGGCGCGGATTCTGGCGACGGTGGCCGCGTGCGACGCGTGCGTGCCGTGCGAAAAATTCAACCGGAACGCGTCGGTGCCGGCGTCGAGCAGCGCGGCAATCGTGAACGGGTCGTCGCTGGCCGGACCGAGCGTCGCCAGAATGCAGGTGCGTCGCATTGGCGTTAAGCTTACTGCGATGAGTCGCCTCGACGAGTTCAGAAAATTTCGCGAGCAGATGAACGAGCGCATCCTTGGCTCGGACAACCTCGAGATCAAACGTTTCTTCGCGCTCGACGCGCGCGCCTACGAAGACGGCGCCCTGCCGGTGAAGACCAAGGAACTGATGGGGCTGGTCGCGTCGCTGGTGCTGCGCTGCGACGATTGCGTGACGTACCACGTCGTTCGCTGCCGCGAGGAAGGCGTGACCCGGGCGGAGTTCCTGGAGGCGTTCAACGTCGGCCTGGTCGTCGGCGGCTCGATCGTCATTCCGCACCTGCGCCGCGCCGTGGCCACGCTTGATGAAGTCGAGGGGCTCTCATGACTCAGGACACGCCGGATACTTCAGGCCCACGGCCCCAGGGCCAAGGCCCAAGCGCAGAACTCAGCACGCCGCCTGGGCCTGGGGCCTTGGGCCCTGGGCCTGCGCTTTCCGGGCCTGAGAAGCGCCCCGCCGGCCCCTGGCTGGTCGGCGCCGCGCTGCTCTGTCTGGGCGCGAGCGCGGTGATGTGGGTGCAGACCCGCGCCGAGATCTCGACGCTTCGCGGCACCGTGCGCACGCTGGCTTCCGAGGTCGCGGCCCTGCGGCGCGATCCGATCGTCGACGTCACTGGCGCGCCGGCGCGTGGACGCGAAGATCAGGTCGTGACGCTGATCGAGTTTTCCGACTACGAGTGCCCGTTCTGCATCCGGCATTTCACGCAGACGATGCCGCTGATTCAAAAGCAGTACATCGACACCGGGCGCGTCCGCTACGTGTTCCGTGACTTCCCGATCGACGAACTGCACCCGGCGGCGATTCGCGCGCACGAAGCGGCGCGCTGCGCCCTGGAACAGGGCAAGTTCTGGGAACTGCACAACCGACTGTTCAGCGCCCCGGGCTCGCACAAAGACGACGCACTGAAGGCGCGCGCCGCCGAAGCCGGCCTCGACGCCGGCGAATTCGGGTCGTGTTTGTCGAGCGGCCGCACCCTCGACGCCATCCGCCAGACCGGCGCGATTGCCACCGGCTTTGGCGCCACCGGCACGCCGTCGTTCTTCATCGGCCTCCGCGACCTGACCACCAATCAGGTCAAGATCTATCAGGCGATCACCGGGGCCCAGTCGATTGACGTCTTCGAGAAGGCTATTGGCGCCGTCGAGAGCAAGCGCCAATAGCCATTTGCGATTTGTAATTTGCGATTGGCAATTGCATTGGCGATTGGGCTATTGGCCGATTGCGATTGTCGATCGGAATATTTCGGCTGAGCTCAGCGCGCGGCAGCCCTCTCGCCACGAGCGATTTGTAATTGGCAATCGCATTGGCGATTGGGCTATTGGCCGATTGCTATTGCCGATTGGCCTATTTCGGCTGAGCCCAGCGCCCGCGCAGTCGCGCCAACGCCCAAGAGCCATTTGCGACTTGTAATTTGCGATTGGCAATGGCATTGACGATTGGCTCTTTGCCGATTGCGATTGCCGATTGGCCTATTTTCGGCTGAGCACAGCGCCCGCGCGGTAGCCCCCATCGCCAAGAGCCATTTGCGACTTGTAATTTGCGATTGGCAATGGCATTGACGATTGGCTCTTTGCCGATTGCGATTGCCGATTGGCCTATTTTCGGCTGACTCAGCGCCCGCGCCAGTAGCGCTATCGCCAATAGCAATCGGCAAATCAGAACAATCACCAAATACAATTGCCAATTGCAAATTACAAATCGCAAATCGTCAGCGCCATGGGTCGACGAGGGCTTTGGGGATCTCGAGGCGCGCGGCTGACGCGAGCGCTTCGTTGAGCTGACCCAGACCGTAGATGCGCGCGCCAATCTTGCGCCACGGCACTTCGTGTTCGTAGCGCTCGAGGATGCGGAGCGCCTTCAGGAAATGCGCGGCTTCGCTGCCCCAGCAGCCGCGGATGTCGAGGTGCTTGCGGTTGATGTGGGTGTGCGCATTGATCGTGCTTGGGCCGTTGTCGGTGTAGTGGCCGGCGATGACGTAGGCGCCGCCGTTGCGCGCCAGCTCGACGCCTTCCTCGAATGCCCGCGCTGAGCCGGCGGCTTCGATGATGACGTCTCCGCCCAGACCACCCGTGAGGTCCCGCACTCGCTGCAGCCGTTCCTCCGCCGTCGTGGTGTCGATGTCGATCACCTGGTCGGCGCCCATTTCGATGGCCAGCGCGAGCCGGTCTTTCGGCGCGCCGATGACGATCACCTGTCCGGCGCCGGCGCGCCGCGCCAGCGCGGCGGCGCTCAATCCCACGGCGCCGGCGCCCTGGACGACGACGGTGTCGCCCATCGAGATCTTCGCGCGGTCGATGATGTGCACCGACGTCAGCAGGCCGCAGCCGCCGCCGATGTAGGCCTCGAAGCTGACCGCGTCCGGCAGCTTCACGATGATCACGCCAGGCTCGAGATAGACCTTCTGCGTCCAGCCGCCGAACAAGCCTTCCTCGGCCGAATCGGTGATGCCATAGACGCGGCGCGAGGGGCAGCGCGTCGGTGTGCGATGGACCGTGCACGCCAGGCAGCGGCCGCAGGTGCGGTGGACGTCGAAGAATGCCAGCCGATCGCCTTCGCGCAGAGGCGCGCCGAGGACGTCTTTCATCGGCCCGCGCGCGGCATCGAGCGTGCCGGTGGTGACGTGGCCGGGAATGATCGGGTACGGCACGCCCGAGAGCCGGCCGTGCCAGAGGTGGACGTCGGTACCGCAGACTTCCGAGAACGCGGTCCGCATCAGCGCGCCGCCGGGCGGAAGATCCGGCTCGGTGAACTCGCGAATCTCGACGGGTTGGTGCGGCGCGGGCATGACGGCGGCGAGAACGGTCGACATGCGCACTAGGGTATCTTGCCGGCCACGGCGGCGTCGGGCCCAGCGTCAATGGCTATTCGTCGAGCACATCCAGCGCGTCGATGTCGGCCAGGTCCTTCGGCCGACCTGCGGCGCGCTTGTTTTTGATGAACGCGTCACGGCCCATAAAAGCGACACTGCCATGACTCAGCGCGCCGGCGATGCGCCCCTCCCAGACCTCGTCCCAGGTAACACCGTCGATGGCGCTCATGACGTGAATCTGCACCGGGGGCACGCCCATCTCGATGAGCTTGTGCCCGGTCACGATGTCGGCGGGCGTGAGCGGACCGGTGGGAAAGCCAAACGCCGCGATCGCGGCCAGCAGTCGGCGGGCGTTTTCGGCCGTTGGACGCACCAGCAAGACGAGATCACCGGTAAAGCGCGGCGCGCCATGAAACGCGAGGGCGTACGCACCGATGACGACGAACTCAACGCGGTGTTCGTTCAGTAACGCGCAGAACTCGTCGAAGTCTGGCGCCAGGATCAATGAACTGTCTCCGGAGAAACTCGACTGCGGCCACCCGCTGCGCGGGAGGACGGCCAAGCCAGTAAGCCAGGCTGGACCGTGCCGTCGACTCCGCAACGACCGTGGTCACTCTGAACGCGCGCCGATCCAGCCGAGGCGTCACGTCCTACATCTTACCGTTGCGATCGGTGGCTGGGCGAGACCGGCGACGCCACCCTGGCCGATAGAGTATCGTGCAGAAGCACCTCGACCCATGCTGCACACGATCGCGTCGGCCGCTGCCGACCTCCGACAAGGCCGCGTGACGTCGGTCGACCTCGTCGAAGCCAGCCTCGACGCGATCGATCGTCATCAGGAACGGACCAACGCCTTCATCACCATCGACGCCGATGGCGCGCGCTCGGCGGCGCGCCTCGCCGATCACGAGCGCGGCCAGGGGCTCGACCGCGGCCCGTTGCACGGCGTCCCGATCTCGCTCAAGGACCTGATCGACGCGCGCGGCCAGATGACCACCGCGGCGTCGCGCGTGCTCGACGATCGCTTCGTCACCGCCGACGCGACCATCGTGACCCGCTTACGAGCGGCCGGCGCCGTCGTGATCGGACGCACTAACCTCCACGAGTTCGCGCTCGGCACGACCAGCGAGGATTCGGCCTTCGGCGCGGTCCACCATCCGATGGATCACGCGCGATCCGCGGGCGGATCGAGCGGCGGCTCGGCGGTTGCCGTCGCGCTCGGCATGGGCATCGCCTCGATCGGCACCGACACCGGGGGCTCGATTCGCATTCCCGCCGCCGCCTGCGGCGTCGTCGGCCTCAAACCGGCCTTTGGCGAAGTGCCAGCCGACGGCGTGGTGCCGCTCAGCACGTCGCTCGACCACGTCGGCCCGATCACGCGCACGGTCGAGGACGCGGCGATCCTGTTCGGCGTGCTCTCAGCGACGACGGTGACGCCGCTGCAGGTGCCGGCGCTCGGCGAGCTGCGGCTGTGCTGGCTGGCGGGGTACTTCGACACGCCGCTCGAGCCGGCGGTGCGGCAGGCGTTCGAGGCGGCGCAGCAGCGACTGCAGGCCGCCGGCGTCGCCTTCGAGATCGGCGAAATTCCCGACGCCGTCCGCACCAGCGAGGTCTACGTCGACATCGTGCTGCCGGAAGCCGCGCGCTGGCACGCGGCGTATCTCGAGAGCCGGCCCGAGCGATACACGCCGCCGGTCCGGGCTCGACTCGAGAGCGGCAAACAGATCAGCGTCGCGCGCTACGAGACGGCACTGGCCGCCCGCGCCGATCTCGCCGCCGCCGTCGACGCCGCGCTCGACGGGGTCGACGCGCTCGTCCTGCCGACCCTGCCGATCGTCGCTCCTCCGCTCGGCGTGCCGGAAATCGAGGTCGATCCGGACACCCACGCGGTGCTGCCGGTCCGCACCGCGATGCTCAAGCACACCCAGCTCTTCAACATCACGAAACACCCGGCGATTTCGCTGCCGATCGCGAGCCCCGGATTGCCGGTCGGATTCCAGTTGGTTGGCCGGATCGGCCAGACGCCGCGCCTCTTGGCGATCGCGGCCGCTTGCGAGAAGATCTGTCTTGGGTCTTGAGGCTTGGGTCTTGGGTCGAGCCAAGAGCACCCGTAATCCGAACCCTGAGCCCTGAGCCCTGAGCCCTGAGCCCTGAGCCCTGAGCCTATGAAACACGTCACCGTCACCGAAGCCCACGACCAGATGGAACAGGGCGCCACTTATCTCGATGTGCGATCGACGCGCGAGTTCGCGATGGGACATCCGGCCGGCGCGTTCAACGTGCCGCTGATCGAGCCGGATGAGGACAGCGGCATGATGCAGCCGAATCCGGATTTCGTGCGGGTCGTCAAAGCGGTGTTTCCCGCCGATGCCAAGCTGGTCGTCGGCTGCCAGGCCGGCGGCCGCTCGATGCGCGCGGCGCAGGTGCTCGAGGCATTCGGGTTCAACGACGTCGCCAATGTCCGCGGCGGCTTCGGCGGCGGGCCGAGCCCGGCCGGCAACCAGATGGACCAGGGTTGGGTATCCGCGGGCTTTCCGGTCGAGACGACCGCGCAGCCGGGACACAGCTATAAGGAGCTGGCCGACCGCGCCGACGCCGCGAAGTGATTCGGCCGATTTTTCACGCCTGGGAGCGCCGGCTCGCATCGGTCGACTCCAATCGCCACATCCGGCCATTCGAGTGGGGCCTCGATTGGATCGATCTCGATCTGGCGGCGCCCGATCCACGAGCGGCCGCGCTCGCCTGGGCGCGGCGGACCACCGCCTCGAGCGACCGCTTCTTCAGCGCGCCGCCGCTCGAGCCGGCCGGCTACGAACGGCGCGGCGACGAGCTGCGTTTTCCCAGCGCGATCGTCACGCCGTCGGATCCGAACAACACCGTCGTCGTCCGCGTCATCGAGGCGCGCATGCGTCGCCCGGATCAACCGCGGCGCGCCGTGATCGTGCTGCCGCAGTGGAACTCCGACGCCGAAGGGCACGTCGGGCTCGGGCAGTTGTTCGCGCGATTCGGCGTCACCGCGCTGCGCTTGAGCCTGCCCTACCACGACGTCCGGCGCCCGCCGGAACTCGAGCGCGCCGATTACATCGTCAGCGCGAACGTCGGCCGCACGCTCCAGGCAAATCGGCAAGCCGTGCTCGACGTGCGGCGCGCGGTGGACTGGCTGACGCTGCAGGGCTACGAGCGCATCGGGATCATCGGCACCAGCCTGGGATCGTGCCTGGCGATGCTGGCGATGGCCCACGATCCGCGGATTCGTGCCGGCGCCTTCAACCACGTCTCGCCGTACTTCGCCGACGTCGTCTGGCGCGGGCTGTCGACGGCGCATGTCCGCGCCGGCCTCGAGCAGGACGTCACGCTCGACGAACTACGGCAGCTGTGGATGCCGATCAGCCCGTGGCCGTTCATCGACCGCATCACCGGCAGGAAGGCGCTGCTGGTGACGGCGCGCTACGACCTGACGTTCCCGGTCGATCTCTCGCGGACGTTCGTCCACGAGTTCCGTCACCGCCGCATTCCCCACCAGCACGTCACGCTGCCGTGCGGGCATTACACGACGGGAAAAACGCCGTTCAAGTTTTACGACGGCTACGTGCTCACACGTTTTTTTGTAAAGAACTTGTAGAGCGCGCTCCATGCGCCTCTTGCGCCGGTGCGCCACATGCGCCAGTGCGCGTGCACCGTGCAATTCACCTCGCAGGCGGGCTGCCAATCACGGTCAAGTCGGCTCAATCCAGCTAGAAATGGAATCCGCCCCGGAGAGAGACGCACGGCGCACACGCACCGGCGCAAAGGCGCACGGGCGCACCGCGCACGGAGTGCGTCCTGGTCAAAGGAACCTGAATAAGCCGCGAAGGGCGTCGTAAATGACCGCGCCGATGGCCTGCATGAACGGGGCGGGATTCCCTTGCGAGAGCGCGGACACAGTGTCCGCGCCTTTGACGGGATCGGACAACAGCAGCCAGATCGTAGCTCCCGCCAGCGTCGCGGCGACGACGCCGGCGATGCCGATGAGACTGACGCTCCACCGGGCTGCATTCATGCGAAAAACCAGTCTAGCACTCGACCTTGACAGGATAGGTCCGATCCGCCGATCACGACGTCAGGACGATCTTGCCGAACTGACTCTTTGACTCCAGATGCCGGTGTGCCGACGCTGCTTCCCGCAACGGAAACGTGCGATCGACGGCCGGACGTAACTTCCCTGCAAAGAACAACCCGGCGGCGCTTCCCAGCTCGGGCTTGCCGCCCATGTACGACCCGAGCAACGACAGTTGACGCGCGAACAGGTGCCGGAGGTCGAGCGACGCGGCGTGTCCGGTCGTCGCGCCGCAGGTCACCAGCCGGCCGCCGCGAGCGAGGCAGCGCACGCTGCGATCCCAGGTCGCGACGCCGACGTGCTCGATCACGACATCGACACCGCGTCCACCGGTCAACTCCTTCACACGTTTGACCAGGTCTTCGTCGTAATGGTCGACCGCCTCATCGGCGCCGATCGTCCTCGCGCGAGCCAGCTTCTCCGCTCCCCCGCCCGTCGCGATCACGCGCGCGCCCGCCGCGTGCGCGATCTGGATCGCCGCCTGGCCGACGCCGCTGCCGGCGGCGAGCACCAGCACGGTGTCGGCCGCCGTCAGCCGCGCCCGGCCGTGCAGCATGTGCCACGCGGTCAGAAACGAGAGCGGAAACGCCGCCGCCTCCGTCCACGGGATGCCCGCCGGCAGCGCGATCAGGTTCGCCGCCGGCACCGCGACGTACTCCGCGTAGCCGCCGTCGGACTGGTAGCCGAGAACGTCGTACTTCGCGCAGTAGTTGTCGCGGCCGACGTCGCACATGGCGCAGACACCGCAGCTCAACCCCGGCTGCAACATGACGCGATCGCCACGCTGCCAGCCGTGGACGCCGGCGCCGATCTCCGCGATCTCCCCCGCCACGTCCGCGCCGGAAATGTGCGGCAGCGGAATGACGACGCGCTCGAGCCCGCGGCGCTGCCACAAATCGAGGTGATTCAACGCGCACGCGTGCACGCGCACGACTACTCCGCCGGGCGGCGCCGCCGGATCCGGCGCGTCCTCATACACCAATACGTCCGGCCCCCCGTGGTGGTGAAAGCGCACTGCCTTCATGGCGCTTTCATTATTAATGAGGCAGTGGGGCAATGGGTGAATGGGTGAAATGAGTCAGTGCGTCAAATCGGTCAATCGGTCAATCGGTCAATCGGTCAATCGTCATTCCCCCATTGCCCCACTACCCCATTAGTTGCGAAACTGAGCCTCTATGAAGTTCCTCGCTGCCGGTGTCATGATCGTCGCGTCCGTGTCTGTCATTCGCGGATTCGCGCCGCCGAACCAGGGTGGAGGTCAGTCGCGCTGGGGCTATCGGGTGGTCAACACCTATCCCCACGACGCCAACGCGTTCACGCAGGGCCTCATCATTGCCGACGGTGTCATGTACGAGAGCACGGGACAGCTCGGACGCTCGTCGTTGCGCCGCGTCGATGTTGCGACTGGCAAAGTCCTGCAGAAGGTGGACGTCGACGCCAAACACTTCGCCGAGGGCCTCGCCCTCTGGCAGAACTCGCTCTTTCAGCTGACCTGGCAGTCCGGCGTCGTCTTCGTCTATGACCGCGCCAGCTTCAAGCAGACGCGGACCTTTCCGTTCGCCGGCGAAGGCTGGGGGCTGACCCAGGACGGTACGCACCTGATTCTCAGCGACGGCAGTCCGGTCCTGCGCTTCTTCGACCCGGCTACCTTCAAGCAAACTCGGTTCATCACCGTGAAAGACGGCACGAAGCCGGTCTCGCAGATCAACGAACTCGAGTTCGTGAAAGGCGAGATCTTCGCCAACGTCTGGCATTCGGATCGCATCGCGCGCATCAACCCGACGACCGGGGCGGTGACCGGATGGATTGAGATGGCCGGGCTGCTCAAGCCGGGCGAAGTCACCGACGGCGAAGCCGTGCTCAACGGCATCGCCTACGACGAGAAGAACGATCGCCTGTTCGTGACCGGGAAACTGTGGCCGAAGATCTTTGAGATCAAGCTGGAGAGAAAACAGTAAGGGCTTTTTTCTCGATTCTTGACGTGTAGGTAGTGGAGGGAGTGTAGGTAGTGTAGAAAGCCTTGGGTCTTCGAAGACCAAAGACCTTCTACACTATCTACACTTCCTCGACTGCCTACACGTCAAAACCAAGGGAATCAAAACTCCGGCGACGTCGGCACGATCTCGCGTCCGACCGCCTCCAGCGATGAGCGCAGCTGCGCAGCATCGCCGACGACGATGATCGACGTGCCGTCCGGCTGGAGATGTTCCCGCGCCGCGCGCGTGAGCGCATCGCCGTCGATCGCCTCGATTGACGGAACGAACGTGTCGAACGCGTCGTGGGGCAGGCCGTAAATCACGAGCTGAGCGGCGGCCCGCGCCAGTTGGGCGGCGGTCTCGAAGTTCCTGACGTAGCCGCGCGTCAGCGAGGCCTGGCCGCGCGCCAGTTCGCCGGCCAGCACGTCGCCGGGCTCGCGGATGCGCTCGCATTCGCGGAGGATTTCCTTCACCGCCATCGCCGTGGCGTCGGCCTGGACGCTGGCGTCGACGGAAAATGCGCCGGCAGCGCGGCGGAAATCGAACGAGGATTGCGCGCCGTAGGTAATTGCTTTTTCCTCGCGCAGATTGCGATTGATGCGGCTGGTGAACTGGCCGCCGAGGATCGCGTTGAGCGTCACCAGCGCGTGGTACGCGCCGGTCCGGCGCGCCGGGCCGAGGTGGCCGAGACGAAGCTCGGACTGCGGCGCGCCCGGGCGATCGACCAGGAAGAGCCGCGCATCGGCCGGCGGCAGCGTCGCCGGCGCCGGCGAGGTGGGCTTCGCTTCCGACGACCAGCTGCCGAACGCCCGCTTGGTGATCGCGATCACCTCGCTGGCCGCGAGGTCGCCGGCCACGACCAGCGTGGCGTTGGCCGGCCCGCCGTGACGAATCCAGAATCGTCGCGCATCGTCGAGCGTCAGCGTCTCCAGCGACGCGGTCGTGCCCAGCGCGCCGTGGCCGTACGGATGACCGCGGAACACCACGCCCGCAAACGCGCGATCCGCCGCCGACTGCGGCGAGCGGCTGAACTGGCGGAGCCGGTTCAGGCGCAGCTCGCGCACCCGCGCCAGCGCGTCGGTGCCCATGTGCGGGCGCGCGACGATGTCGGCGACGATCGAGAGCGACGGCTCGAGCTCGCGTGAGAGCGAGGTCAGCGTCAGGTGGATGGCGTCGGTGCCGGCTTCGACGGCGACGTGGCTGCCGCGCTGGGCCAGCGCGTCTGCCAGCGCGATCGCGTCCAGCTGTCCGGCGCCTTCGTCGAGCAAGTCAGCGGTGAGACTCGCCAGACCGGGCAGCGTCTCAGGATCATGCGCCGTTCCGGCGTGGACGATGAGAATTGCCGTCGTCATCGGCACCGACGACTGGCGGATCACGAGCACGTTCAGCCCGTTGCCGAGCTGATCGCGCGAGAGCGGCGGGAAACGCACCGCCGTCGGGGCGCCAGGCTGCGGCCGTTCGAAATGCGCGGACATCAGCGGACCCCGCTCGCGGGCGTCGAATCAGGCAGCGCCAACTCGGGCTGCCCGGCCGGGACGACGCACAGCGCCACGGAACGATCGACGTCGAGCCAGCGCGCCGCCGCGCCGGCGAGATCGCGCGGCGTCGCGGTCAGATAGCGCTGCAGGTCGGCCTCGAAACCGTCGGGCGAATCGTTGTAGACGTTGTAGGCGTTGAGCTGATCGGCCTTGCCGCCGAACCCGCCGAGCGTCTGCAGCCGCGACACGAAGGCGGCTTCGGCCTGCGCGCGGCCGCGCTGCCACTCGACATCGGTCGGTCCGTCGTCGGCAAAACGCGAGATCTCCTCGCGAATCGCGATCTCGATCTCCGTCAGCGTATGACCTGGCGCGGCAGTGGCGACGATCTGGAACGTGCTGCCGAGTTCGCGCGACGACTGGGCGGCGGCCAGTTCGGTGGCGATCCGGCGATCGTGAATCAAGCGGGCATACAAGCGCGATGTCCGGCCGTTGGCGAGCAGGTCGCCAACCAGATCCATTTCCGCGTCGCCGCTGTCGAACAGCGCCGGCGACGGCCACGCCAGGTAGAGGCGCGGCATCTCGATCCGATCCTCGAGGACGATGCGCTTGCCGTGCGCGGCCAGCGGCGCGACCTCGACCGCGGGCACCGCCGGCCCGGCCGGAATCGAGCCGAACAGTTCCTCGGCCATGCGAATCGCTGCGGCGGCGCCGATGTCGCCGGCAATCGCCAACGACGCGTTGCTGGGATGGTAGTAGCGCGCGAAAAATCCGCGCACATCGTCGATGGTGGTCGCCATCAGATCTTCCGGCTGGCCGATCGTCGGCCAGTGATACGGATGATCGGCCGGGAACAGCGCCGCCATCAGCGCAAATGGCGCGAGACCGTAGGGCCGGTTCTCGTAGTTCTGCCGGCGCTCGTTCAGCACCACGCCGCGCTGCGTCTCGAACCGCGCCTCGGTCAGCGCCGGGGGCAGGAACGCCAGCCGATCGGCCTCCATCCACAACGCCAGGCGCGCCGCGTCGCGCGGCACCACTTCCCAGTAGTTGGTGCGATCGGCGCTGGTCGATCCGTTGAGTGCGCCTCCGGCTTCCTGCAACGGCGCGAAGTAGCCTTCCGGCTGATGCGGCGACCCCTCGAACATCAGATGCTCGAACAGGTGCGCGAGTCCGGTGAGACCCGGACGCTCATTCTTCGACCCGACGTGATACCAGATGCTCACCGCGACCAGCGGCGCGTGATGGTCCTCGTGCACGATCACGTCGAGACCGTTGTCGAGTGTGGCTTTTGCGAACGGGACGTGAATCATCAGACCGCCGTCAACGGAATCGCGCGGCGCGAGAACGACGCGATCGAGACCTGCTGTGCGACGCGCTCGGCGACCGAGGCCAGCGCCAGCGCAGGTGGAGACGCGGGATCGGACAGGACGACGGGCGTACCGGCATCGCCGCCGCGCCGCACTGGCTCGTACAACGGAATGCTGCCGAGGAAAGGCACGCTCATCTCTTTTGCAAGAGCCTCACCACCGCCCTTGCCGAACAGATCGCTCTCCTTGCCGCAGCCCGGGCAGACGAAGTAGCTCATGTTCTCGATCAGACCGATGGCGGGGATGTTCAGTTTGCGGTACATCTGCACGGCGCGGCGCGTGTCGGCCACCGAGACGGTCTGCGGCGTCGTCACCAGCACCGCCCCGGCCACCGGCACGGACTGGCTGAGCGACAACGCGATATCGCCGGTCCCCGGCGGCATGTCGACGATCAGGTAGTCGACGTCTTTCCATTCCGCGTCGCGAAAGAACTGCTGGATCGCACCATGCAACATCGGCCCGCGCCAGATGACCGGCGAATCGTCTTCGGTCAGAAACCCGAGCGAGACGACCTGGACGCCGTAGCGCTCGGCGGGAATGATTTTGTTGCGCGCGCTGCTCTCGAGCCGCTGCTTCAGGCCCATCATGATCGGCACATTGGGCCCGTACATGTCGCCGTCGACGATCGCGACGCGGCTCCCCCGCGCGGCCAGCGCCACGGCCAGGTTGACGGCGACGGTCGTCTTGCCGACGCCGCCCTTGCCGGCGCCCACGGCGATGATGTTCTTGACGCCGTCAACCGGCTGACGGCCGGCGCCGGGGGCCGGCACGGCGCGCACCGCGGCGGTCATCTCGATCTCCACCGCCGACACGCCCGGCAGTGCGGCGACGAGAGCCCGTGCCTGATCGCGCATCAGATCTTTCACCGGACACGCCGGCGTCGTCAGCTCGATCGTGAACGCGACGTGTCCGCCGTCGATCTTGACGTTCTTGACGAATCCCAGCTTGACGATGTCTTTGTGAAGATCCGGATCCTGCACGCCGCGCAGCGCGTCCAGCACCGCGGCCTCGGTGGTCGCCATCTGTCGATTCTATAGGTTGCGGGCGGGCTATGGTCTTTCTTCTGCCCAATCGCCGATGTACGGCAGCTTGTAACGCTGACCTCTGACGGCCTTCACCATCAGAAACACCCACAGCACGATGATTCCCATCAACACGAAGAACGCCAGGAAGCGGCCGACCACTGGCAGGCTGTGGATGAGCAGATACACCACCGCGAGGGCGAGGAAGGTGATCGTGGACTGGCGCGCATGGAAGCGGACCACGGCGCTGCGCTGCTCGAGCGCGAGGAAGAGCAC
>DASUGM010000294.1:0-6411 GCA_036274055.1 Vicinamibacterales bacterium | reverse complement strand
GTCGATTTCGGTGGCCGACGTTATTCAGGCAATTGACGGGCCGCTGACGGTCACGGCCTGCTCGGACCTCGATCACAGCTGCGACCAGTACGCGAAGTGCAACATCCGCGATCCGCTCTGGCGCATCAAAGATCGGATCGTCTCGGCACTGGCGGCGACGTCGGTGGCCGAACTGGCGACGGACATGGCAGCGATTCCACCGCCGACCGGCATCACGGTCCCGGTCTCGGTGGTCAGGAAGTAACTTTCTATTTATGATCACCGTTACCGAAAACGCCGCCGCGCAAATGCAGAAGCTGCTCGAGAAGCAGCACGCTGATGCCGGCGGTCTGCGTGTCGGCGTCAAAGCCGGCGGCTGCTCGGGCTTCGAGTACGTCTTCGAGTGGGAAACCGCGCCGCGCGACAGCGATTTGGTTTTCGAAGGTCCGCAGGGCGTGCGGGTGTGGATCGATCCGCGCAGCCATCGTCTTCTCGACGGCACGACGCTCGACTACGACACGACACTGCTCAGCCGCGGTTTCGTTTTTCAGAATCCGCACGCCAAGAGCACGTGCGGCTGCGGCACTTCATTTTCTCTCTAGGCGCCACGCACGGCGCATCGCGCACCGGCGCAGGGCGCACAGGTTTTTATGTCTACAGCTACCGAAACCATCGAACAACTCGCGACGCGCGAGTACAAGTACGGCTTCGAGACCGAGGTCGAGGCGGATACGTTCGCGCCCGGGCTGAACGAAGACGTCGTCCGCCGGTTGTCGACGATCAAGAGCGAGCCGGCCTGGCTGCTCGAGTTCCGCCTCAAGGCGTTTCGCGCCTGGCAGAACATGAAAGAGCCGACCTGGCACAACCTGAAGATCACGCCGACCGATTACCAGGCGCTCAGCTACTACTCCGCGCCGAAGAAGAAACCGGCGCTGGCGAGCATGGACGAAGTCGACCCCGAAGTCCGGAAGACCTTCGAGAAGCTCGGGATTCCGCTGGTCGAGCAGCAAATGCTCGCCGGCGTCGCCGTCGACGCGGTGTTCGACAGCGTCTCGGTGGCGACGACGTTCCGGACCAAGCTGGCGGAGCTCGGCATCATCTTCTGCTCCTTCTCGGAAGCGGTGAAAGATCATCCCGAGCTGGTCAAGAAGTATCTCGGCTCGGTCGTGCCGTACACCGACAACTTCTACGCGACGCTGAACTCGGCGGTTTTCAGCGACGGCTCGTTCGTCTACGTGCCGAAGGGCGTGCGCTGCCCGATGGAGCTCTCGACCTACTTCCGCATCAACGCCAAGAACACCGGGCAGTTCGAACGCACGTTGATCATCGCCGACGAGGGCGCCTTCGTCAGCTACCTCGAAGGCTGCACCGCGCCGATGCGCGACGAGAACCAGCTGCACGCGGCGGTGGTCGAGTTGATCGCGCACGACAGCGCGACCATCAAGTACTCGACGATTCAGAACTGGTATCCGGGCGACAAGGACGGCAAGGGCGGGATCTACAACTTCGTCACCAAGCGCGGCACCGCCCACGCCAACGCGAAGATCACCTGGACGCAGGTCGAAACCGGCTCGGCGATCACCTGGAAGTACCCGAGCTGCATTCTGCAGGGCGACAACGCGATCGGCGAGTTCTACTCGGTGGCGACGACCAACAACTGGCAGCAGGCCGACACCGGCACCAAGATGATCCACATCGGCAAGAACACCCGGAGCACGATCGTCTCGAAGGGCATCTCCGCCGGCCACGGCCAGAACACCTATCGCGGCGCGGTGAAGATCGGGAAACACGCGCACGGCGCGCGCAACTACTCGCAGTGCGATTCGCTGCTGATCGGCGACAAGTGCGGCGCGCACACGTTCCCGTATCTCGAAATCAAGAACACATCCGCGAAGGTCGAGCACGAAGCGTCGACATCGAAGATTGGCGAAGACCAGATCTTCTATTGCCGGCAGCGCGGGATTCCGACCGAAGACGCGGTCAACATGATCGTCAGCGGCTTCTGCAAGGAAGTGTTCCGCGAGCTGCCGATGGAGTTCGCGGTCGAAGCGCAGAAACTGTTGTCAATCAGCCTGGAAGGATCGGTCGGTTAACCAATGCTTCTCGAAATCAAGGACCTGCGCGTTCGCGCAGAAGACAAAGAAATCCTCAAGGGCCTGACGCTGTCCGTCAACGCCGGCGAAGTGCACGCGATCATGGGGCCGAACGGCTCGGGCAAAAGCACGCTGGCGCGGGCGCTGTCGGGGCATCCGGGTTACGAAGTCACCGGCGGATCGGTCACCTACAAGGGCCAGGACCTGCTGGCGATGGATCCGGAAGTGCGCGCCGCCGAGGGCGTGTTCATGGCGTTCCAGTATCCGGTCGAGATCGCCGGCATCAACAACAGCTACTTCCTGCGCGCGGCGCTGAACGCGATCCGCAAGCATCGCGGCGAGGAAGAGCTCGACGCGATGGAGTTCGTCCAGCTCGCCCAGGCCAAGGCCAGGCAGCTCGAGATGGACCCGGCGATGCTCAAGCGATCGGTCAACGAAGGGTTCTCCGGCGGCGAGAAGAAGCGCAACGAGATCTTCCAGATGGCCGTGCTCGAACCGCAGCTGGCGATTCTCGACGAGACCGACTCCGGCCTCGATATCGACGCGCTCCGGATCGTGTCGGCCGGCGTCAACTCGCTGCGTTCCAAGGATCGCGCGATGCTCGTCGTCACTCACTATCAGCGGCTGTTGAACTACATCGTGCCGGACTTCGTGCACGTGCTCACCGACGGCCGGATCGTCCGCTCGGGCGGCAAGGAGCTCGCGCTCGAGCTCGAAGAGAAGGGCTACGGCTGGATCGAGTCCGGCCTGGCGGGAGCGCGGGCGTAACGATGGCGACCGTCGCAGAACGACAGAGCACGTTTACCGCGGCGTTCGACGCGCTGCGCCGCGACGCGGCGTTTGCCGCCGACCCGGCCAGGAACGCGCGCGAAGCCGCGTTCGCACGCGTCACCGATCGCGGGTTCCCCTCCACTCGCGACGAAGAGTGGCGATTCACGAGCGTCGCGCCGATCGTGCAGGGCGGCTTCGCGCCGGCAGCGCGTCCGGCCGCCATCGATCGCGCGGCGGCCGACGGGTTGGCAATCCCCGGGGCGACGCAGTTACTGCTCGTCAACGGCCAGCTGCAGGGCACGCCGGCGCTGCCGGCGGGCGTCAGCCTCCGCCACGGCGACATCCCCGCGGTGCCGTCCGTCGCCACGGTCTTCGCCGATCTGAACACCGTCTTTCATCCGCACGCCGTCATCCTCGAGATCGCGCCGCGCGCGGTCGTCGATGCGGTGCTGCATATCATCCATGTCGCTGTGTCCGCGGACGGGCCGACGATGGCGTCGCCGCGGCTGGTTATCAACGCTGGCGAACAGTCGCAGGCCACCGTCATCGAAACCTACGCTGATCTCGGCACCAGGCCGGCGTTCACCAACGCGGTGACCCAGGTCAACGTCGGCGGCGGCGCGATTCTGCATCACGTGAAGATCGAGCGCGGCCAGGCGTCGGCGTTTCATCTCGCCAGCACGTTCGCTCACGTCGAGCGCGCCGGGACGTTCGATTCCCGCGCGCTGACTTTCGGCGGCCGCATCGTCCGCAATGACATCGTCGCGACGCTCGATGGCGAGGGCGCGACCTGCACGCTCGACGGACTCTACGTCGGCACCGGCGAGACGCTGATCGACACGCACACGACGATCGACCATGCCAAGGCGCACTGCCCGAGCCACGAAGTCTACAAGGGCATTCTCGGCGGCCGCGCCCGGGCGGTGTTCAACGGCAAGATCATCGTCCGCCAGGATGCGCAGAAGACAGACGCCAAGCAGACCAACAAGGCGCTCCTCCTGACCGACGACGCGCAGATCAACACCAAGCCGCAGCTCGAGATCTTCGCCGACGACGTCAAGTGCACGCACGGGGCGGCGATCGGCCAGCTCGACGAGGACGCGATGTTCTACATGCGCGCCCGCGGCATCGACGTCGATGCGGCGCGCAACATGCTGATTCACGCCTTCGCCGGCCAGGTGCTCGACGGCATCCAGTCGGACGCCGTGCGCGATCTTGCCGTGCGCCTGATGGAGGAAAAGCTGAATCTGGCGCACCAGGTTTAGTCTTGGGTCCTGGGTCTTGAGTCTTGGGGTACGAGCTGAGAGATGAGCGTTACAACTCACGCTTCATTCGACGTCGCGGCGCTCCGGGCGCAGTTCCCGGCGCTGCAGCAGCTCGTCCACGGCAAGCCGCTGGTCTATCTGGACAACGCGGCGACGGCGCAGAAGCCGGTCGCGGTGCTCGACGCGCTCCGGCGCTATTACGAACACGACAACGCCAACGTTCATCGCGGCGTGCACGTGTTGAGCGAGCGCGCTACCGAAGCCTACGAGGGCGGGCGCGACAAGGTGCGCCGCTTCGTCAACGCCGAACGGTCGGCGGAAATCATCTTCACGCGTAACGCGACCGAGGGCATCAACCTGGTCGCGCGCGCGTGGGGTGACGCCAACGTCCGCGCTGGCGACGAGATTCTCATCACCGGACTCGAGCACCACTCGAACATCGTTCCGTGGCAGCAGCTGGCGGCACGATCGGGCGCGACGGTTCGCGTCGTCCCGATCGACGACGCCGGCGCGCTGATGATGGAGGAGTTCGACCGTTTGCTGACGGCGCGAACGAAGATCGTCGCGGTGTCGCAGATGTCGAACGCGCTCGGGACGATCAACCCGGTGCAGGACATCGTTGCCCGCGCGAAGAGCGCCGGCGCGACCGTGCTGATCGACGGCTCGCAGGCGGTTTGCCATCTTCCGGTCGATGTTCGCGCGCTGGGCGCCGACTTCTACGTCTTCACCGGCCACAAGCTCTACGGCCCGACCGGCATCGGCGTCCTCTACGGCCGCGAGAGTGTCCTCGAGGCGATGCCGCCGTTCCTCGGCGGCGGCGACATGATCCGCTCCGTCTCGTTCGAAGGCAGCACCTGGAACGATCTGCCGTGGAAGTTCGAGGCGGGCACGCCGAACATCGCCGGCGGTGTCGGCCTGGGCGCCGCGATTGACTTCGTCAACGCCGTGGGCGTCGAGGCGATTGGCGCGCATGAGGCGGCGTTGCTCGAGCGCGCGACGGCGGCGCTCACGGCGCAGGACGGCATCACGCTCGTCGGCACCGCCAGACACAAGGCCAGCGTGCTCTCGTTCGTGATGGACGGCATCCATCCGCATGACATCGGTACGGTCGCCGATCGCGAAGGCGTCGCGATTCGGACCGGCCATCACTGCGCGCAGCCGGTCATGGATCGCTTCGGCATTCCCGCGACCGCGCGCGCCTCGTTTGCCGCGTACAACACGTTCGACGACGTCGACGCGCTGGCCGCCGCGATGCAGCGCGTCCGCGCGCTGATGGGGTAGGACCGTGGGACTGTTTTCGTTTCTCGGCGGCAAGAAAGAAGACCCGCCGGCGCCCGCTCCGCCGGCGCCGGAGGTCAGCCCGTCTTCGCATTCGGCTCCGGAGGGCAAGGCCGTTGACGGTGTCGCGGATCTCTCGTCCACAGACACGCCACCGATCGACGTTCCGCCGGGCTGGGACGTCGGCGCGCTCACCGCTCCGGCGGCGACGCCACCGTCGGACGCGGCGCAGGTCGGTCCGCTCGATCCGGCGCGCACCGCCGAATTGCAGCCGCAGATCGTCGAGGCACTGAAGACGGTCTACGACCCGGAAATCCCCGTCGACATCTACGAACTCGGCCTCGTCTACGAGATCATCGCCGACGCCGACAGCCGCGTGCTCGTGAAGATGACGCTCACGAGTCCGGCGTGCCCATCCGCGCAGCAGATTCCGAGCGAAGCGCGCTACAAAATCAAGGCGCTCGACGGGGTCAAAGACGCCTGGGTCGAGATCGTCTGGGAACCGCCGTGGGGAAAAGAACGGATGTCGGAGTCCGCCAAACTCGCGTTGGGGATGTTTGATTAGGGCTCAGGACTCAGGGCTCAAGGCTCCGTGCCAAGGGCCAGTGACGCCGAGCCCTGAGCCGTGAGCCTCGAGCCAACGATGTCTGATCTCACCGACCTCTACCAGGAAGTCATCCTCGACCACAACAAGCGGCCGAGGAACTTCGGCGCCATGCCCGACGCCGATCGGCGCGCGCTCGGGCACAACCCGTTGTGCGGCGACCGGCTGGTGCTGTATTTGAAGCTCGACGGCGATCGCGTCAGCGGCGTGTCATTCGACGGATCGGGCTGCGCGATCTCGAAGGCGTCGGCGTCGCTGATGACCGACGCGATCAAAGGCAAGCCGATCGCCGAGGTGCGCGACCTGTTCTCACGCTTCACCGCGATGGTGACGACGCCGATCGATCAGGACATCGACGCCGCGGCGATGGGCAAGCTCGCCGCGCTCGCCGGCGTGCGGACGTTCCCGGTCCGCGTCAAAT
>DASUGM010000293.1:0-36567 GCA_036274055.1 Vicinamibacterales bacterium | reverse complement strand
TCTGGTCGCCCTCTACCTTGCCGTTCTTGTCCTGCAATTGAACCCCCAGGTGCCGATCGCCTCGGCGACGGCGCTGCGCTGGTTCGGGGCGCTGCTCGCGTTCTATGGTCCCTATCTGAGCGTCGGGCTCTACTTTCTGATTCTGGCTCGCGAGGTGGTCGCGTCGAGGCCGCTGGATCCAGCCTGGCTCAGTGTCCGGCTGCTGGCCTGGCTGTGCGCCGCGGGCGCGGCTGCGGCCGCGGCGATCACCTGGGCGAATCTCAGCGGCTATCGGCCGGTGCTCGGCACGGCGGCGGCCGAACGCATGCGGCTGGGCGCGACCGCGACCACCGCGTTTGCGGTCGTGCTCGTCGCCATCGCCGTGCTGCGCTATTCGTTCGGCCGGAAGGGCAGCCGCGCGACCGGGGTCAGCCTGACCGTGGCGATGATCCTGTCGATTATTGTGCCGCTGTGGCTGCGTGGGCCGGGCGATTTGCCGGTGCCCGTCGCGCGCGTCGCGCACGAGCGCCAGCCGGTAATCGCGGCGCCTCGCGTCCGCATGCTGCTGCTCGACGGCGCGTCACTCGGATTCATCCGTCAGCGCGTCGCCGCCGGTCAGCTCCCGAACTTCGCGCGCCTGATCGATCGCGGCGGGATGATCGATCTGGCGACGCTCAAACCGACGCAGGCCGAGCCGGTGTGGGCGGCCGCCGCCACCGGCAAGATGCCGGAGAAGAACGGCATTCGCTCGAACGCCGTCTATCGCGTCGACGACGGCGAGCTGGCCGTCGATCTGCTGCCCGACTACTGTTTCGCCTACGCGCTGGCCGACCAGGGCTTCGTGCGGCTCGACTATCGCGCCTCGACGTCCCTCAACGCGACGCCGATCTGGCAGATCCTCTCCGACTTCGGGATCGCGTCGGGCATCACCGCGTGGCCGCTCACGTATCCGGCCCGTGCGTCGCGCGGTTACGTCGTCACCGATCGGTTCGACGCCGAAGCCGCCAGCTCGCCGTTCCGGCTCGCCGACGCCCACGCCGGCGATCCGACCACCGCCATCGACGTCGCCCGTGAACGGTTCGACGACTGGCTCGCGAAACCGTGGCAGGAGGTGCTCGCCGGCGGCGGGACGACCGCGCCGAATCCCGACGATCTCAACTACGTCCGCTGGGATCGCGCCTACAGCGACACCGCGGCGGAACTCGAGCAGCAGTTCGCGCCGCTGCTCACCGCGGTGCGCTACGAAGCCGTCGACATCTTCGCGCACCGCTACCTGCGCGAGTCCCAGCCCGAGCGTTTCGGCGATCCGCGCCGCGCCGATCCCGACCGCTCGCTGCTCGATCGCTACTACGGCTACGTCGACTCCGAAGTCGGCCGGACGATGCGGCTGCTGGCGCCGGGCGATCTGCTGCTGGTCGTTTCGGGCTTCGGGATGGAGCCGACGTCGCTCGCCAAGCGCGTGCTGGCGCGCGTGCTCGGTTACCCGGATTGGACCGGCTCGCACGAGCCCGCGCCGGACGGCTTTCTGCTCGCCTACGGCACGAACGTCGTCCATGCCCAGTTGCGCCGCGGCGCCATCGTCGACCTGGCGCCGACGGTGCTGTACTACATGGGTGTGCCCGTTGGCCGCGACATGGACGGTTTTGCGCGGACCGATCTATTCACGACCGCGTACACCAGCGAGCATCCGGTGCGCTACGTCGGGACACATGAGCGGGGGCGGTAGCGCAGCTGTGCCCCGAGCCCCGTGCCTTGTGCCACGTGCGGGTGCTTCGTGCGGCGTGCGGTGTACCCGGTGCGGGGTGCGACGTGCGGCGTGCAGTGTGCAGTGTGCCGGGTGCCGGGTGCCGGGTGCCGGGTGCCGGGTGCGCGTCGGCCCGTGGCCGGCGGGTTGCACTGTTGGCCTAACGCGGCGGTCTGCGCCGTCGTGTTTGCGCCGCCGGTCGTGTCGGCGTGGGGTTCTCCGAGAGAAAGCGGTGAAGGGAGTTGGCTGCGGCGATCGCGTGTTCGATGCGGTCTGCGAGCGCATCACATTCCTGTGATGAGGCGTAGTGCGCCAGTCGGGCCTCGGCGACGGAGTCGAGGAGTTCGCCCAATGAACCACGGGCGATGTTCACGAAGTTGGCGAACTCCGGGTGGCTGAATCGATAGAAGCCCTCACAGAGATTGCGGCATGCAGACCGCGCGGCGCGGACCGACTGGCGGCAGAAGTCGTAGTCATCGCGGACTGACGGCTTTGAGACGAGACCAAAGACCAGCTCCCTGACTTGGTGAGCCAAACGCCACACTTCGAGATCTCGATGATGGCTGACGGACATGCTGGGTGCCATTCCACGAAGCGTGCCAGGCAGATTCTCTCGGCAAATCGCCACAGGCAGTTGGAAAGATCGCAGTTTCTCCAACATCCATCGGCTGGAGTAATCGCGGAATTTGCAGCGCTGCACAGCGCACAGCGCCCGCCGCCCGCCGCACCAGGCACGACGCACAAGGCACGACGCACAAGGCACGACGCACCCGCACAGGGCACAGGGCACAGGGCACAGGGCACAAGGCGCTGGGCCCACGGCACGTGATAACATTCCTCGATCTTCTTTAACGCCGCCCAGAGAGGTGGCGAAGAGGTGTGCATGTCTCAGTCCGTCTTCCCAATCCAACTTGCGAGCTGCGTATGTCCATAGTCATGGACGCGGATCGCGTTTCGCGCAGCCTGACCCGGATCGCGCATGAGATTCTCGAGCGCAATCGCGGCGTTGAGGACCTCGCGCTGGTCGGGATTCGCGCCCGCGGCGTGCCGATCGCCGAGCGCATCGCCCGGCATCTCAAGGAATTCAGCGGCATCGACGTGCCGACCGGCGCGCTCGACATCACGCTGTATCGCGATGACTTGACGCGCCAGAAGCCCTCGGCGCAGCCGCTCATCCGCCGGACCGAGATCAACTTTTCCATCGACGATCGCGTCATCCTGCTGGTCGACGACGTGCTGTTCACCGGACGGACGATTCGCGCCGCGTTCGACGCGCTGATCGACTTCGGACGGCCGAAAGCGATTCAGCTCGTCGCGCTCATCGACCGCGGTCACCGCGAACTGCCGATTCGCGCCGACTACGTCGGCCGCAACATCCCGACCTCGCGCTCGCAGAGCGTCCAGGTCCGGCTTCAGGAAATCGACGGCAAGGACGAAGTCGAGGTGGAAGGATGACCACAGCCACCACACTCCGCAGCAAGCACCTGCTCGGCATCGCCGACCTCGAGCCCGACGAGATCGATCTGATCGTTCAGACCGCGACGGCGATGAAGGAAGTCGGCACGCGCTCGGTCAAGAAGGTGCCGGCGATGCGCGGCCGCACCGTCATCAACCTGTTCTTCGAAGCGAGCACGCGGACGCGGATGTCGTTCGAGCTCGCCGAGAAACGGCTCAGCGCCGACACGCTCGGCATGACCACCGCGGGCTCGAGCGTGTCCAAGGGCGAGACGCTCGCCGACACCGCGCGGACGCTCGAAGCGATGTCGCCGGACATGATCGTGATGCGGCACGCCTCCTCGGGCGCGCCGCATCAGCTCGCCAGGATCTGCAAGGGCAGCATCGTCAACGCCGGCGACGGGCTGCACGAGCATCCGACCCAGGCGCTGCTCGACGCGCTGACGATGGTCGAGCACAAGGGACGGCTGACCGGCCTGCGCGTCGCGATTGTCGGCGACCTGCTGCACAGCCGCGTGCTGCGCTCGAACGCGCTGCTCCTGACCCGCATGGGCGCCGACGTCCGCGCCTGCGGCCCGGCGACGCTGATTCCGCCCGGCCTCGATCGCCTCGGCGTGACCGTGACGACGTCGATGGACGCCGCGATCGAAGGCGCCGACGTCGTGATGATGCTGCGCGTGCAGCACGAGCGCATGCACGGACTGTTCTTGCCGTCGGTCCGCGAGTATTTCGCGCTCTTCGGGTTGACGCCGCGGCGCATGGAACGCGCCGCGCCGGACGCGATCGTCATGCACCCGGGCCCGATGAACCGCGGCGTCGAAATCGACAGCGAGGTCGCCGACGGGCCGTGGTCGGTGATTCTCGATCAGGTCGCCAATGGCGTGGCCACCCGCATGGCCGTGCTTTACCTGCTTAGTGGGGGAGACGAAACAGCCAGGCCCTAGGCGCTAGGCCCTGGGCCCTAGTGGGTTCTGAGGATAGCGAGATGCCCAAGGGCCTAGTGCCCAGGGCCTAGGGCCTGACAAGAAGGATGTTCGAAGTGAAGCTACTGCTGAAAAATGTGCATCTGATCGACCCAGCCGCGAGCCGGAATGGCGAATTCGATCTGCTGATCGACGGATCGACGATCGATCGCATCGGCAGGAACCTGCCGGCCGACGGCGCCCGGGTCGTCGAATTGCCGCGTGGTCACGTGGTGACGCCCGGGCTGATCGACATCCACGTCCATCTACGCGAGCCAGGTCAGGAGCACAAGGAGACGATCGCGAGCGGCACGGCCTCGGCGGTGGCTGGTGGGTTCACCGCGGTCGCGTGCATGCCGAACACCGATCCGATCAACGACCACGCGTCGGTGACCGAGTTCATCCTCAAGCGCGCCGCGGAAGCGGGACTGGCGCGCGTCTATCCGATCGGCGCGGTGTCGATTGGGTCGAAGGGCGATCAGCTCACCGAAATCGGCGATCTGCACAAAGCCGGCTGCGTCGCGATCACCGACGACGGCCGGCCGGTGGCGACGGCGCTGCTGATGCGGCGCGCGATGGAGTACGCGACGATGTTCGGAATTCCGGTCATCGATCACTGCGAAGATCCGTCGCTCAAGGGCGACGGCGTCGCCCACGAAGGCGCGGTCTCCGGCATCCTCGGGTTGAAGGGCATCCCCGGGGCGGCCGAGTCGATCATGGTCGAGCGCAACATCTCGGTCGCCGAGATGACCGGCGGCCATTTCCACGTCGCCCACATGAGCGCGCGGCAGTCGTTGCGCGCGGTGCGCGAAGGCAAGTCGCGCGGCATCCGTGTCACCTGCGAAGTCGCGCCGCATCACTTCGTCCTGACCGACGAGGCGCTGCACGAGAGGGGCGGCTACGACACCAATTTCAAGATGAACCCGCCGCTGCGTGAAGAGGCGGATCGCCTGGCGATGATCGAGGGCCTGCGCGACGGTTCGATCGATTTGATCGCGACCGATCACGCGCCGCATCACGCCGACGAGAAAGCGCTGGAGTTCGATCGCGCGCCGTTCGGCATCGTCGGCCTCGAGACCTGCGTGCCGATCTGTTTCGATCGGCTGGTGCACGCCGGCGTCGTCTCCCTGTCGCGGATGGTCGAACTGCTGACGATCAATCCGGCGCGGACGCTGAATCTGCCCGGCGGCACGCTGACCGAGGGCGGCCCGGCCGACATCACCGTGCTGTCTCCCGAGACGAGCGTCACCATCAAGGCCTCGGCGCTGCGCTCGAAGTCGAAGAACACGCCCTTCGACGGCTGGACGCTGAAGGGCGCGGTCGCCGCGACCATCGTCGGCGGCCGCGTGGTCTACACGAATCCGGCGTGCCGGACCGGGTTGGAGGGTTAGAGATTGGCGCGAGTGGACGAACTGCGACGCAAGGCCTTGTCAACGCTGCAGGAATTCGAGGTGCTGATGATCGACGGGCACTTCGACTACGGGAACGGCTATCACGGGCGCGTCTACCTGAATGCGCACCGCATCTTCCGTCAGCCGTCGCTGATCTGGCGCCTCAGCCAGGATCTGCTCGACGTCATCCCCGGCGCCATCCTCGACGCCACCGACGTCGTCGCCGGCCCGATTACCGGCGGCGCATTGCTTGCCCACACGCTCGCCGGCCTGCTCGACGGGCGGCGCCACCTCGGCCACGAGCCGACCAGCTTCGCGCCGCTGTCGTTCGACGATCACGGCAATCTCTCGCTCAGACATTTCTACCGCTCGGTCGTCCGCGGCAAGCGCGTTCTGCTGGCCGACGACGTCCGCAACACCGGTAAGACGTTCGAAACGGCGAAATCGATCATCGAGTCTGCCGGCGGCACGGTCGTCGCGACGACGGAGATCTACGATCGGATGGAAGCGATGGTCGATCTCGGCGTGCCGAACATCGCGCTCGCCGAATACCGCGCCCCCGAGAATTTCGCCGCGGCGAGTTGCCCGCTGTGCAAGTCCGGCCAGCCGATCACGACCTTCTGAGGTCGACGCTCGACGCGCAGTACGCGGCGTTCAACGCCCCGGAGTCCGCGCTCGACCCGATCCAAATCGTTCGGCGATACCCGCGCCTCGACGATCGCGAGATCGTGGGTTTCATCGCCGCGGCGCTGGCGTTCGGCCGCGTGGCGTCGGTGATGGCCTCGGTGGAAGCGGTCTGCCGTGTCCTCGGCGACCGGCCGGCGCGGATGATCCGGGCGTTCGATCCGGCCGCGCACGGCGCGCCGCTGCGGCCGCTGGTCCACCGCTGGACGAAGGGCGATGACTTCGTTGCGCTGCTCTGGGTGCTTCGGCAGACGCTGGAGCAGCACGGATCGCTGGAACGCGCGGTCGCCGCCGGCATCGACCCGGCCGCGCGCGATCTCGGCGACGCGATCGAGCAATTCTCCGCGCGTGCGCGCGCGATCGATCTGCGTCCTGCCTACGGCCGGCGCGTGCCGCGATCCCCCGGCGTCTACTATTTCTTCACCAGGCCGTCGAGCGGTTCGGCGTGCAAGCGAATGAACCTGTTCCTGCGCTGGATGGTGCGCACCGACGCCGTCGATCCCGGCGGCTGGACGTCGATTCCGCGCCGCCAGCTCGTCGTGCCGCTCGACACGCACACGATCCGGATGGGCAAGTGCCTCAAGCTGACCAGGCGCGCGTCGCCCGGCTGGAAGATGGCGATCGACATCACCGAAAGACTGCGCGAGCTCGATCCGGAAGATCCGGTGCGCTACGACTTCGCGCTCTGCCACCTCAGCATGATGGGGGCGTGCGGATATGGAACCAAGCGCCGCGATTCGCAGTGCCCGCTCCGCGGCGTTTGTAAACCATCTGCCAGGCCCTAGGCCCTAGGCCCTGGGCATTGGGGCCTAGCTCGGAGGGTTCTCGGCCTCAGCTCGCTCCGAACTAGGGCCCAGGGCCTAACGCCCAGGGCCTGACGCGAGACGTTTATCGTAGACGTCGAGCGTATTTGCGACGAGCCGATCAACGCTGAATTCTTTCTCGACGCGCGCTCTTCCCGCCTCTCCCATCGCCGCGCGCTTGGCCGGATCTTTGAGCAGCGTCACGATCGCCTTTGCCAGCGACGCTTCTTCGTGCGGCGGAACCAGCAGCCCGGTCTTGCCGTCGACAACGGCTTCCGGGATGCCGCCGGCGAGAGTGCCGACCGTCGCGCGCCGGCACGCCATCGCTTCGAGCATCGCCGAGCCGAGTCCTTCGGTCACCGAGCTCAACACGAAGATGTCGAACGACTTCATCAGGCCGAGCGCGTCGTTGCGGAAGCCGGTGAGGAAGACGTGGCGCTCGAGCGCCAGGTCGCGCACCTGCTTTTCGAGCGTGTCGCGCAGCTCGCCGTCGCCGACGATGACGAAGCGCGCGTCGGGGACTTCGCGGACGACGCGCGCGGCGGCGGCGATCAGATGTTTCTGACCCTTGTGCGGCGCCAGCGCCGCGACGTTGCCGACCAGCGGCGCGCCGGCCGGCAGCCAGAAGGTCGCGTGCGCGTCGACCAGGGGCTGCTTGTCGATGAACGCGACGTTGACGCCGTCGTGCACGACTTCGATGTTCTCGGCGGGAATGCCGTCGTCCTGCAGGATGCCGGCGATCACCCGCGAGGCGGCGATGAAGACGTCGATGTGCCCGTACTTCCATTTCGAGAACGCGTGACGCTTGAGATGGAAATCGACGCGGCGCGAGGCGACGACCAGCGGCCTGGCGCGCAGCGCCGAGCCGACGCTCTTCATCTGCAGCGCCATCGCCGTCAATGCCACCGCCATCGGGTCGTGGGCGTGAACCACGTCGGGCTGCGCGTCACCGAGGATCTTGGCGAGCTGCCAGCCGGCGTGGATGTCGAACTCGCTGCGCGGGTTGATGCCGACGAAACGCAGGCCCTCGCTGGCGCGGCGGCGCAGCTCGCCGGCCTCGTGCGCGACCAGCGTCGCCGGGTGGCCGAGCTCCGACAGCCCGGTGACGGTCAGCAGCACCTGATTCTGTCCACCACGCCACGTCTTCGCCGTGTCAATGTGGACGGATTTCATGCGCGTGGTGCTGCCGCCGCCGCGCCGCTGCCGTGCTCGCGCGCCCAGAGCTTCGCGAACTTCATGAAGACGTAGTACGCGTTCATCACCGAGATGATGAAGCCCGGCAGGCCGTCGCGGATGCCGCCGCGCAGGACGTAGTTGCGCACGAACGCCGCCCAGGGGTGGATGGTGAGATCGGTGATCGTCGCGCGCCGGCCGTCGTCGAACATCTGCTCGGCGGCCAGCGTCGTGTAGCGATCCATCGTCTGGTAGTGATGGCTGATGTCGCGATAGGCGAGATGCTTCAGGTCGTGGGCGAGCTGCGCCGGCTGCCCGTCGGTTTCCACCGACTCGTGGACCTTCGTCGGTTTCCAGCGGGCGCGGCGGCGATCGTAGAGGCGAAGCTGGTAGTCCGGGTACCAGTCGGTGGTGCGGATCCAGCGGCCGAGATGCCAGGTCATCCGCGGAATGCGAAAGCCCGGCGGCTCGGGCGTGCCAGTCAGGATGGCTTTGATCTCTTCGGCGAGTTCGGGCGTGACCCGCTCGTCGGCGTCGATCGACAGGATCCAGTCGTGCGCGGCCTCGCCGGCGGCGAAGTTCTTCTGCGCCGAGTAGCCGGGCCAGTCGCGGACGATCACGCGGGCGCCCGACGCGGTGGCGCGCGCGACGGTGTCGTCGGTGCTATGGCTGTCGACGACCAGCCGCTCGTCGGCCCACGCCACCGATGCCAGGCACGCCTCGATATTGGCGGCCTCGTTCAGCGTGATGACCGTGACGGTCAGTTTCACGCGGCGAATATAGCAGGCTCAAGGCTCAGGGCTCAGGGCTCGGTGTCAGAGCCTCAGTACGCCGAGCCGTGAGCCGTGAGCCCTGAGCCTACCGAATCTTCTGGACTCTCTCGAACTCAATGAGCGCCTGGTTGTAGCGGATGATCGAGTTCAGCTCGGCGACGCGCGAGTTGGCGAGGTCGCGCTGGCGAAGCTGCACGTCGAAGGTGTTCGACAGGCCGACCGCGAACTTGCGATCCTCGGCGTTGAGCTGCTTTTCGAGCGCCTCGCGCGCCGTCCGCGACGCGATATACCGCTGATAGCTGGTCGAGATGTCGCGTGCCGCCTGACGGACGTCGCCCACGATCTGCAGCTCGAGGTCGCGCATGTTGAGTTGCTGCTGCTGCTTGGTCAGCTCGTTCTGCGCCTGCTGGACCAGCGCCGCGTTGCGGCCGAGCGGATAGACGACCTGCAGCCCGTAGGTCCAGGACGGATAGGCGCCGCCGAACGAGTCGCCGAGCACCGAGCCGTAGCCAATCGTCGTGACCGTGCCGTCAGCCGACGTCTGCTTGCCGCCGGTGCCGGAGGCGAGGTAGTTCACGAACGCGTCGACCTGCGGCTTGGTGTTGTTCTCCGCCAGCTTGATGTTGAGATCCGAGATCTCCATGTTCTTGCGCAGGGTCACGATGTCGAGCCGGTTGGCGAGCGCGTTCTTGATCGCGGCGTCGACGTCCACCTGCTTCTCCGTCACCGAGATCTCGTCGGCCGGGAAGATCGTCACCGCCCAGTAGTCCGGCCGGCCCTGATCGAAGATCAGCACGCGGAGGTTGTCCTCCGCGGCCGCGATCTGCGCCGTGGCATCGATCACGTTGGTGCGGTTGGCCGCGACCTGGGCTTCGTTGGTGATGATGTCGAGCTCGGGCGACTGACCGACGGCGACACGCGCGCGCGCGTTGCGGAGCGACGTCTCGGCGAGCTCCTGGTTGAGGTCGGCAACTTTCTTGCCCTCGAGCGCCGCCTTCAGCTGCAGGTACGCCTGACGGACCGTGGCTTCAGTGGCGACGACGCGCTGCTGCAGGCCGAGGTCGGAGATCAGCCGCTGCCGCTGTGCGCGATCGACGCCGGCGCGCTGGTTGTCGATCTTCAGGTCGCGCCAGAGCGGCGCGGAGAATTGCAGGTTCACCGTCGATCCGAGCGACGGATTGAACGACCCGCCGCCGCCGCCGGTCGCGCGGCGGTTGCTGCTCCAGGTCGCCGAGTACTGGGCGCCGAGGAACGAGAGCTGTTGGCCCACCGTCGTGCTGCCGTTGATCTGGTTGCTGGTCGGCACCGAGCGCGTGCCGTCGGGGTTCAGGACCGGCTGCGACTCGGCGTTGTTGCGCGAGATATTCCCCGATAGGGATGGCAGGAACGCAGCCTTGGCGCCGATGATGCTCTGCGACGCGATGTCGACGTTGATGCGTTCCGACTTCAGCCCGAGGCTCGTGTCCAGCGCCATCTGGACCGCCTGATCCATGGTCAGGGTCAGAGTCGGGCCGGTCGGCGCCTGCGCCGCGGCAGGCGTGGTGGCCTGGGGCTGCTGCGCAGACACGGGAATGACGGCCGTCAGCACGGCCAGACCGGCAACGGACAGCCGGCGGAGGGTGCGACGCGAGGGCATGACAGGCATGAAAGTAGTCTCCTGAGAAACGCTGATTTTCGCGGGATCCGTCCCGGACCCCTTTACTAACTTCGCAGATTCGGGACACGATCGTCCCGCTCCCGGACCGGATTTCCCCCATTAGACGGAGGATCCGGCCGATCGGGCCGGTTTTCCCATCAGAGAGTGCAAACCATGCGCCGAGTTCTCGTTGTTGCCGGATTCCTGACTACGACCCTCCTTTTATCGGGACAGGGGCCCCAGGCTGCAGGTTCCAGCCAGGCCGCCGCCCCGGCCCCGAAGCCCGCGATGCTGACCGTCGACGGCATCATGCGCGGCCCCAAGATGATCGGGACGGGCCCGAGCGCCGTCCGCTGGTCGAAGGACTCCACGAAGATCTATTTCTCCTGGCAGAAGCCGGATCAGACCACCGCCGCGACCTACGTCGTCAACAAGGACGGCACCGGGCTGCGCGAGCTGAGCGCCGACGAAGCGCGCGTGCTCGACACGCCGCCGACCGGCCGGCTCGACCGCACCCGCACCAAGGCGCTCGCGATCGAAGGCGGCGATGTCGTCATTCACGATCTGGTGTCGGGCGGCAAGCGCGTGCTGATGCGGACGCAGGCGGCGGAAAGCAATCCGCGCTGGATTCGCAACGACACCGCGGTGACGTTCATGCGTGACGGCAACCTCTACCTTCAGTCGCTCACCGCCAGCGAGGTGATGTTCGCGCAGTTGACGAACATCACGACTCCGCCGGCGGCCAACGCCGCTGCCGGCGCAGCGCAAGCCGGCGCGGGTCGCGGCGTTGGCGGTGGCCGAGGTGCCGGCGCGGCGGGACGCGGCGCCGGCGGCGCGCAGGCGGCCGAGACCGAAGCGCAGCGCTGGCTGCGCGATCAGGAAAAAGATCTGCTCAGTTACATCAAGCAGCAGATCGAGCAGCGTCAGCAGGGCCGAGGCGGTGGTGGCGGTCGTGGCGGGCGCGGCGGCAACGCTGGCGACGCCACCGCGGCGGTGCCGATCGCGACGCTCGCGCTCAGCGAACGTCAGTCGCTCGTCGATCTGCAGCTCTCGAACGACGAGAAGTACGTCTACGTCGGCGTCACCGAGCGGCCCGAAGGCACCGCGCGCGGCCAGGACGTGCCGAATTACATCACCGAGTCGGCATATCCCGAGATGATCAACGGCCGCACCAACGTCGGCGACGTGCAGTCACGCCGGCTGCTGGCGATCCTCGACGTCAAAGCCAACAAAGCGGTGTGGGGCGACGCCTCGGCGTTTGCCGGCAAGGAACGCAAAGCGAAGGACGCCGACCCCGATCTCGATCGCCAGCTGAACTGGGGCATGCCGGAAGTTTCCGACGACGGCGCCAACAGCTTCATTCCGGTGCGCTCGCTCGACAACAAGGATCGCTGGTTTGTGCGCGTCGACAACGCCACCGGCAAAGCGACGGTGATCGACGCGCTGCACGACGACGCGTGGATTCGCGAGGGCAACATCGGCGGGGCCGGCGGCGGATTCGGCGGCGGGAGCGGCGTCGCCTGGCTGCCGGACAACAAGACGGTGCTGTTCCTCTCGGAGAAGACCGGCTACATGCAGCTCTACTCGATGGACGTCTCGGCGGCGGCGCCGCAGGCCAGGGCGCTGACCTCGGGCAAGTTCGAGGTCACCGATGCGCGTCTGTCGAACGATCGCAAGACGGTGTTCCTGCAGACCAACGAAGTCCATCCGGGCGAGCGCCAGTTCTACACGATGTCGGTCGACGGCGGCGCGCGGACGCGGATCACGCAGATGACCGGCGCGAACGACGTCACGGTGTCGCCGGACGAGAAGACGCTGGCGATCATCTACTCGTACTCGACGAAACCGCCCGAACTCTACGTCCGGCCGTTCTCGGCGACCGCGAAAGATCTCCAGGTGACGACGACGCCGACGGAAGAGTGGCGTAACTTCAAGTGGATCGATCCGAAGGTGATCACCTACAAGACGCGGGACGGCCAGGACGTCTATGCGCGGCTCTACACGCCGGAGATGATCGGGGCCAAGCGCGATCCGAAGAAGCCCGCGGTCGTGTTCGTGCACGGCGCCGGCTATCTGCAGAACGCCCACAAATACTGGTCCACCTACTACCGGGAGATGATGTTCCACAACATCCTCGCCTCGAAGGGCTACGTTGTCCTCGATCCGGACTACCGCGCGTCGTCCGGCTACGGCCGCGACTGGCGCACCGCGATCTACCGCCACATGGGCGGCAAGGATCTCGAGGATGTCGTCGACGGCGCCAGTTTTCTGGTCAAGACGGAGAAGGTCGATCCGAAGCGAATCGGCGTCTACGGCGGCAGCTACGGCGGGTTCATCACGCTGATGGCGATGTTCACGACGCCGGATGTCTTCGCCGCCGGCGCGGCGTTGCGGCCGGTCACCGACTGGGCGCACTACAATCACGGCTACACGTCGAACATCCTCAACACGCCGGCGCTCGATCCCGAGGCCTACAAGAAGAGCTCGCCGATCTACTTCGCCGACGGCCTCAAGAATCACCTGCTGATCCTCCACGGCATGGTCGACACCAACGTGTTCTTCCAGGACTCGGTGCGCCTGGCGCAGAAGCTGATCGAGCTGCGCAAGGAAAATTGGGAGATGCAAGGCTATCCGGTGGAGAACCATGGATTTACCGAGGAAACCAGTTGGGCGGATGAGTACAAGCGCATTCTCCGGCTGTTCGAGGACACGCTGAGGAAATGAGTGAGTGCGTGAATGTGTCAATGCGTGAATGCGTGAAATGGGTAAATCGGTCAATCGGTAAATCAGTCAATGCGTGACGATGTCCTGAGCTTGTTTCGATCGTCTGGTGCGCTGCTCGAGGGGCACTTCAAGCTGTCGTCCGGGCTGCACAGTGGCGGCTATCTGCAGTGCGCGCTGGTGTTGCAGCATCCGGCGCACGCGGAGAAACTCGGCCAGGCGCTCGGCGCGCAATTGAAGGCGCTCGGCGCAACCAAAGTGCTGTCGCCGGCGCTCGGCGGGTTGATCATCGGCCACGAGGTCGCGCGCGCGCTCGGCGTGCCGGCGATCTTCGCTGAGCGCGTCGAGAAAGTGCTGACGCTCCGCCGCGGCTTCACGCTCGGCCCCGCCGATCGGGTGGTCGTCATCGAGGACGTCGTCACCACCGGCGGCTCGACGCGCGAGACGATGGACGTCGCCACCGCCGCCGGCGCGACGGTGGTCGGCGCGGGATCGATCATCGATCGCAGCGGCGGCACCCCGAACCTGCCGGTGCCATTCACGGCGCTGGTGACGTTGTCGTTGCCGACTTATGAAGCGCAGGCGTGTCCGATGTGCGCGGCGGGCGCGCCGGTGACGAAGCCGGGATCGCGAACATGAGGCGCGCCAACTCGAAACTCGAAACTTCAAACTCGAAACGTCAAACCGGGCTCTCAGAGTTCGCGGTCTGAGAACCAGTTTCGAGTTTGAAGTTTCAAGTTTTGAGTTGATCAGGTCCCGCCCATGCGAACACTGAAGTTAACTCTCGCATACGACGGGACTCAGTATTCAGGTTGGCAGCGCCAGCAGAACGGCCTGGCGATCCAGCAGGTAGTCGAAGAAGCGCTGGCGCCGATGGTCGCACGCCGAGACGCGGAGAGCCGCAGAGGCGCGGAGACCGGCAGAGGCCCCACCATCGCGGGCGCCGGTCGGACCGACGCCGGAGTGCACGCGCTTGGACAAGTCGCGAGTGTGCACGTCGAGTTCGACTATGCGCCCTCGGCGGTACAGCGGGCGTTGAACATCCGCCTGCCCGAAGACATCCGGGTCGTCGGCGTGGTCGACGCGGCGCCGGGGTTCCATGCGCAGTTCCACGCCCGGGGCAAGACGTATCGCTATCGCATTGCGACGACACCGATTCACTCGCCGTTCGATCGGTGGTTTGTGTGGCACGCGCCGATGCCGCGTGACCTCGATGCGATGCGGCGCGCCGCGGCGTTCTGCGTCGGCACGCATGACTTCGCCTCGTTTCAGGCACGCGGCACGTCGGTCACCGACACGGTGAGGACGCTGGCCCGCTGCGACGTCCGCGAGCATGCCGGCGAGATCGTCGTCGAGGTCGAGGGCGACGGCTTTCTGCGTCACATGGTCCGCATCATCGTCGGGACGCTCAGCGAGATCGGCGCCGGCGCCCGCCCGGTGGAGTCGATGGCGGCGATGATCGCGGCCCGGGATCGCTCGTCGGCCGGGCTGACCGCGCCGGCCAGCGGGCTGACGCTGGTGTCGGTACGGTATTAGCAAGATGGGGGACGGGGTGCTTCGCGCAAGCGACCCCCGTCCCCCTTCCTGATATATTTTCTCGGTCCCCACTCCCGCCATGTCCCTTGCCGAGATGCTGACCGCTGTGACGCCCGGATCGGTCGAGGACGCCCTGGTGCGGCGCGTCGATTTCGATCGCCTGCCGCGCCACGTCGCGATCATCATGGACGGCAACGGCCGCTGGGCCGCCACCCGCCAGTTGCCGCGCGTCGAAGGCCATCGCGCCGGCATCGACTCCGTGCGCGACACCGTCGAGACCTCGGCGCGGCTCGGGATTTCGGTGCTGACGCTCTACGCGTTCTCGGTCGAAAACTGGAAACGTCCAGACACCGAGATTTCGGCGCTGATGGGGCTGCTGCAGCAGTACTTGCGGCTCGAGCTGAGCACGCTGCTGCGCAACAACATCCGCTTCAAGGTGATCGGCCAGCCCGATCGTCTGAGCGACGAAGTCCGCGACGAACTGCAGATGGCCGAGGCGCGCACGGCGACGAATACCGGCATGATCTTCAACATCGCGCTCTCCTATGGCGGCCGCGCCGAGATCGTCGACGCCGCGCGGCGCGCGATGCGCGAAGGCATCGAGCCAAGCGCGCTCGATGAAGCGACGTTCGAATCATTCCTCTACACCGCCGGTCAGCCCGATCCGGATCTGATGATCCGCACCAGCGGGGAAATGCGCGTCAGCAACTTCCTGCTTTGGCAGATCGCCTACGCCGAGATCTGGGTGACCGAGACGCTGTGGCCGGACTTCCGCGCCCGGGATTTGCTCGAGGCCATCCTCGATTATCAGAAGCGCGATCGCCGCTACGGTGCGGTAAGTTCGCCCACTGTCGGAGCAGGCACTGAGCGCTAGGCTCGAGGAACTCGCGGCGCGCTGAGCCGTGAGCCGTGAGCCCTGAGCCTCCGCAATGACCCGCATTTTGTCCGCCGTCGTCATCGCCGCGCTGCTGCTGGCGACGATCTGGTTGCTGCCGCCCTGGGCGACGGTCGCGCTGGCCATCGCCGGCGCAGTGCTCGCTGCCGGCGAAGTCGCCGGACTGGCGTCGCACCTGACCTCACCTGTGGGCTCCTCTGGCGTCGCGGTGCCGGCGTCGTTCGTCGGCGTGGCCGCGGGCCTGGTGACGTTTTCCATCGCCGTCGGACCGCCGCTCGCCGGCGCCGCCTCCGGCGAGACTTTCGTCGCCGTCGCGCTGGCGCTGGTCGTCGCTGCCGGTGTGCTCACCGTCGCGCTCGGCCCGCCGTCGCCAGCGGCGTTCACGCGCGCGGCGACGATGATCTTCGCGCCGCTGTATGTCGGGCTGCCGCTCGGCGCGCTCGTCTGGATTCACGCGCACCACGGTGCCGGGCCGACGACGTGGCTGATCGCGGTGATCGCGGTCAGCGACTCCGCGCAGTTCTACTCGGGCCGCGCCTTCGGCCGGCGCAAGCTGGCGCCCGCGGTGAGTCCCGCCAAGACCGTCGAAGGCGCCATCGGCGGCCTGATCGTCGTCGCGGTGGCGGGTGCGTTGCTGGGGATGGCCCTGCTGCCGGCTGTGCACCCGCTCGTCGCCGCCGCGCTGGCCGAGCTGCTCGCGTTGTTCGGCATCGCCGGTGATCTCTTCGAGTCGCTGCTGAAGCGCAGCGCCGGCGTCAAGGACAGCTCGCACCTGATTCCGGGCCACGGCGGCGTCCTCGATCGCATTGACAGCCACTTGTTCGCGGCGCCGATCTTCTATCTGTTCCTGAGGTACGTCGCGTGACCGCCCGCGACGTCACGACACGCCGGCTCGCGATTCTCGGATCGACTGGATCAATCGGGCGCAGCGCGCTCGCCGTGGTCGACGCCCATGCCGATCGGCTGCGCGTCGTCGCCCTGGCGGCGGGTGAGAACGTCGCGCAGCTGGCCGAGCAGATCACGCGCTACCGGCCCGCGGTCGCCGCCGTCGCCACCGAGGCCGCGCTGGCGGACCTGCGGACGCGCGGCGTCGCCGGCGCCCGCACGTCGTTGCACGCCGGTCCGGCCGGGCTCATCGCCGCGGCTACGCACCCCGACGTCGACGTCGTGCTCTGCGCCACGTCGGGCACCGCCGGGCTCGAGGCCGTGCTCGCGGCAATCGCCGCGGGCAAGACAATCGCGCTCGCGAACAAGGAAGTGCTGGTGATGGCCGGCGCGCTGGTGACCGAAGCGGCGCGCGCGCGCGGTGTCGCGCTGCTGCCGGTCGACAGCGAGCACAACGCGATTCATCAGTGTCTGCACGGCCGCGATCTGCATGAAGTCAAGCGCCTGGTGCTGACCGCCTCGGGAGGGCCGTTCCGCGGCCTCGACAGCGACGCGCTCGCGCGGGTCACCCCGGACGATGCCTTGCGGCATCCGACGTGGCAGATGGGCCGGAAGATCACCGTCGACTCGGCGACGCTGATGAACAAGGGCCTCGAGGTGATCGAGGCGCACTGGCTGTTCGACGTCGCCGCCGATCAGATCGAAGTCGTCGTCCATCCGCAGTCGATCGTCCATTCGATGGTCGAGTTCTGCGACGGATCGGTGATCGCGCAACTCGGCGTCACCGACATGCGCCTGCCGATTCAGTACGCGTTCTCGTATCCGGCCCGCTGGAGCGCGGCGTTGCCGTCGCTCGACCTGACGCGGACACCGCCGCTCGAGTTCCTGCCGACTGACGCTCGCTTCCGCTGTCTGCCGCTGGCCTACGAGGCGCTGCGCCGCGGCGGCGCCTGGCCGGTGGTGCTCAACGCCGCGAACGAAATTGCCGTCGGCGCGTTTCTGGACCGCCAACTGAGTTTTCCCAATATTGCACGCGTCATCGAAGACGGCCTGACCCGGGCCGATCGGCACGCCGCCCCACGATCTCTGGAGGAAATCCGCGAGATCGACCTCTCGGCCCGCCGCGCCGCCGCCGAAACTATCCGTACGCTACGATCGTCGTAGCAAAGGGAAGCATGACCACGATTCTGGCGTTTCTGTTCGTCCTCGGCGTGCTGGTGTTCGTGCACGAACTGGGGCATTTTCTGGTCGCGCGCTGGTATGGCGTGCGTGTAATCACCTTTTCGCTCGGCTTCGGACCGAAGCTGCTGAAAGTGCAGCGCGGTGCCACCGAGTACTGCGTCAGCGCCGTGCCGCTCGGCGGCTACGTCAAGCTTGCCGGCGAATCGGTCGAAGACGACCGCACCGGCGCGCCCGACGAGTTCATGTCGAAGAGCAAGTGGGTGCGGTTCCAGGTCTATCTGGCTGGCCCGATCATGAATCTGCTGCTCGCGGTGATCGTCACCGCGGCAGTGCTCGCGCGCGGCGCCGACGTCCCGCTCTACGAGAGCCAGCCGGCGGTCGTCGGCAGTCTGGCCAAGGAGAGCCCCGCGCAGGCGGCGGGCCTGCAGCCCGGGGATCGCATCGACAGCGTCGACGGCAAGCCGACACCGACCTGGGACGCGGTTGGATTCGCCGTCGTCACCAAGGCCAATCGCGAGATCGTGCTTGGCGTGACCCGCAACGGCCAGCCGATGGAGATCCGGATTACGCCGGAAGGCATCGGCCGCTATCAGCTCGGCGACATCGGCGTCCTGCCGCTGCTGCGCCCGAGCTTCGTCGAAATCACCGCCGGCGGGCGCGCGGAAGCGGCCGGGTTGAAGCGCGGCGACGTGCTGGTCGCTCTCAACGGCGAGCGCGGCCTGACCCAGCCGGAGATGTACAAGTGGCTGAAGGAGAGCGGCGGCAAGCCGGTCACGTTCACCATCGAGCGTGACGGCCAGACGTCGGACGTCACGATCACGCCGGATCTGAAGACCGGATCGCCGCTGTTCGGCGTGCGCATCATTTCGTACGAATTCAAGACCGTGAACCCGGATGCGATCACCGCGCTGAAGATGAGCGCGAAACAGAACTGGGAGACCGCGGTGCAGATCGGCCAGACGTTGAAGGGTCTGTTCACCCGCGAGACGCCGGTCGGCCAGCTGATGGGACCGATCGCGATCGCCGATCTTTCCGGCACCGCGGCGTCGCTCGGCATCCTCTCGCTGCTGAATCTGATGTCGATGATCAGCCTCAACCTCGGCCTGCTGAACCTGATGCCGATCCCGGTGATGGACGGCGGTCAGATCGCGATCCTGGCCGTCGAAGGCCTGGCGCGTCGCGACCTCAGCATTCGCGTCAAAGAGCGCATCCTCATGGCCGGCGCCGCGCTGGTCGTGATGCTGATGGTGACCGTGATTTACAACGACATCGCTCGCTTGTTGCGCTAACGCGCGCGTCAACTTCAAACTCTAAACTTCAAACTTGAGTTCTCAGAACCCAAGTTTCGAGTTTGAAGTTTCAAGTTTTGAGTTTTGTGAGCGCTCTGCCTCCGCCGCGATGAACCCGAATGACGGCCAGTCCGGTCCCGTCAGAATCGCATCCCAGATCTTGAACGCCTCGGCGCGCCGCCCATTGACGAAATGCCAGGCGCCGACGCCGTAGCGCACCGCTGAGCCGGCCGAGCCCTCGCCGGCGGCGCCGTAGACCGCGTCCGGGGTGCGCTCGCCTTTGTACAGCAGCACCAGCGAGTGATAGCTGGTGTTCTCGATGACCTCGAGATCGGCGCGGACCGGCGCGAGCGCCTCGCGTGCTTCGGCGGTGCGTCCGGCGCGCATCAGCGTGAGGTAGAGCCAGTGCGTCGCCGACACCAGGTTGTCCGGGTTGGAGCCGGCGTCGCGGCAGCGGCGGAAGTTGTCCGCGGCGCGGACGTAGTCCTTCTTCAGATACCGCGCCAGCGCCAGGTGGTACCAGATGTTCGTGTTCAGCGTGCTGAGCGGGATGTTGCGCGCATTCGGCTGGCCGTCGGGTTCGATCTGGTCCTTGCTGCCGTTTTGCAGCGCCGCGGCGGTTTCGAGATCGCGGACGGCCTTGTCCAGTTCGCGCACCGAGATGTAGCGATGGCCGCGATGGCGGTACATCCGCGGGTCGTTGGGATGCTTCTTGATGCCGTCGGTGAAGATGTCGATCGCCTCGCGAAAGCGGCCGAGGTAGGCGGTGCGGCGGCCGAGCCAGACGATCGCGTCGGCGTCCCTGGGGTCCTTCTCGTAGGCCGCCCGCGCCGTCGCGAGGTCGGCCTCCAGCCGCGTCCGCGCCGCCTCGGCGAGCGGCGGCGCGAACAGCGGCTTGCCGGAGAGCGAGGTCGCTTCGGGCGTCGGCGTCTGGGCGGTCGCGGCGAAGAGAGCGGTGATCAGCAGGATGGCGCGCATGCCGCATCGTACGAGAAAAGGAGGTCGGGTGTCCTTTATGCACCCAATGCATAAAGGACACCCGACCTCCTTTCTCACTTCATCGGCACGAATCGCACCGGCAGCGCCCGGTGGGTCTCATACTCGTTGCCGCGCCGGTCGATGACGACGATGACCTGGTCGTCCTCGCCAATCGGCGCGACGATCCGGCCGCCGTCGGCGAGCTGATCGAGCAGCGCGCGCGGCATCGCCGGTGGGGCCGCGGTCGCGATGATCCGATCGAACGGCGCGTGCTCCGCCCAGCCCTGGTAACCGCTCGCGACCCGTAAATGGACGCTGGCGTAACCGAGCTGCGCCAGCACAGCGGCCGCCCGGGCCGAGAGCTCGGGCACGATCTCGAGGCTGAACACTTCCGCGCCCAGCTCGGCGAGGATCGCGGTCTGGTAGCCGCTGCCGGTGCCGATCTCGAGGACCCGCGCCCCGGGCTCGACGCGCAGCTCCTGCGTCATCCACGCCACGATGAATGGCTGAGAGATCGTCTGACCGAAACCGATCGCCAGCGGCCCGTCGGCATCAGCGTCACGGACGTCCTCGGGCAGGACGAACGCCTCGCGCGGCACGCGCGCCATCGCGGTGAGGACGCGCGGATCGAGGATGCCTCGAGAGCGGAGAGAAAAACGATCGTCTGACAGCACCGTGAAGGATCCTGTGGAGGATTCTGGAAGGATCATGAAGGAGATCCTCGGGTTTTCAAAACCCAAAGATCTCCTTCATGCTCCTGCAACTCCTCCAGAGATCCTTCCGAGCCCGGTGAGACCGCGAAGTCTCAGCTCGCCTACTTCTTTCGCAGGATCGGATACACCTTCACGCCCTCGCCGAGCAGGTCGTCGATCACATTCCAGTTCACGACACCGTCGTCCGACGTCGGCGCGATCAGGTAGAACGCCAGCCGGGCGAGCGGCTGGTTCATCTTGATCTCGAACGCGCCGGCCGGGACGGTCACGCCGGCGGCGGCGCCCCAGGTGCCTTCGAGCCGCCGCAGCGCATGCGCGCCGGTGTCGATGCTGTTCTGCCGGACCGTGAGCGTCGTGTTCGCGGTGATCGAGAACTGCTCGACGCCGCTCACCGGCGCCGTCGTCGCCGTCATCTGGACCCCGTGCAGCCGCAGCAGATCGAGCGCGGCCTTGGCGTTGGCCGGCACGTAGTAGGTCGCCGCGACGTCCTCGGTCATCGTCGGCTCGAACCACAGGCCGTTGATCATCATCTCCGGCTTGACGACGTCCTTACGGCGGTTCATGCGCGCGCCGTTGTTGGGGTTGATCTCGTCCTCGACCTCGCCCATCAGGATCTCGACCTGGCCCTCGCGCTTGATCGCCGCGCGGGTCGGCTGCATCTTGCCGACGATGGCTTCCTTGTCCGCGGCGGCGACGGCGGCCTTCAGCTTGGCGGCGTTCTGGTGCGCGAACGTCAGCGCCTCTTCCATGAAGTAATTGGTCGCCAGGATCCGATCCTTGAACGTCGCGTAGGCGTAGGCTTCGCTCAACAGCGCGAAGCGGTTGCGCATGCCGACGTAGTTGTTGTGGAAACGCGGCACGTGCTCGAACGTCGCCCAGGTCCGCTGCGCCGGGGCTGCCGGCGGCTGCGCGCCAACCACGTCCGGCAGCGGCGCGTCGCCACGGCCACGGCCGCGTCCGCCCGGTCCGCCCGACGCGTTGCCGTAATAGAACATGTCCCAGCCGTGCTTGGCCTTCGAGTTCCTGCTGACGAACGGGAACCACTCGTCTTTCATGATCTTCATGATCGTCTCGCTCGTGCCCGGGTTGAGCGGCGGCGAGTAGGTCAGGTAGTAGCCGTGCGCCGATCCATCCGACGTGTGCAGGTCGAAGCCGACCTGCGGGTCGTAGTCGTTCCACAGCTTGACGAAAGCCTTGCCTTCAGGCGTTTCGAGCTTCATGAAATCGCGATTGATGTTGATGTTCTGGCCGTTGGCGCGCGTGCCCTGGCCGTTGATCGGCCCATTCTGCGGGCCGCGGTTGGTCATCGAGAATTTCTCGTTGCCGTCGGCGTTGAAGATCGGCGTGATCAGGAACACCGTCGACTGCAGCCAGTCGGCGTGCTGGCCCATGGCGAACTCGCGCAACAGCACCTGCGCCGCTTCCTTGCCTTCGACTTCACCGGCGTGGATATTGCCTTGGATGTGCACGCGCAGCTTGCCGGTCGAGCGCACCGCCGCCGGGGAAAAATCCTTCAGCCCGGTGCCGACGACGGCGAGCGGCATGTCACGGCCTTCGAAGGTCTTGCCGTACGTCGTGTAGAAGACGATCGGCGACGCCGCGTCGACCGCTTTCATGAACTTGACGACGTCTTCGTGCGTCGACGTCGACTTGTAGTCGCTGGCCTCGGCCGTGGTCTTCAGATCGGCGAGCGGCGACGGCTTCTGCTGCGCCCGGCCGGACGCGGCGGCGAGGACGGCGATGACGACGAAGGCAACGAGCGTGCGGGACATTGGAAGCTCCTCAGGGGCAGATTCACACAGCGTGCAGGGTAGAGGCGCGCACCGCGGCGCCGAGCAGGCCCGCGGCGGAATTCAGGATGACATGCACCGGCAGCGTCCGGAGCATGTGGGTCATCGGTTCTTTGTCGCGGAAGGCGTCGATGAACAGCCCGCTCTGGAGCGCGGGCAGGATCTTCGGGGCGATGCCGCCGCCGATGTAGACGCCGGCGGTCGCCACCGCGCGCAGCGCCAGGTTGCCCGCCTCCGATCCGTAGGCCTCGACGAACATGTCGAGCGCCTCGCCGCACTGCTCGCATTGGCCTTCGAGGGCCGAGGTGCTGATGGCGGCCGGCATCTCTGCCGGATCGAGGTCAGGTCCGATCGCCCGGCAGGCTTTGCGCAAGTCCTCCGTGCCGTGCGTGAAGCGAAACAGGTTGACGAGCCCGGGCCCCGAGACCACGCGTTCGACATCGGCGCGGCCGTAGGTTCGCACCAGCTCAGGGACCAGCGCCAGTTCCCGCGGCGTGCGCGCGGCGAAGTCGGCGTGACCACCCTCCGAGGCCGACGGCACGAAGCGGCCGTTCAGGTTGTGCAGCAACGCTTCACCCAGCCCGGTGCCGGCAGCGATCAGGGCGGCATTGCCGGTTGGCGACGCCACGCCCTTCTGCAACACCGCCAGTTCGTCGGGTTCCAGCACTGGAACCGCATACGCCATGGCTTCGAGATCGTTTAGCAACTGCACCGGAGCGTCGTCGAGGCGCGCCGAAATAGCGCTGGCGTCAGCGAGCCAGCCGCCGTTGGTGAGGCGCGCCACGTTGCCGGTGACCGGCCCGGCGACGCCGACGCAGCCGGCGCGGACTTTCCGCGCGGCATTGGTATCTTCGAGGAAGACTTCGACGACGTCGTCGAGGCTGTCGAAGTCCATCGTCGCGTATTCGCGGACGACGAGCGGGCGCGGCCGTTCGCGTTCAGGCTGATACAGGCCGATCAGGGTCTTGGTTCCCCCGACGTCGCCGGCGAGCAACATGGGGAAATCATAGGCGATTGGCGATCGGGTGATCGGGCCACCGCAGGGCATGGGCGATCTCGCGATCGGGCGAAGGGCGCTCTCAGCAACCGGTCAATCAGTCAACCGGTCAATCAGTCAACCGTGAAATCGTTTCCTGGGGCTATTATCGGCCGAGTGAGTGGTCTCTCAGCCGATCGTCCATTTGCCGGTCAGCAGGTCGCGTTGATTGGCAAGCTGAGTCTGCTGTCGCGGCGCGATACCCGCGCGATCGTCGAGCGCCTGGGTGGCACCTTCTCCGCGGATCTGACGCCGCGGACGACCATCGTCGTCGCCGGCGTCGAACCGCGCGACGTGCTGCCGGAGCACGTTCACCGCGTGATCAGCGAAGGCGATCTCTGCAAGGAGGCCGGCCTTCCGGATCTGGAGACGCTGCGAGCCCGCTATTACGCCCCGCGCGATCTGCGCGGCATGTATCCGGGGCTGCGCGACGACCACCTGCGCTATCTCGAGAAGTGGGGGCTGATCCGGCCGGTCGCCGGGCGCTATTCGTTTGCCGACCTGCACGTCATCCGTCAGGCCGCGGCGGAGATGGAGAAGGGCCAGACGCTCCATGGCGTGCTGCGGACGCTGGCGTCGGCGCAGGAAGGGCAGCTGGCGTTCGATTTCCAGCCGCAGCGATCGGAGCGCGCGCCGGCACGAGTGGTGTCACTGCCGGCGACGCCGGCGCCGGAGGCGTCGCTCTTTCCCGCCGGGCGCTCCGAGCAGATCGCCGCCGCCAATCACGCGCTCGCGGCGAAATATTTTCTGGAAGGCGCCGAGCTCGACGACGGCGAAGAGCGCGATCTGGACGCCGCCGCCGGCGCCTATCGCCGCGCGGTGCTCTTCGATCCGCAACTGGTGCCGGCGATCGTCAACCTCGCCAACATTCACTACGAGCGCGACGAGCTGGTCGAAGCCGAAGCGCTCTACGAGAAGGCGATCCGCGTCGATAACGAATGCTTCGAGGCGTACTTCAACCTCGGCAACATCCACCACGATCTCGCGCGTTACCCCGAGGCGCTCAGCGCCTATCGCGACGCGCTGATCATCAATCCGTCGTATCCGGAAGCGCACTTTTATCTCGCCGTGACGCTGGAGAAGCTGGGTCGATCGGCGGAGGCGCGCCCGCACTGGCATCAGTACCGCGAGCTGGCGCCCGACGGGGAGTTCGTGGAGCTGGCGAAGGAATTCTCGGATTAGTTTCTTTTTAGATTTCGGACGTGGAGTCAGTGGAGGTAGTGGAGAGAGTGAAGACCAAAGAAATGGTTTTCTCTACTGCCTCGACTTACTCCACTCGCTTCACGTCGAAGATCTAGGATCCGTCGTCGAGCAATTTCAACCCGAACGCCCGCTCAACCTCTTCCAGGTCTCGTCGTTCTGCCGGGTCCGCCAGCGTCAGCGCGTGTCCGGTTGTCTCGTTGCGCCCGGTGCGGCCGACGCGGTGGACGTAGCTGTCGAGGCCGTGCGGCACTTCGTAGTTGACGATCAGGCCGATGTCGTCGATGTCGAGGCCGCGCGCGGCGACGTCGGTGGCGACCAGCACGCGGACACGGCCGGCGCGGAAGGCCTCGATCGTGGCGGTGCGGTCCGCCTGCGATCGATCGGCGTGAATCGCCGCCGCACGGAGTCCCATGGACTGCAGCGATCGCGCCAGGCGATCGCAGCCGATCTTCGTATTCACGAAGACGATCGCGGTGTCGTTCTTGCGGCGCAGGTAGCGCGCGAGGAACTGCGGCTTCTCGCGCATCGGAACGATTTTCGCCTCGTGCGTGATCGTCTGCGCCGGGCCGCGGCGCGATCCGACCTGGAGGAACACCGCGGTCGGCGCCAGCGCGTCGGCGAAGCGCATCACTTCGTCGGGCATCGTCGCCGAGAAGAGCATCGTCTGCCGCGCCGCGGTCGGCGGCAGCGCCTCGGCAATCTTGCGGACGTCGGGCCAGAAGCCCATGTCCATCATCCGGTCGGCTTCGTCGAGGACGAAGATCTCGAGCTTCGAATAGTCGCCGACGTTGCTGCGCATGTGATCGAGCAGCCGGCCCGGCGTGGCGACGACGATGTCGACGCCGGCTTTGAGGGACCGTTCCTGCGGGCCCATCGGCACGCCGCCGTAGACGGCGACGCTCGCGACCGGCGCGTGATAGGCGAAGCCCTGAATCTCGTCGTCGATCTGCGTGGCGAGTTCGCGCGTCGGCGCGAGGATCAGCGCGCGCGTCGCGTCGTGCGAGGCGCGCGGTCCGGCTTCGCGGTCTTCACGAATGAGCCGCGACAGCACCGGCAGCACGTAGGCCGCGGTCTTGCCGGTGCCGGTCTCGGCGCAGCCGATGACGTCGCGGCCGGCCAGCGCGTACGGCAGCACGGCACTTTGAATCGGCGTGGTTTTTTCGAAACCGCGCTGATCGAGCGCGTCACGAAGTGCCGGTTCGGTGATTAACGCGTGAAAGGACTGCGGTGCCGGATCAAACGGCGCCGACTCGCGCGTCGGCGCGGGGTGCACGACGGGCCGGTGCGCCGCTGCCGGACGGCCGGGACGATGGCTGCCGCCTCGGCCGCCGCCACGGCGTCCGCCACCCGCGGCTCGATGATGGGATTTGGCGTCGGAGCTCAACCTTGACGTTCTAGCGAGCGCGGAAGGTGATGATGCCGCGGACCGGATCGTAGGGCGACACGCCGACGGTGACCCGGTCACCCGGCACGACCTTGATGCGGAAACGCCGCATTCGCCCGCTCAACTGGGCCAGTACTTCATGGCCGGAATCCACCGACACGCGATACAGGCCGCCGCTGTGAACGGCGATTACGGTGCCCTGAACATCAATCAGATCATCCTTGCTCAAATTCGCTGTCCTTTCAGCACACCAGCATATCAGGCTCAGGGCTCAGGACTCAGGGCTCGGTGTTCAGACCCCGAGCCTTGAGCCCTGAGCCTACAGGGCGCGCACCGCGTCCTCGACCTTACGCGCAAGCGCCGCGTAGTCATCGCCTTCGAGGCGGAGGGGCGCGCCAAACGCGACCTTGACCGGCCCCCGCTTCGGCCACTTCATCTTCGGGTGCAGCACCTTGTCGAGGCCCTCGAGGCGGACGGGCACAACCGGCAGGCCAAGCCTGGCGCCGATCATGCCGATGCCGGGCCGGAACTCCCCAATGCCGTCGTCGAGCCGGCGGCCTTCGGGAAAAATGATGATCGAGTAGCCGTCGTTGGCGATCTCGCCGATGTAGCGCATGGTCTGTCGCGTGCCGGCCTCGCGCTGCGGCAGGGGAAACGCATTGAAGAACTCGGCGGAGAGGTAGTAGTTCAGCGAATTGGTGAACCACGCCTTCCAGCCGTAGTCACGGCGGTTGAAATGCGCCTTGAAGAACTCCTTGGCCATCGAAGGCGCGACGCGATAGCGCCGTTTGGCCGGCAGGGCGCGGAAGATGGCCGGCACGTCCATGTGACTCTGATGATTGGCGGCGAAGACGACCGGGCCGTCGATTTTCGCCAGTTCGTCGAGCCCCTCGACGGTGAGATCGAAGAACGGCCGCGACAGCGGCAGAATCCAGGTCGGCAGGCTGATCCGCCGGATGAACCACCCGAGCGCCGATCGATTCCACGACGGGAACGCGATCGGCTCAGGGTCGGCCGGCGCACTTGGAGTCAGGGGCGGGAACGAACCCGGAACCCGGAACCCCGGAACCCCGGAACCCATGCCAACAAGCGCTTCGAGGTCTGCGATCGTCTTGGCGCCCGAGAAGCGCGCTTCGTCTATCGTCGTCTGAAACGCTTCTTCGAGCGCCATCATCAGCTCGACGCGCGTCAGCGAGCTCAGCCCGATCTCGTCGAGCGTCGTCTCGCGGCTCAATTGGCCGCCCGCCGCGAAACGCGCAACGACGTCGCTGACGGTTGTCGACGACGTTCCGCGCGCCGCCGCGCCGGGCTGTTCGCCGGCGGCCCAGCGCTGGATCTCCTTGCGTTTGAGTTTCTGCGTGCCTTCGGTCCGCGGCAACGCCGGTCCCGGCCAAATCGCGGTGCTCCACACGCGCTGGTGATCCTCGAGCCCGGCATTGGCGCCGCGGACGATCGCGTTGACGTCAGCCCCGTCGTCGAGCACGAGCACGGCATGAATGCGTTCTTCGCCGTCGACGCTGACGCCGACGACCGCGGCGTCGCGAACGCCGGACTGCGCGAGCAGTGCGCGCTCGACGTCCTCAGGGAAGACGTTCAACCCCTGCGGCGTGACGATCATCTCCTTCTTGCGGCCCTTGATCAGCAGCCGGCCCGCCGCGTCGAGTTCGCCGATGTCGCCGGTGTGGAACCAGCCGCCCTCGAACGCCGATGTCGACTCGACGTCGCCGGCCGGGCCGCCGGCCTTGTAGTAGCCGGTGGTGACGTTGTCGCCGCGCACGAGAATCTCGCCGTCCGGCGCGATCTTCACTTCGACGCCGCCGATCGGCGTGCCGACGGTGCCCTTCGAGGCACGCAGCGGATGATTGAGCGTGACGATGGGCGCCGTTTCCGTCAGCCCGTAGCCCTGGACGACAAGAAACCCGAGCTTGCGCCAGAACGCTTCGAGCTCCGGATCGAGCGGCGCCGCGCCGCAGACGACGCACCAGAATTTCCAGCCGAACAGCCGATGCACCTGGCGATAACGCCACCAGCGGCGCGACCAGTGCTTGCCGGCAAGGACGTCTTCCTCGGCGGCGATCGGCGTGACCCGCTCGACGTGCTCGCGCAGGACGTCGAGCACTTTCGGCACGCACACGAGCACCGACACGCGGCGCGATTTGATCTGGTGCAGGATTTCGACCGGGCTGTAGCCGTGCGAGAACACCACCGTGGCCGACAGCATCGGCGGCACGAACGTCGCCATCGACTGGCCGAACATGTGGCTGAGCGGCAGCAGATTCAGGAACCGCAGCGGGTGGACGGGCCGCGTGTATTTCTTGTACTTCGCGATCTCTTTCTCGATCGGGATGATGTTGGCGAGGACGTTGCGATGCGTGATCGTCACGCCCTTTGGCTCGGCAGTCGCGCCCGACGTGAAAATAATCTCGGCGAGCGTCGTCGGTTCCGGCGTTCCCCGTTCCGAGGTTCCGGGTTCGCCGTGAGCCGTAAGCCGTGAGCCGTGAGCCTTCTCCCCGAGCCCTGAGCCCTGAGCCAACTTCCAGACGCTCCCCGTCAGCCCCGGCGGCACTTCCACTTCCTCACCGACCAGGACAATCTTCGCCGCGACGATCTTCGCGACTCGCGCGAGCAGATCCGCCGAGGCGCGGAAATCCACGGGCACGATCACCGCGCCCGCAAGCAGCACGCCCCAGAGGGCGATGACCCACTCGGCGCGATTCTCGGACCAGATCACCACCTTGTCGCCCGGACCGACGCCCGCCGCGGCCAGGCGATCGGCAAAGGCACGTGCCGCGACGCCGACTTCGCGGTACGTCCACTGCCGCGTCCGATAGCCGTCGTCATGGACGACGAAAACGTCGTCGCTGGCGGAGTAGTCCTCGAAGAAATCGAGGAGCGTGGCGCGCGGCATTGCCGGAGATCATACCGGCTGGTCCGCGCGCCCGTCGTGAGGAACCTGTGAGGGACCCTCAGCGCGCGACCAGCTCGATGCAGTACTGCCCGCTGAGGAACGTGTGCGTCTTGATGACGCGGTAACCGGCCGAGGCCAGCTCCGCTTCGGCCTGCTTCTGATCCGGGTGATCGGGAAACGGACTTCCGGCCGGGAAATCGACAATCATGTCGACGGAGGTCGGCGTCAGGCCCGGGTCATCAGGCGCCACGAGACGCGCCTCGTAGTTGCGGAGGCCGAGCGTCGTCGCGTCCTTCTTCATCGCATCGACTGCGGCGGCGTCGACGTCGAGTCCAAGCGCGCGGCCGCCCGGTTCGACGACGCGCGCAAAACGGCGGGTGAAGATCCCGGAGGCCGCGCCGATGTCGGCGACGACCCGGCCCGACTTCAACTCGAGCGCAGCAACCACGTCGTCAGGCCGGCGCGCGGACTCGTCCATCGGGCCGCTGCCGCGATTGCCGTTGCCGGGCGGCGGCGCCAAGGGCGGCGGCGTCGGTTCGAGCACGGTGAGGTACTCGCCACCCGGACCGCCGTGCCTGGTGAAGGGACTCTCGACACGCGTGATCACGAAGCCGGCTTCGATCGCGTCGCGCTGCAGATGTTGCGGCGCGAGAAAGTGCCGCGATTCCTGATTGGCGCGTGGCACGCCGCCCTGGCCGGTGATGAACGACTCGACGATGACCAGCCGGCCACCGGGCTTGAGCGCGCGCCGGATCGCCGCGAGCATCGCCTGGTGCGCGGTCATCTCGTGGTACGCGTTGACGATGAGCGCGGCGTCGAGCGTCGCCGCTGGCAGTTTCGGATCATCGGCAGCGCCGAGGATCGGCACGACGTGGGTGAACCCTTCGGCGGCGATCCGCGTGCGCAGTCGATCGAGCGTCGCCGCCGAGATGTCGACGGCATAGACCCGGCCGGACTCGCCGACGGCCTTCGCAAGCCGCGTCGTGAAGAACCCCTGGCCCGCGCCGATGTCGGCGACGATCGAATTGGCGCCGATCCCCATGGCCGCGAAGATGTCGGGGACCCGCTGCCAGGATTCGCGCTGCGCCTCCTGGGATTGCGCCGACACCCGCGGCGTCAGCGCCAGGAACGACGCGACCACGAGAGCGATGAGAGGGAAGCGAAGAGGGACGTGTGTGCTCATGCACGGACCCTACGGATCCGGGGTGCGCGCGCGGTGGAGGCTGCGCAAGAACTCGGTCAGGGCTCGATGGAGTTCACCATTTGCTGACACCACCCGGACTGCGGGAGGACCTTTGCCGGGCCGGGATCGTCCTATCATTCGAGGAGCCGCCGTGTTCCGCATCGACCACCGCCGACTTGTAACCAGATCCGCCGCCGTCGTGGCGCTGCTGGCGCTGGCGATTGCCGCGACCGCGGCGCTCTCGTGGGAGGCGATGCGGTCGTCGCGGCTGGCGCGTGAGACCGCGGAAGGCGTGCTCCGCGATTACGCGGCGTTTGCCGCCGCGCAGTTCGCGCGCGAGAGCGAGATGCGTCTCGACAGCCGCGTCGCCAGCAGCCTTGCCGCGGCGCGGCACGAAATCGAGGGCCACCCGGACCCACCGCCGGGGGCGATGCAGCGCAAGTCGCCCGACGATTGCGATTGTCCGACCGGTGCGAACGTCGTCACGACATTTGCCGTCACCGTCGGCGGGCCCGTCGTGGTCGAAGGCCAGCCGCTCGCCGACGACGTGATCGCGATGCTGCGGGCCGAGGCGCAGGCCGGCGCGGACTCGTTGCGCGAACACGTGCGCGTGCTCGACGGTGGCGGCATCATCGCGACGAGTTTCGGTCGGCGCGACGGCGAGTTCGTGGTGCTTGGCGTGGTCACCAGCGAAGCGCAACTCACCGAGGTGTTCACCCGCGTCGCCAAGGACGCAACGCTGCTGCCGCCGACGCTGGTCGACAAAGCGCGCGCTCGCGACATGCTCGCGGTGCGCGTCTTCGACAATTCCGGACGGCAGCGATTCGCCTCGAGCCAGGAGTCGTCGCCGTTCACCGGCAGCGCGGCGATGTCGGCGCGTCTGGGCGGCATGAAGGTGGAGATCGCGATTCCGCCGCGTCATGCCGAGCAGTTGGTGATCGGCGGGCTGCCACTCGAGCGCGCGCCGCTGGCGATCGGTCTGCTCGCGCTCGCCGCGGGCCTGGTCGTCGCCGCTGTCGTTCAGTTGCGCCGCGAGCTGCGATTCGCGCGCCAGCGCGCCGATTTCGTCGCCGGCGTCTCTCACGAGCTGCGGACGCCGCTGGCCCAGATCCGTCTGTTCGGCGAGACGCTGCTGCTGCGGCGCGTCCGCACACCTGAAGAGGAGCAGCACGCCGCCGCGGTGATCGTGCAGGAATCGCGGCGTCTCAGCCAGATGGTCGACAACGTGCTGCAGTTCTCGCGGTCGGATCGCGGCATGGTCGCCGTCCGGCCCGAAGCGATTGCCGACGTCGGCGCGCTGATTCGCGAGATCGTCGACACGTTCCGGTCGCAGGCGGCGTCGAAGGACGTCGCCGTCCGGCTCGAGGCCGGCGAGCTTCCAGCGGCGATGGCGATCGATCCGAACGCGTTGCTGCAGATTCTGCTCAACCTGCTCGACAACGCCGTCAAGTACGGGCCGCGCGGGCAAATCGTTCGCGTCGGCGCCTCGGCGCAGAACGGCCGGCTGATCATCTCCGTCGAGGACGAAGGACCGGGGATCAGCGACGCCGACGCAGGCCGGGTCTGGGAGCCGTTCTGGCGCAAACCGGGATCGTCAGAGGGCGGGACTGGTCTGGGCCTGGCGATCGTCCGCGAGCTCGTGACGCTCCACGGCGGCACCGTGGCCATCGAACCCGGGCGCGTTCGCGGCGCGCGGTTCATCGTCGATCTGGCGGCGCCCTCTGCCGCCGACGCGGCCGCCGGCGCCGCCGATCCGGCCGGACAGCCCGCATGACGAAAATCCTGATCGTCGAAGACAACGCCGATCTCGCATTTGGTCTCCGCAACAACCTCGAAATCGAAGGCTATGAGGTCGCGGTCGCGCACGACGGCGTCGCCGGGCTGGCGGCGGCGCAATCGCACGCCCCGGATCTGGTCGTGCTCGATCTGATGCTGCCGCAGATGGACGGCTACCGGGTGCTGCACGAGTTGCGCGCATCTGGATCGAAGGCCGCCGTGCTGGTGCTCACCGCGCGGAGCGAGGAAGCCGACAAGGTACGCGGCCTGCGGCTGGGCGCCGACGACTACGTGACCAAGCCGTTTGGCGTCCTCGAGCTGATCGCGCGCATCGAGGCGTTGCTGCGGCGGACCCGGCATCCGTCGCGCAAAAACTTCCGTTTCGGCGACGTCGAGGTGGACGGCGATCGCCGCACGGTGCTGCGCGACGGCGCGCCGGTGACGCTGACGCCGATGGAGTTCGATCTGCTGGTGGCGCTGCTGAAGCGCGGCGGCGCGGTCGCCACGCGCGTCGAACTGCTGCAGGAAGTCTGGGGCCACTCGGCCGCGGTCCTGACCCGGACCGTCGACACACACATTGCCGAACTACGCAGGAAACTCGAGCGGGATCCGGCCGCGCCGGAGTTCATTCTCACGGCGCGGAAGGCAGGCTATCGGTTTTTTCAATAGTTAATGGGGTGTGGGGCAATGTGTGAGTGGTGAAAATGGTGAGTGCGTGAATGCGGGAATGCGGCACTCACACATTCACCCATTGCCTCACTGACAAGGGGCTATTTGAATGAAACCCCCGCCGAGAGAATGAGCAGCCGCGTCCGCTGGCGAGCCGGATAGACCTCGACCGGTTCTTGCGGTTTGGTCATCCAGAAGCGCACGTCGAAGCCGAACGCGACGTGCTGGTTTGGAAACCAGCGCGCGCCGCCGCCCATGTTGAGCGTCAGTTGGTGCGGCTTGGGCGCGTCCGGCGTTGCCTCGCCGAAAAAAGTCACCAGGCTGGTCGGACCCATGCCGGCCGTCAGATAGCTCCAGCCGCTGCCCTGGCCGAAATTCAACGACACCACCGGCGTCACGCCCCTGAACTGCTGCTGGATCAGCGGTGAGGTGACATTGCCGTCTTCGTCGGTCGGCTGTTTACTGGTGTTTGCGAACCAGCCTTCGCCGCCGATGCCGATCGCCATCTTCTTGCCGCGCCATGGGTAGAAGTGAACGCCGGCGAAACCGCCGAATCCGCGACCGGGCAGGTCTTCCTGGAAGACGTCGAGTCCTTCCGCGGTGACCGGATCCTCGCCGAGATCCGAGTAGAACGCGCGGACGTCGTAGACGACTTTCGGAAGTGGACGCTGGACCTGCGCGGCGGCCGGCGCAGCCGCGGCGATGACCAGCATCAGCGCGGCCAACGGTCGTCGAAGCATCAGCTGCAAGAGTACACTATGCGTTCATGTCTCTCGTCTCGGTCGCGGCCATCCGTGACGCCGCTGCCCGCATCGCGAAGATCGCGCGCCGCACGCCGATGCTCGACGTTTCCGATCTCGCCGGCCGGCCCCTATTTCTGAAATGCGAACCGCAGCAGCCGGGCGGCGCCTTCAAGATCCGCGGCGCCACCAACATGCTGATGCGCCTGTCGGATGACCAGCGCGCGCGCGGCGTCATCACCTTCTCCTCAGGCAACCACGGCCAGGCGGTGGCGTTGGCGGCGTCGAAGCTCGGCTCGCCGGCGGTGATCGTCATGCCGACGACGGCGCCGGCGGTGAAAGTCGCGGGCGTCAAGCGCTGGGGCGGCGAAGTGATCCTGGAAGGGACGACGTCGAACGATCGCCGCGTCCGCGCCGAGAAGGAGGCCACGGCGCGCGGTTTGACCATGGTCCCGCCCTTCGATCACGAGTGGGTCATCGAAGGGCAGGGCACGCTCGGTCTCGAGATCCTCGAACAGGTCCCCGATGTTTCGATTGTCGTCGTCCCGGTCGGCGGCGGCGGATTGATTGCCGGCGTCTCGGCGGCGATTCGGCAATCGAAACCGGACGTGGCAATTATCGGCGTCGAGCCCGCGGGCGCGGCGAAGATGAGCACGTCGCTGACCGCCGGCGCGCCGGTGACGCTCGAGAAAACTTCATCGATTGCCGACGGCCTGATGCCGGTCCGGCCCGGCGACGTCACGTTTGAGCACGTCAAGCAGTTCGTCGATCGCGTGATCACCGTGACTGATGCCGACATCGCGCGCGCGGCGCTGTGGCTCTTTCACGAAGCCAAACAGGTGGTCGAGCCGAGCGGCGCCGCGACCGTCGCCGCGGTGTTGTGGCCGCCGGCCGGCAGCCTGCTTGCCGACCCGTCCCGCAAGGTCGTCGCCGTGCTCAGCGGCGGCAACGTCGCGCCCGAGACGCTCGCGGCGCTCGAACGGCAGTAGCTCCAAATCCTCAGGAGGACCGCATGGCCATCCGCAAAGTCATCGAAGTGATCTCGCAGTCGTCGAAGGGCTGGGAGGAAGCGGCACAGGACGCGATCAGCGACGCGTCGAAAACGGTGAAGAACATTCAGTCGATCTACGTCGACCACTTCTCGGCGACGGTCAAGAACGGCAAGATCGACAAGTTCCGAGTCAACGCGAAGATCACGTTCGAAATCGGCAAGTAGAAGGGGTCAAACAAGGGTCAGACCCCGAGGGGTCTGACCCTTGTTTGACCCTAGCGCCCCGCCACCAGCTGCCGGGCCAGCGCCAGCCCGTCGTCGAGCGTGACGATCTCGCCGTCCAGCTGGCGCTCGTAGATCTGTTTCAAGATCGCCCCGACGTCCGGCCCGGGCTTCATGCCCATGCCCAGCAGGTGCCGGCCGAGCACGATCGGCGCCGGCGGCTTGTTTTCGACGCCGAGCGACCGCGCGCGTTCCAGAAACCGGCCCATCGACGAGCAGTCGAAGCCGCCGCCCCGGCCTTCGCAGTCGGCCTCGGCGACGCGCGCCAGCAGCTCCATGTCTACTTTCTGCGCGAGGCGCCGAAACGCGCCGTCGCTCACCGGCGGCGTCGCTTTCATGAACGCGCCGGGTTTCAGGTGGTGCGCCGTGATCCCGAGCACGGCCCAACGCACGTCGAAGCCATCCATCGTCTGCACATTGAGTCGATCGAGCAGCGACGTCGCCGGAACGACGCCCGCTTCTTCATGGCCGAGCGAGCGAATGCGCCCATCGCTGACCGCGGTAGTCGACGGCTTGCCCAGGTCGTGGCAGAGCGCGCCGAGCATCACCGCCGCGGCGCGGCCGCGATCGAGGTCGGCGATTCGCAGCCTCGCCTGATCGACGACGAGCAGCGTGTGCACCCAGACGTCGCCCTCGGGATGCCATTCAGGTTCCTGCGGACAGCCGACGAGCGGCCGTAGTTCAGGCCACAGTCTGTCGACGACGCCGAGTTCGAGCGCGAGCGCCAGGCCGACTGACGGCCGCGCCGCCTGGAGCAGAAGTTTCTCGACTTCACCCCAGATGCGCTCGGCGGGAAGATCATCGAGCGCGATCTCGCGCAGCAGCGCCTTGGTGTCGTCGTCGACGGTCAGATCGAAGCGCGCGGTGAATTGGAGCGCGCGCAGCACGCGCAGGCTGTCGTCGCCGAACGTCCGCGGATCGACGACGCGCAGGCGCCGCGCCTCGAGGTCGCCGCGGCCAGCGAACGGGTCGAGGATTGCGCCGGTCAGCGGATCGCGCGCGATCGCGTTGATGGTGAAGTCGCGCCGGCGCGCGGCGTCCTCGATCGACAGATGCGGATCGCCCTCGACGGTGAAGCCCTTGTGGCCGCGGCCGGATTTCGACTCGCGCCGCGGCAGCGAGACGTCGAGGCCGGCGACCTTGTAGACGGTGAAGCTCTCGCCGACGGTGTCGACGCGGCCGAAGGCGTCGAGCAGGCCGCGCAGTCGCGCCGCAGCGAGGCCGTAGACCTCGACGTCGTAGTCCTTCGGCGTGCGGCCGAGCAGCTCGTCGCGGACGCACCCGCCGACGACAAGCGCCCGCCCGCCGGCGTCGTGAACTGCGCGCGCGAGTGCCGTGACGACTTCCGGTGTCATTGCCGCCGCCGTTTGAACCGGGCCACGACCTTGTCGGCACGCGCCGGCGCCACGACGCCGAGAACGGCGAGCCACCACGCTTTGCGAAACGGGTAGACCTCGGCTTTGGGAGAAGCAATCGTGTCGGCGATTGCCGCCGCGACCTCGGCCGCCGACTGCCGCGGTCCGACGCCGCTCGCCGAGTAGCCAAAATCACGCTCGATCGCCGCGTGGAATTCGGTTTCCGTCGCCACCGGCAGCACGACCGAGGCGTGAAAGGGTGTCCCGACGAAATCGGCCCGCAGCGACTCGATGAACGCGACCTGCGCCCCTTTCGTCGCCGCGTAGACGCTCGACCCGCCGACGCCGCGCCGGCCGACGATCGACGACACCGCGATGATGTGGCCGCTTCCCTGCCGCCGCATCGCGCGCATCGCCGCGTGCGCGGTGTACAGCGTGCCCATCACATTGA
>DASUGM010000292.1:0-10836 GCA_036274055.1 Vicinamibacterales bacterium | reverse complement strand
CCATCGGGCGCCAGCCGTCGCGGCGCCGCGCCCACGCGGCGCCGGCGACGAGCGCCGCGGCAATGCACCAGCCCTCGTAGCGGGTCAGCACCAGCGCCGCGAGCGCGAGAGAGGAAAGGTGAAGGGGACGGGGGTGCTTTGCGCGAGCAACCCCTGTCCCCTTATCAATCTCATTCACCGCCACCAGCGCCAGGCCAATCAGCAGCGGTTCGGTCATCGGCGTGCTGGTGAGGTAGAGGATGTTGGGATTCAGCAGCACCAGCGCCGGCCCGGCAAGCGCGGCCGCGGCGCTGCCAGTGGTCCGGAGCAACAGGGCGGCCAGCGACGACAATCCCGTCGCCATTGCCAGAATCGATACGAACACCGCGATCGCCCCGGTGCGATACGCCCAGTCGAGCTGCACGGGCAGGACGTTGAGCAGGTGCGGCAGCGGCAGCCAGACCGCCCCCAGTTGCCGCCAGCCTGGCGTCAGGCTGTCGATCACGCGGCGCGCGACTACCAGGTGCGCCCGGGCATCGTAGTGGCTCAACGTCAAGCCAGCGTCGGCATAGTAGATTGCTGCCGCCGCGCCGACGGCCATGGCCCCGAAAAACACGCCGAATACGACCCGCCGGTTGATCCGGATCGCCTCCGGCGCCGGCCCGCCAGTTATAATGATCTGATTGTCTTGCCGCATTCAGGCGCAACGTCTGTAGTCATTCTAAATGCAGCCTCTGGCTGGTTTCCTGAAACAGCTCGTCGAGTGGATCAAGCCGGTTGCCCTGTCGTTGGGCGGCCCGGGGCTGTTTCTCGTCGCCTTTCTCGACTCGTCGTTTCTGTCGCTGCCCGAAGTCAGCGACATCCTGATCGTCGTCCTCACCGTGCAGCATCCGGCGCGGTGGCTGTACTACGGCCTGCTGACGACGGCCGGCTCGGTGGCCGGCTGCTTCGCGCTGTACTCGCTCGCTCGGAAGGGCGGCGAAGCCTTCCTCCGCCGCTGGTTTTCCGATAGTCACGTCAAACGCGGGCTGCGGATTTTTCAGAAGTACGGCCTGCTGGCGATCATCGTGCCGTCGCTGTTGCCGCCGCCGACGCCGTTCAAGATTTTCGTGCTCCTCGCGGGCGTCGCCCGGGTCCGGCGGACGACGTTTCTTCTGGCCGCGACAGTGGGCCGTGGCATCCGCTACATCGGCGAGGCCTGGCTCGCGTATGCCTATGGCGACCACGCGATGGACTACATCCGTGACAATCTCCCCACGGTGTCGCTCTGGTTGGCCGTGGCCATCGGTGTCGTCGGCATTAGCGTGGTGGTGTGGCGAAGCCGCCGCGCCCGAGCGTAGAATAGATGGTTGCCCCGCCTGTGAGCGTCGAGCTGTCTCTCGTCATCCCCGTCTACAACGAAGCCGCCAGCCTTGACGCGATGTACCGCGAATGCACGGCGACGCTGGAGCAGTGGGGGCGTCCCTACGAATTGATCTTCGTCGACGATGGCAGCAAGGACCAGTCGTTTGCGCTGCTCGAGGCCCTGCACGCGCGCGACCCGCGCGTCCGCGTCATCCAGTTCCGCCGCAACTTCGGCCAGACCGCGGCGTTCGCCGCCGGATTCGCCGCCGCGAACGGCCGACTGATTGCGACCTCTGATGCCGATCTGCAGAACGACCCGCGCGACCTTCCGGCGATGGTCGCGCGCATCGACGAAGGCGCTGACATCGTCTGTGGTTGGCGCAAAGTGCGGAAAGATCCTTTCCTCAGCCGGCGGCTGCCGTCGGTCCTCGCCAATCGCCTGATCTCCTGGGCGACCGGCGTGCGGCTGAACGACTACGGCTGTTCGCTCAAGGTGTTCCGCGCTGAAGTCGTCAAGCCACTCCGCCTTTACGGCGAACTGCATCGCTTCCTGCCGGCACTCGCCAGCGAAATGGGCGTGACGATCGCCGAGACGCCGGTCAACCATCGGCCGCGCCAGCACGGCACGTCGAAGTACGGGATCTCGCGGACCTTCCGCGTCATTCTTGACTTGCTGACGGTGAAGTTCCTGCTCAGCTATTCCACCCGTCCGTTTCAGATGTTCGGTCTCGTCGGCGGCCTGATGGGGTCGCTCGGCGTGTTCGTCCTCGCGTACTTGACCTACGTCAAGTACGGGCTGCATCAGGGCCTGAACGACCGTCAGCCGGCGCTATTGTTAGGTATCTTGCTCGTGTTCACCGGCGTCCAGCTCGTGACCGTCGGCCTCATCGCCGAACTGCAATCGCGCACCTACCACGAGTCGCAGGGCAAGGCGATTTACGTCATTCGCCGCACGCTCGGCGCCGATAAAGAGGCCTAGCCGATGCGGCGACGGTTTTCAGGCTGGCGCGCGCCGAGTCTCTTCGCCGCGGCGATGATCGCGGTGACCTGCGGTGGTCCGCCGTCGACGCCCGACCCACCGAACCAGCCGGTCCAGAACGCCGCGCCGGTCATCCAGTCGATCACTGTCGCCGCGGCGAGCCGGACCGAAGTGGACACTGACGTCGATGTCAGCGCCGCCGTCCAGGACGCCGAGACCGCGATTGCCAACCTGACGTTCAATTGGACCGCCAACGCCGGGACGTTCACCGGCACCGGCGCCGCGGTGAAATGGCGCCTGCCGGCGGGTAGCACGACGCCAGTCGACGTCGCCATCCGCCTCGAAGTGGTGGAGCGTTACGCGAGTTTCAGCTCGACGGGCGCGCCGATCACCGCCGAGAACCGGGTTTCGCGCGATGCCGCGGCGTCGTTTCGCGTTCACGACTCGCGAGCGGAGATTTCGAAAATCACGGTCCGGTTCCTGGTCGATCTGTTCGGCAACTCCGCAGTGAGTCCCGAGGCATGCCTGGTCGACTTCTGGGATGGCTGCGGCGGCAAGGCTGCCGAGCTCGGTGATATTCGCGTGAACCGCAACCTGTTCGTCGTGCTCGAGGCCTCCGCGCAGGTCCAGAGCATCACCTTCCGCGGACCCGACGACGCCGACGTGGTCGCGACGTGCCGCTGGCGCGATCGTGTCATCGCCAACGGTTCGACCGGCGTCTCGCAGGGCCCGTGCCTGCTCACCGCCGTCTATCGCGCCAGTCGCTGGTGGCTCTGCGAGAGCACCGTCGATAAGACCGGCCTGTTCACCCGTACCTGCGACGACGGCACGTCCTCCTGCGTGCCGTCGGGCTCATCGGCCAGCTATCGCTACAGGAGATGGCGAGACCTCGAAGTCCGATGAAACGCATATGTGCTCTGGCCATCGCCCTGTTGGCGACGGCCGCGTGCGGCGCCAATCCTCCGAGTGGTCCGACGCCACCTGCCGATGGCCCGTCGCTGTCATGTCCTGCCAACATCTCGGCCTCGAGTTTCGGTACCGAGGTCGCGGTCACGTATCCGTCCGCAACCGTCAGCGGCGGCACGCCGCCGGTCAACGTCACCTGCTCCCTGGCGTCCGGCGCGCTGTTTCCGGCGGGGCAGACGACGACGGTGACGTGTAGCGCCGTCGATGCGCAGGCGCGGCGCGCCCAGTGCACGTTCAACGTGACGTTGACCGCGCTGAAATTGAACGCCACGAAGTTCATGGCCTTCGGCGACAGCATGACCGAAGGGGTCGACGGCCTGGCCTCGATGCGCGTTGGTCACCTGCTGGCAGATCCGGCGTTCGCGTATCCGGCACAGCTGCAGATGATGCTGCATGCCGATTATCCGGCCCAGGAAATCAGCGTCTTCAACGAGGGCCTCGGTGGCGAAAAGGTCACGGATCCCTTGAGCTACGCGCGTTTCACGGCGGCGCTGCAGGCCCGCCGGCCCGAGGCGCTGCTGTTGCTCGACGGTTACAACGATCTGTTGAACTTCGGCATCGACTTCGCCAACGACGTGGCGTTTGCGCTGCGTGATTTCATCCGGTCAGCGAAGTCGATGGGCGTGCAGCACGTCTTCCTGAGCACGTTGACGCCGCCGGGACCGACAGGTCCGCGGCGCATCCCGATCGCGGTCATCCAGGAGGCCAATTTCTTCATTCAACAGATCGCGGCGCAAGAGGGCGCGACGCTGGTGGACAACTACAAGGCATTTCTGGGGCTCGAGCCGCTGCTGATTACCGACGGCCTGCACGTCAATCACGCCGGCGCTGAGCTGGTCGCCAAGACCTTTCACGATGCCATCGTCGCCAAGCTTGGCGAGAAGCCGGCGTCGGCTTCGGCGCGCTAGCGCGGCGTGACCTTGAAGTTGCGGAAGCGCGCGCCAACCAGCGTCTCGCTACGCGGCCGCGTCCCCAGCTCCAGGCGATGATTGGGTGGCGCGTAGGTGCCGTTGCCGGTCGCGCTGTAGACCGTGGCACCGCACACGGTGCCGCTCCACTCACAGATGTTGATCGCGAGTAGACCCGAGCCCCATTCGATCGTGAAGTGGTAGACCTTCGACGGCGAGAACGCCACCGCTTCGTGGCGGTTGTCGGCGTTGTCGCAGTCGTCGGAGGTTGCGCAGCCTTTGCGCCAGATCAGCTTCACCGCTCCGGCTTCCGCGCTCTTCTTTTCGACGTGCATCTTCCACGGACTGTCGCGGAAGGCACCGAAGTCGTTGAACGACGAACCGTCGCCCATCGAGAACCACTTCAGGTCCACGTCCACCGGTGAGGTCGACCGATCGAAGTTGGTTGCGTCGAATTCGGCGCGGCAATTCGCGCAGGTCGGGATGTTGTAGTCGAGCGAGTCGTTGACCGAATCAGCCTGCCACCCGCCGTTGGCGCCCGGCTCGAAGTGGCCGCCGAATCGCTGATCGGCGACGGTTTGGCCGTTGGTCAGCGGGTCATAGACCGAAGCGCCGTTGCGAACGCCTTTGTTTTCGGTGCGCAGCGACTGGCTGCCGCTGTAGCTGCTCGTGACGGTGCCGTTGCTCGCGCGCGCGTGCCAGAAGTACGGGAAGTTCGCCTGCAGGTCGACGGACACTACGGCCGAGGTGTTGACGCTGCCCTGCGCGACGTTGTCAATCACCACCGTCCGAGAGCCGGCGGGGAAGTCGGCTTGTTCCGAGATCTCGAACCGGTAGGTCACAGTGCCGACCGCGCCAGTGGCGACGGCGTTGACGACTTCGAGTGTCGGACGAACCCCGGCGATCTCGGCGCCGCTTGCCGGTGACCGCGGGACTGGCGCCGCCAGTGTGACCGACGTCGTATCCGGCGGTGTCGGCGTGGTCGGTTGCGACCCGCCGCAGGCTGCCGCGGATCCCGCGATCGCCAGACTCAGAATCGAAACGCGTCCATTCACGATGGCTCCAGTCCTTCGACGATTAACGGAAGAGAGCGCGCTGCCGAGCGACGCCGGCCGCGCATGATCCGAAATCCACACGTTTCGGTAGGTCACCCCCGGCCAGGTGCCTTCTTCGACGCCGAACGGCGCGTTGTTGGCGCCGAGATAAGCGAAGTGGGGGCTCGGCGCGTAGTTGCCGACCGTGGTCGTGGAATTGCGGTCGTAGATGACCTGACCGCCGATGCCGCCCTGTTCGATCACGAGCCGGAACTGCGTCGAGGTCCAGAGGGCGCGCCAGTGGTACGCGACGGTGGGATTCAGGGACATCACCGACGCCAGCCGGGTGCCCAGATCGGGCTCCAGCTTCAGGTCGCCGTCGCCGTAGACCGCCTTATAGGAAATCGCGTTGTCCGGGTTGCCGTTGACGCCGCGGTACTGGACGTTCATCAGGTATTTGCTGTTGAGCAGATCGCCAGTGCCGTCCAGCATCGAGAACACTTTGAGCTTGGCGCCCGGGCCATTGGCCGACAGCCCTTCGACTTCGACCGAGAACTGGCCGTTGCTGATCGTCTGCGGCAGCTGATATCTGACGTAGGCGTTCTGGTCGTTCAGCCGGATGCCGCGCCCGGGAACCCAGGTCGTCGAACCGACAATCGTCCCGACCGTTTCGCTGTGGATGAGCGGGTCGTACAACTCGCCGTTCCGGTTGTAGCCGACCAGCTTCGAATTGAACGTGCGTGTCGAGGACCACGCCGAGGTGGCCCCGCTCTGCGTTACCCGCGCACGCCAGTAGAACCGCGTCGTCGGCTGCAGATCGCTGTCGACGGTGAAGCTGGTCCGGTCGGGCGTCTCGGCCACGCCCGCCCGGGTGACGACGACGGCGAATGTCGTCGGCGGCGCCTGCGAGGCGAAGTCGCTGCGATCGGAAATCTGGAATTCATAGGTCTTGGCGCCGGCAGTCTGATTCGACGTGCCGTTCCGGACGGTGAGCGTCGGGCGCAGGGTCGACAGCTGCTCGGCGTCGCCGGGGCCGTCGGGCACGGGGGCGGTCAGCGTCGGGCCGTTCGGGGTCGGGTCGGTCGGCGTACCCGCTGAGGAACCACCACACGCGACCGTCGCCATGCAGACCACTGCCACCATCCATTGCTGTCGTCGCATCGCCGCTCCCCGGTGTTGAGTCATTAGCGCCTGCCTGATGCAGAGCGTCCGATAATACCGGCCGCCGCGTGAATTTCAAAGCATTAATGTGCCTAATCGATAATTATTACGTTAAAATTATCCGCGCGCCTCCCCGCCGGGCGTCGAGTAGAATGGTCGCACTCGTGGCTCGACATCCTCTCCCGCTGAAAGCCGGCCCTGGCCGTCCCCGGAAGTTCGGGCGGCCGTCGCACGCCGTCACCGTGACGCTGCCCGACGACGTCGTCGGGCGCTTGCACGCGGTCGACGACAACCTCGGCAACGCGATCGTCCGGATGGTGGAAACCCGCGGCGGGCGCGGCATCGCCAAGCGGCGCGCCGCCGAGGTCGCCGCCTACGGCAATCACGCGGTGATCGTCGTCACCCCGGTCAAGGCGCTGCGTCGGATCGCCGGCGTCGAGCTCGTGCCGGTCGGCAATGGCCGCGCGCTGATCAGTCTCGACCGCGGGCAGTCGGTGTCGCAGCTCGAACTCGATATCCGCGATGCGATCGCGGCTGCCGACGTGTCGCCGCGCGAGCGGAGCGTGCTGCAGGAGATCGCCGACATCCTGCGCCAGACCCGCGGCAAGCACGGCCCGGTGCTGCGCGAACGGACGATCATCGTGCTCGAAGCGCGGCGCCGCCGCGCGCGTTGAGGACTAGCGGCCGGCGGCGCCGGTGCGGCGAAACACGAAGATGCGCGGATGGTCGAAGTGCCGGAACGTCATCTCGGCGCGATCGTCATTGATCTCGACGCCAAACAGCGACGGATAGGTCTTGAACGACTGCTCCAGTCGGAAGGGGAGTTGGCCGTTGAACAGATCGCGATAGAACTGCTTCATCACGCCGTGCTCCGTCGCCGGCAGATGGCGATAGGTCTGCAGATAGTAGTCGTCGATCACGATCCAGTCGGCGAGGGCGAGCCGGCTGTTGATGTAGCGCTGCTTGTCGGCATCGGAGAGCTCGCGCGAATACAGATAGCGGTAGCTGTCCATGCCGATGAGACGAAACTCACGCAGTTCGTCGGTGAACGGATCCCACGGCATGTAATCGCGATAGAAGTCCGTCTGGTCGCGATACGCCCCGGTCGGCGGCAGGTTGTGCGTCGGTTCGACCAGGACGGCCGCGCCGGCGGGGATATGCGCGCGCATGTAGTCGGCAGCCGCGACGCGGCTGTCCGGCTTCCTGAAGATGTTCATGTACGCCGCCGCGTAGAGGCTGGTCGAGGCGAGCACTATCGTCGTCGCGATCACCGCGGCGGCGCGCGTACGTGGACGGCGAAGCAGGTCAGCGCTCAAGATGCCGCCGGCGACCGCCATCGCCGGCATCAGCGGCAGCGCGTAGCGGATGAACGGCGCGACAGAATTTCCCGCGGTCGCGAAGTACGCGACCGGCACGGCGACGCTGACCCACGCGAGTCGAGTGCGGCGGAGGCAGAGCCACACGAGCCCCGCGAGCGCCCAGACTTCGAGGGCCGGCCCGAGTCCCCACCACAGCAGATTCATGAACCAGTACGCGCGCGGATGCTGGAGGTCGGCAAACGAACCCAGCCATTGCGGCTTCGAGAGGCCAAGCAGCGGCTCAGTGATCTGCTCCCGGACATCCTGGCGAAACCGGGCGTAGTACAGCCAGACCATTGGATCGACGATCAGGAACACGACTGCGGCGACGATGAGGATCAGGGCGCCACGCGCCCCCCAGCGCAGCCAGGGCGCCACGGCCAGCGTCGTCGGCCGTCCCGGCGCCACCAGGTAGGCCAGCGCCAGGGGCGCTCCGAGGAACGCCGCGGAGTACTTCGATAGCACCGCGAGCCCGAAAGCGACGCCCGCGCCGACAATCGATGCCAGGTCGCCACGTTCGGCGACGCGAAGCGCCGCCAGCCAGGTGAGGCAGCAGAAGAACACCAGGGTAGCGTCGACGGTAAAAAAATGCGCGTCGCGCAGCGAGAGCACGGTCACGGCCAGGAAGGCCGCGGACAACACGCCAGCTGACCGTCCGGCGACCCTGGCGGCGATCGCGTAAACGAGCGGAATCGTGGCGGTCGCAAACGCTGCCGAGATCGCGCGGCCCAGCACCATGTAGGTGATTTCGTCTTGCGGGTTGGTCAGGTCGAGCCGATGGCCGAGCACCTCGTAGATCGCCCGCAGCCCGTTGAGCAGGTACATCGGCAGCGGCGAATACATGAAGAACTTCGGCGCGTTGGCGGCCTGCTCCATGCTGACGCGGAGGTTGTCGGCGCCGGTGAAGACGAAGTGCTCGTCGATGTGGAAGTGGTAGTACGGCGCGCCCCAATCCAGCTGATAGAACCGCAGCGCCCCGCCGATGGCGGTGACGACGCAGAGCCAGAGGAGCGCCCGACGCCGGGGTAACTCGGACACGTCGGTCAGATGATATTGCGCGCGAACGACCAGAGGTAGGCGAACCAGAGCTTCCAGACGACGACCTTGGATTTACCCCAACGGCGCTCGTACTCGTGGCTGGGAATCTCGCCGACGCGGTAACCCTGCTTGAGCGCCTTCATCGTGATTTCCTGCTCGATCGTCGTCAGGTTGGAGGTCAGCCCAAGCTTGGCGGCGACGTCGCGGCGGATCGCGCGGAAGCCGTTCTGACTGTCGGTCAGCCGGACGTTCCAGCGGTAGTTGATCGCCAGCATGATCAGCTGCGACCCGACGTAGCGGATGAACTGGTCGATCGTGCCGTGCAGTTCGTCGCTGCCGCCGCGACCGCGCGACCCGACGACCATGTCGAACTGGTCGGCTTTGATCGGCGCGACCATCGCCGGGATGTCGCGCGCGTCGTGCGAACCGTCCGCGTCGATGAAGACGAGGATGTCGCCCTTCGCCTCGGTAATCGACTGCCGCAACGCGCCGCCCTTGCCCTTGCCCTGGTCGAGGACGACCCGGGCGCCGCTGGCGGCCGCGATCTCGCGCGTCCGATCGCTCGAGTGGCCATCGATGACGAGGATCTCGTCGCAGCTGGGCCGGGCCGCCTCGATGATCTCGGCGATGCCGCCTTCTTCATCCCGGGTCGGGATGACGACTGTGATGCTGGAGGGTGGCACGGATTCAGCGCGCGCAGTGGGCTCGAGGGCGCGGCCCGATCGCCGCAAGTGCCGAGATCATAGGCGATTGGCACGGCCGCAGGCAATGCTCACGCGCCGCGCGCGTTGACCCTCTTCAGGCCGTCTGGTACACTGCATCCATCATTTCCGGCGCGATCCACGGCCGCCGGGCCCCACGAAATGCTCACCAAACAGATCGGCCTCGGCACCGCCATTCTGGGTGCGAACCTCGCGTCGCCGCGCCTGCCGTACAAGATCACCTTCGTCGGGACCTATCACTGCAACTTCCGCTGCGAGATGTGCAACATCTGGCAGAAGAAGAGCACCAACGAAATGACGCCGGCCGAAGTGGAGCAGTTCTTCACGCGCTGGCCGCAATTCAAGTGGGTGCATCTCACCGGCGGCGAGCTGTTCATGCGCCGCGATATCGACGACCTGATCGCCGCGATCCAGGGCAGCTGCAAATCGCTGTTTCTGCTCAATTTTCCGACCACCGGCTGGTTCGGCGACAAGACCCTGGCGCTGGTCGACAACGTGCTCAAGCGTGGTGTCGGCCGGCTGATGGTCACGATCAGCATCGACGGGCCGAAGGAACTGCACGAACAGATGCGCGGACTGCCGGGCGCCTGGGATCGCGGCATCGAGACGTTCCGCCGCCTGCGCGGCATCAACAAGTCGAACTTCCAGACCGTCGTCGGCATGACGTTGATGGAGAAGAACGCCACCAAGGTCGACGAGACCATCGACGCGATCCGGAAGGTGATTCCCGACTTCAAGCAGAGCGAGCTGCATCTGAACATCGGCCACGAGTCCGGCCACTACTTCAACAACGTTGGACAGGCGGCGCCGTCGCATCACGCCGAGATTCTGCGCGCCGTCGAGGACCATCGGAGCAAGACCGGCTCGAAACTGCATCCGGTCAAGTTCCTCGAAGATCGCTATCAGGGGTTAATCGGGAAATACTACGAGACCGGCAAGTCGCCGCTCCCGTGTACGGCACTGTCGTCCTCGTGTTTCGTCGATACCTACTGGGACCTCTATCCCTGCTCAATCTGGGACGAGAAGGTCGGCAACCTGCGCGAGAACGGCTTCGATCTGCAGACCCTCTGGGACAGCCAGCGGCGAAAGTCGCTGCGCAAGGACGTCGTCGACGAGAACTGCAACCACTGCTGGACGCCGTGCGAGGCCTATCCGACGATCCTCGGCAACCTCGCCAAGGCCACGCTCAGCGCGGCGCGGTAGGCCGCCTGCCCATCGCGTAGAGCAATCCGCCGGGCAGATTGCCCAGCGTCCCGAGCGCCAGAAACAACACCGACAGCGCGAACGCCTCGGCCGACAGCACGCCAACGCGCGTGAATGTGACGTCGAACCCCCACTGCGCGACAC
>DASUGM010000291.1:0-15021 GCA_036274055.1 Vicinamibacterales bacterium | reverse complement strand
CCAACCCATGCACGTGTTTTCCCTTCGCCGGGCACGCTTGACGTGTCTCGGCGCGCTCGCGCTCATCGGCACGACGGTGACGGCGCAGTCCCCGGCTCCGCCCTCCGACCCGATGATCCGCGATCTTCGCTGGCGTAACGTCGGCAATGCCAACTTGATCGGCCGGATCTCCTCGATCGACGCGCTCGAGTCCGACTGGGCGACCGTGATCGTCGGATCGGCGTCGGGCGGCGTGTGGAAGTCGGTCAACGGCGGAACGAGCTGGACGACGATCTTCGATAACTACGGCGCCGCGTCGATTGGCGACGTCAAGATCAACCAGAAGAACCCGCAGGTCATCTGGGTCGGCACCGGCGAAGAGTGCGGGCGCAACTCCGCGGCGTGGGGCGATGGCGTTTACAAGTCGACCGACGGCGGCGCGACGTTCACCAACGTCGGGCTCAAAGAGTCCTACAACATCGGCAAGATCGTTCTGCACCCGACCAACGAGAACATCGTCTACGTGGCGGCGATCGGCAACATCTACGCGAAGATCGGCGAACGCGGCGTGTTCAAGACGATCGACGGCGGCAAGTCGTGGACCAAGCAGACCGACGGCCTGCCGAACGATCCGGGCACCGGCGCGATCGACATGGTGATGGATCCGGTCAACCCGGAGGTGCTCTACGTCACCTTCTGGCAGCGGGTCCGCTATCCGTGGGCGCTCAACAGCGGCGGCCCGAACAGCGGCATCTTCAAGTCGGTGAACGGCGGCCGGAGCTGGACGAAGCTGACCAAGGGCCTGCCGACCGGCGACCTGGGCAAGATCGGCATCGCGATCGCGCGCACCAATCCGCGCGTGCTGATGGCGCACGTCGAACACGGCTTCCAGCCGCCGGCCAATCTTCCCGACCCGAACAACCCCGGCGGACGCGGCGGCGGAGGCGGCGGTGGACGCGGCGGCGGCACGCCGACCAATCCCGAGTACCTCGACATGACCAAGCTCGGCGCCGGCATGTATCGATCGGAAGACGGCGGGGCGACCTGGACGTTCCTCGATCGCTATATCAGCCGGCCGTTCTACTACATGCACGTCGCGATCAGCCCGCTCGACGACAAGTACATCTTCAGCTACACGATCAACTACCGGCGCTCGACCGACGGCGGCAAGACCTGGAACCAGCTGCAGGGCGGCGGCGGCGACGGCGGCCACTGCTGGCATGCGATGTGGCACGACCCGCACAACAAGAATCGCTACTACATCGGCAGCGACGGCGGCTTGAACCTCACCCACGACGACGGTGCGACCTCATTGCGGTTCAACAACATCAACGTCACGCAGTACTACGACGTGGCGGCGGACAATCGCGAGCCGTATTACGTCTGCGGCGGACTGCAGGACGCCGGCAGCTCGTGCGGCCCGGCGGCGACGCGCGCGCAGGGGATCTACACCAGCGACTGGTACAACCTCTCCGGCGGTGACGGGTATCACGCCGAAATCGATCCGGAGGATTGGCGCAACGTCTACACCGAGTCGCAACCCGACGTGAACGGCGGCAACGTCGGCCGATCGAACATCGAAACCCGCGAACGCCAGAACATCCGGCCGAACAAGAACAACATCTCGAATTACGCGCAATACATCACGCCGGAGATGGAAGAGAAGGCGTTCAAGAACAATTGGGGCCGCCAGCCGCAGCAGATGGGGCCGCTGCGCTTCAACTGGTCGACGCCGCTGCTGCTCTCGCCGAACAACAACAAGATGCTCTACATCGGCGGCAATCACCTGATCGTGTCCGGCGACAAGGGGGCGACCTGGCGGCTGCTCAGCCCGGACCTGACCAAGAATGATCCTGAACGGACGATTCGCCGCTCCGGCGGCATGACGCCCGACGAGGATCCGGGCGGCGGCGCCGAGTATCACGCGACGATCATCACGATCTCCGAGTCGCCGATCGAGCCGGGGAACATCTGGGTCGGCACCGACGACGGCAACATTCAAGTGACGCGGGATGCCGGCGCGACGTGGACCAAAGTCGGCACCGACAACATGCCCGGGCTGCCGCAGAACGATCTCTGGGTCAGCCGCGTCGAAGCGTCGCACCATACTCGCGGCCTCGCCTACGCCACCGTCGACGGCCATCGCATGGCGAAGTACTCGCCGTGGGTGTTCAAGACCACCGACTACGGCAAGAGCTGGACGCGGATCTCGAACAACCTGCCCGACGGGCACCCGCTCTACACGGTGAAGGAGGACCTGAAGAACCCGAACCTCCTCTTCACCGGCAGCGAGTTCGCAATCTTCTACTCGCTCAACGGCGGCAGCAGCTGGACGAAGATGAACAACAACCTGCCGACGGTGGCAGTGCACGACGTCATCATTCATCCGCGCGAGGGCGACTTGATCGCCGCGACGCACGGCCGCGGGATCTGGATCATCGACGACATCTCGGCGCTGCAGCAGATGACGCCGGCGGTGCAGCAGTCGGAGGCCACGCTGTTCCAGAGCCGTCCGGCAGTCCAGTGGCTGGCGATTCAGCCGCAGCACAACGGCGGCAACCTCGCGTTCCGCGGTGAAAACCCGACCCGCAACGCGATCATCAGCTACTACCTGAGCGACAAGGTGCCGTCAGGCGACGTCACGTTCGAGATCACGGACATCGCCAGCTCCGGCACGTGCACGGGGTCGTTCCCGGTGCGGGCCGGCATCAATCGGATCGAGTGGGCGATGCGCTGGAATTCGCCGCAGCCGCAAGGCGGCGGCCCCGGCGGCGCCGCGGGCGCGGGCGCGGGCGCGGGCGGTGGCCGAGGCGGTGGCGGGCGCGGTGGCGCCGGCGGTGGCGCCCCGGCTCCGTGTCTGGTCGCGTCGAATCAGCCGCCGCCGGCCGGCGGACGCGGCGGTGGCGGCGGCGGTGGTGGACGCGGCGGTGGCGGCGGCGCGGGCCGCGTCTCGCCGGGCACCTACAAGATCACGATGACCGCCAACGGCAAGGCGTACACGAAGACGATCGTCGTGCGCGCCGATCCGATGGCCGCCGGCGGCGCGATGCCGCCCGGCGCTACGCTCGCGCTCGACGCAGAGTCGGGTGGCGCGAACACCGAGATCGGACGTCGCGGGGGCGGCCGGTAGCGGCACATCCGCTGTAGGTTCTTTCGTTCGGGACTTCGGGGGTTCGGGCGTTCAGTTCTGCCGTTCGTTGGTGCTCAGTTCGCTGAACTGTGCATCGAGGAACGTCAGAGCGGAACGCCCGAACGCCCGAAGTTCCGAACCGAAGAACCTACAGCGATGATCTACCGAGAGAGCCGCGTCATCTTCCCTGAAGCCAGCTCGACCGTGTAAATCACGCGCTCCTGGCCGCCGGCGGCGGCACATCCGCTGTAGGTTCTTTCGTTCGGGGGTTCGGGCGTTCGGTTCTGCCGTTCGTTGGTGCTCAGTTCGCTGAACTGTGCATCGAGGAACGACAGAACGGAACGCCCGAACACCCGAAGTTCCGAACCGAAGAACCTACAGCGAGGATCTACCGTTCTGCCGTTCCTTGGTGCTCAGTTCGCTGAACTATGCATCGAGGAACGTCAGAACGGAACGCCCGAACCCCCGAAGTTCCGAACCGAAGAACCTACAGCGAGGATCTACCGAGAGAGCCGCGTCATCTTCCCCGAAGCCAGCTCGACCGTGTAAATCACACGCTCCTGGTTTTCCGACTGCTGATCCTGAACGCGCTCTTCAGGCACGTGCACGAACACGATCTTCGTGCCGTCCGGTGACCAGCGCGGGTCGATGACGCTGCCGCGCGCCATCGAGACCAGCACCTGCTGATTCGTGCCGTCGGCGTTCATCGTGAAGATCTCGGTACGGCCGTTGCGCCAGGACATGAACGCGATCTGCAGCCCGTCCGGCGACCAGGTCGGATACATCCCATTCTGCGGATCGAACGTCAGCCGCTTGAGGATCTTCGATGGCGCGTCGAGGATGTGCACGTCGCGGCCGATGTGCAACGCGATGCGCCGGCCATCGCTGGCAAACTGCGGGAACCAGCTGGTCTGGCCAGTCGTCAGCCGCTCGACGCCGCTGCCGTCGGCCTTCATCATGAAGATGTCGAACTCCGGCTTCGAGGCCCGATCCGACATGAACACGATCCGCGATCCGTCGGGCGCCCAGGCCGGCGCCAGATCGCGCGCCGGGTTGCTGGTCAGGCGCTTCTGCCCGCGGCCGTCGGCGTTCATGACGTAGATCTCGAAGTTGCCGTCGCGGTCGGTGTCGTAGGCAATCTGCGCGCCGGTCGGCGAGTACGCCGGCGCGCCCTCGGAAAACACGGTCGTCATCAGCGCCCGCCGGTTGCCGCCGTCGGCGTCCATGACGTAGAGATCCGACGCGGCGCCGCCGCTCTCCGAATAGAACACGATGTGGCGGCTGTCCGGCGACCAGCTCGGGGCGCCATCGCGAATCGGCGGCCGGCTGGCGACATACCAGACGACAACGGCGAGTCCCGCCGCGGCGATGCCGCCGAGGGTCAGCAGCCCGGTGCGCGAACCGAGCGGCCCGGCAAACCGGCCGCGCCCCGCACGATCAGAGGCGCGGCGTTGTTGGCGAGTTTGAGTCATTCAAAAAAGGAGGTCGGGTGTCCTTTATGCAGACCATGAATAAAGGACACCCGACCTCTCGTCATTTCTTGATCTGGACTTCCCTGCCCAGCTCGATCATATCCGTGTCCATCGGCGCCGATCCGAGCAGATGCTGCGCGAAGTAGTCGATCCGCCGCCAGAACACGTAGTTGTTCATCGTCGTGTAGCCGTGGCGCTGGCCGGGGAGCAGGATGAAATCGAACCGCTTGTTCGCGCGGATCAGCGCGTCGACGACACGGTAGGTGTTGGCCGGATGGACGTTGTTGTCGATGTCGCCGGTGATCAGGAGCAGCTTGCCCTTTAGATTCTTGGCGATGTCCTGGTTCTTGTCGATGTCGTACTCGAAGGTGATCTTGCCGTCGTCGCCCTTCTTCTCGACGACGCCGTCGTGCTTCTCGCTCCACCAGCGGTTGTAAATCGAGTTGTCGTGGTTGCCGGACTCGGAGATGCCGACCTTGAAGAAGTCCGGGAAGCTGAACATCGCCGCGGCGGTCATGAAGCCGCCGCCGGAATGGCCCCACATCCCGACCTTGTCGAGATCGATCCAGGCGTACTTCTTCGCCAGCTGCTCGACCGCCGCCTTCTTGTCGGGCACGCCGTAGTCGCGCAGATTGCCGTAGCCGTAATTGTGGTACCACTTCGACCGCGTCGGGTTGCCGCCGCGGTTGCCGACTTCGATGACGATGAAGCCGACGTTGGCGAGCGCGACGCTGGCGTTGCGCGGCGAGAACGTCTTGGTCACCGACTCGGTCTGCGGGCCCGGATAGACGTACAGGATGATCGGATACTTCTTCGCCGGATCGAAGTCGAACGGCTTGTACATCGTCCCGTACAGGTCGGTGATGCCGTCGTCGGCCTTGACCATGAATGGCTCGGGGTACTTGAAGCCCGCTTCGAGCAGCGACGCAACGTCGGTTTTCTCCAGATCCATGACTTTGGTCCCGGCGGCGTCGTAGAGGACCGATTCCGGCACGCTGTTGACGCGCGACGAGTTGTCGACAAAGAAGGTGTTCTTGTCGTTCATCTCGGCGGCGTGCGAGGCGTTGCCCGGGTTGAGCAGCTTGGTTTCGCCGGTGTCGATGTTCACGCGATAAAGGTGCGTGAAGTACGGATCCTCGTTCGGTTCCTTGCCGGCGGCGTTGAAGAACAGCGTCCGCGTCTTCTCGTCCACGCCCTCGACGCCGGTGGTGACGTACTCGCCGCTGGTGATCTGCTTCTTCACTTTGCCGTCGGGGCCGACCAGGTAGTAGTGCCCCCAGCCATCGCGCTCGGACCAGTGAATCAGGTCCTTGTTCGCGAGCAACCGCACCGGCTGGATCTCGATGTAGGTATTCGAACGCTCGGCGACGGCCACCCGCGGTTCGCCGGTCAGCGCGTCAGCCTCGACGATGTCGATGCGCTTGAGATCGCGTGACGTGCGCGTGAAGTAGATCTTGTCGCTGCCCGGCGCCAGCCAGCGCGACGCGGTTTCCTGTTTCTCGCGCTGCAGGTTGGTGACCGGCGCCGCCACCTGCCCCATCTGCTGGTCCTTGAACGAGTCGGTCGTCATCTTCGCCATCTTCTTCCCGGCGATGTCGACGACGACGAGTTCGGTCTGCGGCTGGTTTTCTTCCCCCGGCATGCCGTACTTGTAGGTCTCGAGCCGCGGGCGCGGCGACGCGAGCGCGTTGATCACCCAGAGATCGGCGACCTTGCGCTGATCGGTGCGCTGCATCGAGAACTTCTTGTCGTCCTGCGACCACGACGCGCCAATCGACCGGGTTCGCGGGCCGAACTTCTTGTCGGCGTCCGACTGCACGCGATCAGCGGCATTGCCGCCCTGGCCGCCCTCGGTTTGCTCGCCGTCCTGCTGCTGTTCCTGATTGCCGCCCTGGCCGCCCTGGCCGTTGGCGGCGAAGCTGTAGTAGCGCTCGCCGTCGGTGGACAGCCGGGTTTCGACAATCGCGTTGTCCGACGCGTTCTTCTTCGCCAGCTCGTAGTTGGCGGCGTCCATCATGAACAGATCGTGGCCACGCGCGAAGAGGATCGTCTTCTTGTCGGGGGAGACGATCGCCCAGTTCGGCGCCGGCCGCTCGGCCTCGTACTTGTCGTTGAGGACGACGGTACCGGTGGCGAGCTCGCACTCGAGCCACCACGTTTTGTTCTGCTGGTTGGCGCCCTGACCGCCAGCGCCGCGACCGCGGCCCTGCTGTTGCTGCTGAGTCTGATCGCCGCCGCGGCCAACGCCGCGGCCACGTCCGCCGCCGCCCTGCGTCTGGTTCTGCTCGGTCTGGGTTTCGCCGGTCAGTTCCTGGCCGGTCGCGGTCTCGACCTTCGCGTCGCGCGGGAGGCTGACGCTGAACCGGATCTTGGTGTCGTTCTCGATGAAGCGAATCGTCGTGATCGGCAGATGCTGCGCGTCGTACGGCGTGCGCAGAATCCGGGTCAGCTGCGCCGCGACTTTGGCGTTGTCGAACAATGGCGTTTTGGTCTTTTTGATCGGATCGACGACCCACCACTTCCGCCCCGCCGGCGTCTCGTAGTCGTACCAGAAGCGATCGCTGAACTCGAGCCAGTGCGGGGTCACCGCGGTCGAGAACACATACTTCCCGACTTTAGCGGTCGTCCAGCGCGACGCCAGATCGTAGTTCGGCTTCGGCAGTTCGCGGCCGTTCGCGGCGTCCGCGCGGGCTGACGGCGCCCCGCTTTGAGCGCGCGGCGCGGCCATCGGCACAGCCGTGACGACAAACGCCAGAATGGGCAGCAGGCGGAGGAAGGGCTTCATGACAGGTCTCCTTGGCGGGCACATTCTACAGGGCTCAGGGCTCAGGGCTCAGGACTCGGTGTTCGAGCATGGCGAATGAGGTCAGCGATGCGTGTCCTTGACACCGAGCCTTGAGCCGTGAGCCTTGAGCCTACGATCTGAGCAGCGCGCTCGAATCGATGCGCCCTGCCCGCCGCGCCGGAATCCACGCGGCCGCCAGCACCAGCGCCGCCACCAGCACGCTCGCGGAGACGAAGGCGACCGGATCGACCGCGCGAACACCGAAGAGGAGATTGCGAAAGGCGCCGACCGCGAGCAGCGTCGCCGCCAGTCCGATCAGCACGCCTGGCAGGGCGCTGGCGATGGCGTAGCGCACGACCAGGGCGCGCACGTCACCCGGACGGGCGCCGAGGGCGAGCCGAAGCCCGAGTTCCGGCCGCCGCAGCTCGACAATCCAGGCGACCAGACCGTAGAGGCCGAGACCGCTCAAGACGACTGCCAGACTGCCGACGATGGCTGCCGCCGCGCCGCCTGCCTCGACGGGAAGCAGGTCGAACCGCAGGTGATCGCGGCCGGTGCGCGGAAAAAATCCCTGTACGCCAGGTCCGATCCGGTCGAGCGTCCGTTGAATATCAGTCAGCAACAGTCTCGGGTCGCCCTTTGCTCGGGCGATCAGAGTCCGATGAAAGCCCGGCTCAATGACCAAGTACACGTTCGGCTGCTCGCCCTCGCCAATCGATCGATAGCGCGCGTTTCTTGCCACGCCAACGATCCGCGGCCGCCGCCCGTTGCCCAAATCGACGATGCGATCGAGGCCGGCAGCGTCGCCGAACCGGCGCGCGAGTGTCTCGTTGATCACCGCGACGCTCCCGGCCGCGTCGGTCGCTTCGAAGCCGCGGCCCTGCAGAATCGGCACGCCGACCGTCTCGAAGTAGCCGTGCGTCGCGCCGATGACCGAGACGCGCGCGAGCGGCGGCGCCTCCGCGGCGCCCGGCGTCCGCAAATCGGCGCTGCCGACCAGCGCGTCGATCGGCGCTTCGGTCGATTGCGCGACCGCGGCTGCGCCCGGCAGCGCGCGGATCGCGTCGAGCGCGCGCACGATGATCGCATGCTGCTCGTCCTTGCCAACCGGCGGCTCGACGTCGAAATCCATGATCGCCAGCCGGTCGACGTCGATGCCGAGATCGAGTGTCCGCGTCGACGACAGACTCCGCATGAACACCGCCGCCATCACCATCAGGAAGAACGACAGCGCCACCTGGGCGATGACCAGCCCTCGGCGGAGGCGGGCGCCGCGGCGTCCGAACCGCAGCGCCCCGGACGCGTCGCGAAGCGTCGCGATGACGTCAATGCGGGCCGCCGCGAGCGCCGGCCCGAGCGCCAGCACCAGTCCGGCGCCGCCGGCAATGACCACGACGACGAATAGAAACCAGGGATCCGTTAGTAGCTCCAGCCGCAGCGTAAACGTCGGGAGGATCGGGATCGTCGCGAAGCGACCGGCGATCCAGAGATACGCGGCGGCGCTGCAGGCGGCGGCAGTTGCGGAAATTGCCGCGCCCTCGAGCAGCGCCTGTCGCAGCACCTGGCCGCGCGACGCGCCGAGCGACAAACGGATCGCGGTGGCGCGCCGGAGCGTCATCCCCCGCGCCATCGCCAGGTTGCCGACGTTGGCGCAGATGACGCCGAGCACGACGGTCGCCAGCGACGCGAGCAGCGCGGCGACGACCCTGGCGACACTGCGCTGCGCCTTGCCGAGCGGACTACCGGGCAGGACGACAATCCGATCGTCCGGCCGGCTCCGTGGCGCCTCGCGCTGCAGTGTCGTGCTCGCGGTGGCGGAGGCCGCGACGACCGCTGCGATGGTGGCATTCGCCGTGAGCCGCCCGATCACGACGAAGGCGCGGCGGGCGCGATCCGACCGGAAGTCAGGCGGCATCAGCGTTCCGGCATGGCTGGCCATGAGCCAGAAGTCGGTACTCGACGCGGCGAACGCCGCCGATCCGGCCTGCGGCGCGACCCCGACGACGGTAAATGCCGTGTGGTTGAGAAACACCGTCGTGCCGATCGCCGCCGGTGATCGGCCGTAGTGCGACGCCCACCACGCGTCGCTGATCACCGCGACGGCCGTCGCCGTTGCGTCGTCGTCCGACACGCGGAGGAGCCGGCCCGCGCGCGGCGGCAGGGCAAGGATGTCGAAATACGGACCGGCGACCACCTCCGCCAGCGTCTGCGCGGAATCACCATCGACCCGCGCGACGACGGGCACGAGATGGGCGGCGGTGAGGTCGGCGATGCCGCGCAGCGGCTCGGCAAGGCTGACGACTTCCGGGAACGCGAACTGGCTGCGGTCGCCCGATGTCGGCGAGGTCGTCCCGAGCCGGAACACGTCGTCGGGCCGGACCCGGCTGATCGGCTTGAGGAGGATTGCGTCGATGAACCCGACTGTCGTTGCCGCGATGGTCACGCCGGCAGCAAGCATCAACGCGGCGGTGACGAAGAACACCGGTGTACGCCGCAACTGCGTCGCAGCGGCGGCGACATCCGCGGCTAGCCCCGAGACGCCGCGGCGCGCTCGGGGCCGGCGCGCCGCGCGCGCCAGCGACGCTGTTTCGCGCACAAACCAGGCGTCGGCCCGGAGCACGCCGTGGGCGCGCTGCTTCTCGGCGAGATCGTCGAAGAGGTCGGCCAGCCACTCGGCGCGGCGCGGTTCAGGGATGTGGTGCAGCCACATCCGCGCGATCGCGCGATGCCGGCGGCCCGGGATCATGACGGCTTCACGCCGGCGAGGATCCGTTCGATGCCCGACCGCATGCGCACGAGGTCGCCCAGCGATTGCGCGGCCGCCTTCCGGCCTGCCGACGTGACGCGGTAGCGCCGGCGCGGCCGGCCGCCGGCCTCCGCCGGGGCGTCGACGACCCGCGAGGTGAGCAGGCCTTTGTCCTGGAGGCGATCGAGCGTGACGTAGGCAGCGCCGCGCGACACCCGGCGAGTCGTCCGTGCCTCGATCTCATCGCGCACTGCCGATCCCGACGCCTCGTTGTCGAGCCGCAGCACCGCCATCAGCACCAGCAGCTCGAAATCTCCCAGCGTCGCCGCCGGCACGCGTTGCATGCCTACAATGTTATCCCGATGCAGACATTGTAGGCAAGCGTGTTAATGAGTGAATGGGTGAATGGGTGAATGCGGAAATGAGTCAGTGGGTGAATTCTCGCAGTGAGCCATTAACCCACTGCCGCCATTCACCCACTCACCCACTCACGGACTGCCCCATTTACGAAGTTCTGAGGGCGACAGACGGCGCGATCCGCGTCGCGCGTTGCGCCGGCAGCCAGGCGGCCAGGACCGACGCGGCCAGCAGCGTCGCGAACGCCGCCGCCACGACCGGAAGGTCGAAGCCGGCGCCCTGGAACAGCAGCGATCCGACCGCCTGGGTCACCAGCGCCGACAGGCCGAGGCCGGCGAGGAGGCCGGCGATGGTGAGCACCAGCCCGTCGGAGACGACGAGCCGGACGACGTCGCCGGCGGTGGCGCCGAGCGCCATGCGAATGCCGATTTCGCGGGTGCGGCGCGAAACCAGGTACGCCTTCACGCCGTAAATCCCCAGCGCCGCCATGAACAGCGCGCCGGCGCCGAAGGCCATGAAGATCGCGGCGCCGACGCGCATGATCCACAGCATCGCGTTGCGGTCACGGAACATCGGCCGTGTCTCGAGGGTGACGACGGGCAGGCGCGCGTCGACCTCGCGCAACGCCTGACGGACGACGGGCAGCATCGCCGTGTCGCCCGCCGGTGTGCCGGCAGTGGTCCGCAGATGCAGGGTCAGGCCCGCTCGAAAGTCCTGCGCGAGCGGCCGGTAGATCGACGGGCCGGGCCGTTCGTCGTTCATCTGCTGCAGAATCGGCGGCGCAATCCCGACGATCTCGACGACCTCCGGCGCGGCGGTGACTTCGCGGTTGTTCAGCTGAACCTGGCGCCCGACCGGATCCGCGCCGCCAAACAGCTGGCGCGCGAGGTTCTCGTCGATGATGGCGACCGGCGCGCCGCCACCGGCGACTTCCGCGGCCGTGAAGTCGCGTCCGCGCACGAGCGCCAGTCCCAGCGAGCCGAAGTAGTCCGCGGTGACGCTGGTGTTGGTCGCATCAATCAGTTTCGCCTTGGCGTTTTCGTCGGAGGGCTTCACGCGCGCTCCCGGCAACTGCACGCCGCGCGATTCCTGAATCTCGCCGAACGGCATCAGCGATGCGGCGGCGACCGTCGCCACACCGGGAACGCGACGGAGCCGTTCGATCGCGCGGCCGTACACGTCCATCGATTGCGTCTTGTTGTAACCGGCCAGGCTGCCGTCGATTTGCGCCAGCACACCGCGATCCAGCGAGAATCCCGGATCGAGCGCGGCGCCCTTCGCGGCCCCGCGCACGAACAATCCGCCGGCCGTCAGCAGCGCCAGACTGAGCGCCAGCTGCCCCATGACCAGCAGGTTCCGCACCGCGAACCGCGAGCGGCGCACCGGCATCTCACCGGCGGCTTCCTTCAACTGCGGCAGCGCGTTGATGCGGGCGAGCGATAGCCCGGGGCCGAGCCCGAACAACATCGTCGCCAGCGCGGCAAAGGCGAGGGTCGCCGCGAAAACCCGCCAGTCCGGCGCCGGATTGATCGCGATCTGAATCGGCAGCCGGCCTTCCATCTGCGAGATCAGCAGCCGCAGCGCCGATGTCGAGAGCGCCAGCGCGATCACGCCGCCGATGAGCGACAGCACCAGGCTCTCGGTCAGCAACTGCCGCACCAGCCGCAGCCGGCTCCCGCCGATCGCCAGCCGCACCGCGAACTCCTTGCGGCGCGCGCTGCCGCGCGCGAGCAACATGTTCGCCAGGTTGAGCGATGCGATCAGCAGCACGACGCCCGACATCGCGAGCAGGACCGTGGCCAGAATCGACAGCACACCATCCGGCTCGGGGCGCGTGCTGATCGACAAGCGCGACACCGGCGTGACCTCCAGCGCCTGGTTCCTGTTCTCGGCCGGATAGGCCTGCTCCAGGGCGCGGCTGACGACGTCGAGGGCCGGCGCGGCGCTCGGCGCCGTCATTCCCTCGCGCAGGCGGCCGACCACGAACAGATTGTGGTGCGTGCGCGACGCCAACTGCGCCGGCAGCCCGTCACGCATGAAGTCGTTGCTGATCGTGTCGTAGACCCCGGTGGGGAGAAACAGCTCCGGCACAATCATCGCCATCGTGCCGCCAAAGCCCTGTGGGGCGACGCCAATCACCGTAAAGTCGCGCTGATTGACCCGCAGCTGCGAACCGATGACCGCCGCGCCGCCGCCAAGGTGCTGCCACAGCGGATAGCTGATGACGGTGACGGGAATGTCGGCGCCGGGCCGCTCTTCGTCGGCGCTGAAACCGCGACCCGCCACGAGCGGCGCGTTGAACGCCGTGAAGTAGTCGGCGGTGACGATGTCGATGAACGCGCGACGGGTGGCGTCGTTCTCGGTGATGCCGACCATCACCGGCACATGGGCGGTCAGTGCCGCGAAGACGTCGGTCCGCGCGCGCAGGTCGGCAAAATTCGGAAACGAGAACGCCCGATACGTATCGGGCTCGACGCGGTCCCGGCTGTACAAACTGACCAGCCGATCGGCGTCGCCGACCCGCGGCTTGAGCGCGAGCACGTTGACCAGACTGAAGATCGTCGTGTTGGCGCCGATCCCCAGCCCGAGGACGAGCACCGCAATCAATGAGAAGCCGGGCTGCCGCAGGAGGAGCCGGACGCCATAGCGCAGATCCTGGACGAACGTTCGCATACGTCGCTAGACGATAGCGCGGCGGCCTTTGTTGCGAACCGGGCCGATATAATCCGGCGTCGTGACCAGTTCCCGGACTTTCGCCCCCACCGGACCGGCGTTCACCAACGTCGAAGCGCTCGGGCCCGTCGATTGGACCCGCTGGGACGGCGCGACGCGCTATCTCGAGCAGGCGCTCGCCGGCGCCAACCACCTCGATCGCCGAATCCACCACCTCTATCTGCCGGTGCTCTTCACGCTGGCAGCCTGGACGCAACCGGCGCCGGGACGGCCGCTCATGGTCGGTCTGCAGGCGCCGCAAGGCGGCGGCAAGACGACGCTCGTGAACTACCTGCTGGAGTTGCTGCCGCATTTCGGTCTGCGCGGCGCGACGGTGTCGATCGACGACTTCTATCTGCCGCGCGCCGGTCAGCTGGCGCTCGCAGCGGCGCATCCGGGCAATCCGTATCTGGAACATCGCGGCTATCCCGGCACCCACGACATCGAGCTGGGCGTGCGGACGCTCGAAGTGCTGCGCGGTCTCGGCGCCGACGCGTCCCTCCGAAGCGCGCTCGTCCCGGTCTACGACAAGTCCGCGCACGGCGGGCGCGGCGATCGGACGCCGGAGGACAAGTGGCGCCGCGTCGAGGCGCCGCTCGATGTCGTCATTCTCGAAGGCTGGATGCTCGGCTACTCGCCGGTGCCGGAGACGTCGCTGCAGGATCCCGATCTGGTCGAGCCGAATCGCGCGCTCGCCGCCTACGCGCGCTGGCATGAACGGCTCGACGCGTTCATCGTCCTTCGCGCCCGCGATCCGCGCTACGTGCTCGAATGGCGCGTCCAGGCGGAAGAAGCGATGAAGGCCCGCGGTCTGCCCGGCCTCGACCGCGCGGCGATCGAGGACTACATCCGCCGCTTCCTGCCCGCCTACGCCAGCTACGGCGGCGCCCCGGCGCACATCCCGCAGGATCGACGATTGACGATCTGGCTCGATCAAGAGCGAAGAGCAACAGCAGCACCTGGCCCTGGGCAATAGGCCCTGGGCCCTCGGGGGTTCCCATGTCACGAATGAAGATCGCCGCAATCGTCGTCTCATTGCTCGGGGTCGGTTTCTTCGCCGGCGTGTCGGCGCAGACCGGCAAACGCTTCGTCACTCCGCGGACCGCCGCGGATGCCGCCGGACCGGTATTCAGCGGCGCCGTGATCGCCGGCAACACGATGTATCTGTCGGGCACGCTCGGCATGGAGCCCGGCAACAAACCGCCGGCGACCGTCGAGGCCGAAGCGACCAACGTCCTCAACAACATTCAGAACACGCTCAAGCAGGGCGGGATGACGATGGACGATCTGGTCTACGTGCAGATCTTCTGTCCCGACGTCGCCAACTACGACGCGTTCAACAAGATCTACCGGACCTACTTCAAGAAGGAGTTTCCGGCGCGGGCCTTTCTCGGATCGGGTCCGTTGCTGTTCGGCGCGCGGTTCGAAGTCCAGGGCATCGCGGTAACGACGAAGTAACGCGACGTGGTACGTTCTTGCCCCATATGTTTCGACGCGTCGCGATACTCCTCTCGTGTTTGTTCGTCGTTGCCGGAAACGCGGCGGCCCAAAGCGCGACGCCAACGATCTCCGACGGCCGGCTCTGGTTCGTCGGCAGCGTTCAGGACCGCGTGAAGAAAGACTCGAAGTGGCGCTGGCAGGTCGAGAACATCCTCCGCAGCCGCGAAGGCGTCAGCGAGCTCGACGTCTACGGCCTGCGGCCGGGCGTCAACTATTCCCTCTCGTCACGCTCGAGCGTCGGCGGCGGCTACGGCTTCGTCGTCCAGCCGGTCGTCGTCGGCACCGGCAACACGATCGAGCATCGGTGGTTTCAGCAATACGCGTGGAGCGGCGCCGTCAG
>DASUGM010000290.1:0-7327 GCA_036274055.1 Vicinamibacterales bacterium | reverse complement strand
CCGGCCGCGCCAGTGCCGTTTTCGCCGGGACGGCTCGCGCGTCTGAAGCGCTTCGACCTGGACTGGCAGGCGGCACTCGCGAAAATCGACACGACCCGACTGACCGCCGACGCGAAGACCGACCTCGCGAACCTCTCGGCGACGATTCAAACCAACCTGAAGCAGATCGAAGCCGACGCGCTGACGATCGCGCAGATCATGCCGCTGATGCCGTTTGCGGAGAAAGTCGTCGCGCTGGTGGAAGCGCGGATCCGCGTCGACGAGATCGACGGCATGAAGGCCGCCGAGACGACGATGGCGATCGTCAAGTCGGCGAAGGGGATGAAGGAAGAGCTCGACAAGATGAACCCGCCGCCGTTCAGCAGAGAGGTGGCGACGCGCGCCGGCGACGCGACCGCGCAGATGCGCGCCGCGCTCCAGGAATGGTTCAACTTCTACAACGCCTACGACCCGATGTACGCGTGGTGGATGGGCGTGCCATACAAACAGCTCGACGCGGCGCTCCAGGACTACGCGACGTTCCTCAAGGACAAGATCGCCGCGGCGGACGCAGCCGCGCCGCTCAAGCCGGCCAGCGTGCCGCCGGTGACACCGTCGCCGGCGCCGAAGTACTCGTCGGTGCCCGATCTCAACGAGATCCTCGCCCTCAAGCAGGACGAGATGCGCGAGGTGGTCAACAAGTTCAATGCCGATCGGCGCGGCGGCGCCAATGCCGGTCGCGGCGGCGGCGGCGGTGGTGGGCGCGGCAATCGCGGCGGCGGCGCCGCCGATGCCAACGCTGCGCCCGCCCCGGCGCCGGCGACACCCGACGACGCGTTCTGGAACGGCTGGTTGAGCGCGTTGAAGACGCTCGACTTCGACGCGCTGTCGCGCAACGCGCAGGTCGACTACCTCTACATCAAACGCACTGCCGAGACCGAGTTGGGCCGCAAGGGCCTTCAGATCGAGGCCAACGCGCCGCGCAAGACCGACAACAGCGGGATTCCCGGTCCGGCGCGCGGCCGCAACGGGCTGCTCTCCGATCTCAGCGACAACATGATTCCGTACACGCCCGAGCAGTTGATCGCGCTCGCGAACAAGGAATTCGAGTGGTGCGAAAACGAGATGAAGAAGGCGTCGCGCCAGCTCGGGTTCGGCGACGACTGGAAGAAAGCGGTCGAGCACACCAAGAACACGTTCGTGCCGCCGGGCAAGCAGCCGCGGATGATCATGGACCTGCTCGACGAGGCGGTTGCGTATCTGCGCGCGAAAGATCTGATCACCGTTCCGGCGGTGGCCGCCGAATCGCTGCACATGTCGATGATGTCGGCGCAGCAGCAGCAGTCGTCGCCGTTCTTCCTCGGCGGGTCGCGGATCATGGTCTCGTATCCGACCGACACGATGGAGTTCGACGCGCGGATGCAGAGCATGCGCGGCAACAACCCGGGCTTCTCGCACGCGACCGCGTTCCACGAGATGATTCCCGGCCACAACCTCGTCGGCTATCTCAACGCCCGCTACGCCGACTATCGTCCCGACCTCACCAGCGGCGGCCCGTTCTACGGCGAAGGCTGGCCGCTCTACTGGGAGCTGACGATGTACGAGCTTGGCTTCCACGCCACGCCCGAGCAGAAAGTCGGCGCGCTGTTCTGGCGGATGCACCGCAGCGCCCGCATCGTTTTTTCGCTGAACTTCCACATGGGCTTCTGGTCGCCGCAGGAGTGCATCGACTACCTCGTCGACAAGGTCGGCCACGAACGCGACAACGCCACGGCCGAGGTGCGTCGCTCATTCCAGGGCGGCTATGGCCCGCTCTATCAGGCCGCGTACCTGCTTGGCGGACTGCAACTGCGCGGCCTGCGCAAGGAACTCGTCGACACGAAGATCATGACCAACAAGCAGTTCCACGACGAGATCATGCGCCAGGGCAACATGCCGATGGCGCTGATCCGGCTCGCGGTGACGCGCCAGAAACTGACGCGCGACATGGACATCAGCTGGAAGTTCTACGGCGAGCTGCCGGACAAGTAAGCCGTGCGCGGTGCGACATGTGCGGTGCGACGTGCGTGCGAAAAAGCCGTCGGGTGGCTTTTTAGGTTCCTTCAGCCCGCCGCAGCTCCTCCGGCAGATGCGATCGATCGCCGTGCACGCGCAGCAGCGTCGCGCCCGGCGTGACTTCGAACATCGTCACCGCGGCCACTGGCTGAGCGATCCGTTCGCGAAACAACCGCACGTCCAGGCCGAGCAGTGCGCAGGTGATGATCCTCAATGTCGCCTTGTGCGAGACGATCAGGACGTTGGCGCGACTGTCCGCATGGCGCGTCCGGATCGCTTCGACGACGCGCATCGCGCGGCCGGCGACCTGAAACGCGGTCTCGCCTCCGGGTGTTCCGCGGCTCGCCACGTCGTCGGCCCAGTAGGCGTACTCGGCGGGCCAGCGGGTCTGGACTTCATCGACGGGCAGTCCCTCCCACTGCCCATAGTCGATCTCTTTCAAGCCCGCTTCGACGATTGCCGCCGCGCCGGTGAGCCGGCACAGCGCGTCGGCGGTCTGGCGCGTCCGCAGCATTGGACTCGTGTAGATCGCGTCCCACGGCACGGACACGTAGGCGCCCGCGAACGCCTCGGCCATCGCCAGACCGACGTCGGTGAGGGGCGGATCCGAGCTGCCGCTGAAGCGGTTCTCGCGCGAGGCCGCGGTCTGGCCGTGGCGGATGAGGTAGAGATTCATTCGCCAAACTTAAAACTCAAAACTTGAAACTCAAAACTTAAAACTCGGGTCCGGACGTAGGGCAGCGTCCGGGAAGTTTGGCGTTTGAAGTTTCAAGTTTTGAGTTGACCCGGCGAAGCCTCCCCCCAAAGAGAGGACAGTCCGAGAGGACGATCCTCAGCGCCGTCGCCGCCCAAAGACAGGCGCGTGCACTTTTTGGCGCAAAAACCCCAAAGTCGAGTCCGGTACCCATCTTGCCGTTGGTGAAGCAGCGCCGTGACCACAGACAGCAGGGTTCAGTCCGACGACGTCTTTTCGCTGCGCGATATCGCCCGCGCCGCCGACGTGGACGTCGCCGATGTTGAGCGGTGGATCAATAGATCGCGCGTCTCTCGTGTGGGCGATTTCGTTACCCGCGAGGACGCGATTGCGAGCGTCCGCGGCCTGCTGGCCGGCGGCGCCATCGCCCTGGGCGAGCGCGCGCCGCTCACGATGCTCGAGGGCGAATCACGCCGGAGCGGCGCTGGTCTCGCGGCGTCGGGAGCGCTGCACGCGCTTCTGGCGGCCGCCTTGATTGTGATGACGATTGGGGTTTCGGGGGCAGTGGAAGAAGATCCGGTGCGCGAGGAACCGGCGCGCCTCGTCTTCCTGAATCTGCCCGGGCCCGGTGGCGGCGGCGGTGGTGGGGGCCTGAAGATCCCGATGCCGGTCCAGCGCGCGGCGCGCAAGGCCGTCATCAAGAAATCGCCGTCGAGCCCCGTCCCCGAAGTCCGTCCAGTGGTGCCGCCGCCGAAGCCGAATCCGCCGGCCCCGCCGCCGCCGGCGCCGACCCCTGAGCCGACGCCACCCAAGATCGATCCGCCGCCTCCGCCGCCACCGCCACCAGTGGTGAACGCGCCCGTCGCGCCGCAGCCGGCCGATTCGCAGGATCGGATTGGCACGCCGACGGCGCCGCCGGCTCAACGCGAGAGCCAGGGCCCGGGCGCGGGCGGAGGCGCGGGCACCGGCCGAGGGACGGGCATCGGCGAGGGCGAGGGAACGGGGCTCGGCGACGGTTCAGGCGGGGGCACCGGTGGCGGCCCGTTTCGACCGGGCGCCGGCATCGAACCGCCGTCGCTGCTGCGCGAGGTGAAGGCCAACTACACCGACGAGGCGCGCCGCCAGCGCATCCAGGGCGACGTCAATCTGGAGATTGTCGTGCGTCGCGACGGCTCGGTCGGCGACGTGCGCGTGCTGCGCGGCCTGGGTGCCGGTCTGAACGACAAGGCGATCGAGGCCGTCCGCCAGTGGCGCTTTTCTCCCGCGCACCGGCACGGCGCGGCGGTGGACGTGATCGTCACGGTGTCCGTCGAGTTCAAGTTGAGGTAACCGGCAATGACGACGTTGATTCTGGTGTTGATGGTGGCGGTGATTGTTACCGGTGTGCTGATTTCCGCGGTCGCGTGGCGATACGCGAGCGACGCGCGGCGTCGCGATGTCGCGCGCGCGGCGCTGCTCCGGCACGCGGCGACGAGCGACAACTGGGACGACCGCCTGGATCATCTCGAGCGGCCCGCGCGCGTCGAGCCGAGCCCGCAGCCCGAGTCGATCCCGCAGTTCGAGCCGATCGCCGAGGTATCGGCCGTTGACACGATGTTTGCCGCCGAGACGCGGCCGCGTGCGTCATCGTCGCAGTCGTGGATTGCGATTGCGGTCGTCTGCGTCGTGATCGCGCTGGTCGCGGCGACGGTCACGGCCAGCCGAAGCGACGCTCCGTCGGTGACGGAAGTGGTCACCGCGCCGGCGGCGAAGACCGAGACGCCCGCGACGCCCGCGGTGGTGCCGATCTCGCTCAAGGCGCTCAGTCACACGCGCGAGCGCAGCGGAGACCTGACGGTGACCGGCACCGTCCAGAATCCTGCCGGCGGCGCCGCGCTCGATCACCTGATGGCCGTCGTCGACGCGATCGACGGCGCGGATCAGGTGGTGGCGACGGTCACGTCCGGCGTCGATGCGCCCGTGCTGATGGCCGGCGATACCACGCGGTTTGTCGTCGCGATTCCTCGCGCCGACGATGTCGCGCGCTACCGGGTGCGGTTCCGTCTGCGCGATGGTTCGGCGATCGAGCACCGCGACACGCGGGCAAAGAAGGCATCATGATGACGCAGAGACGCAGAGAGACGCGGCGACGCGGAGGCGCGCTCATCGCGGCCGCGCTGGCGCTGGCGGTTCTGCCGCTGTCTGCGCAGGACAAGCAGAACCAGGGATTCTCGTTCCGGACCGCGGTCGATCTGATTAGCGTCACCGCGACGGTGACCGATCACCAGGGGCGGTTCGTCGGCGGCCTGCGCGCCGAGGACTTCGAGGTCTACGAGAACGGCAAGCCGCAGACGGTCACGCAGTTCGACGCCGAGCGCGTGCCGGTCAGCCTGGGCATCGCCCTCGATACTAGCGGCAGCATGCAGGGCGAGAAGATGACCGCGGCGCGGTCGGCGCTCGGCCGCTTCGTCTACGATCTGCTCGGCCGCGAGGACGAGATGTTTCTCTATCGGTTCGATTCGCATCCGGACCTGGTGCAGGGCTGGACCGAGAACCGGGCGGCATTGATGCTCGGCGTCAACGGCGTGCGGCCGAGCGGCGGCACGGCGATGTACGACACGGTCGTCGAAGCGGTGCCGATGGCGGCGACCGGCAGCAGGCCGAAGAAGGCGCTGGTGATCATCTCGGACGGGAACGACACCAACAGCAACACGCGCCTGGCGGACGTGCAGCAGGTGATCCGTGAATCCGAGGTGCTCGTCTACGCGATCGGCATCGATGGATCGGGCGGAGGCCGCTACACCTCGGCCCCGACCGTGCCGCAGGTCCAACTGCCGCTCCCTGGCCGGCCGACGATTCAGCTGCCGTTTCCGCGGCGGGCGCCGCCGCCACCGTCGTCGCAGCCGTACCCGCGGTCGTCGCACGGCGGCAGCAGCGATGCCGCCAACGCGATGGCCCTGCACGCGATGACCGATGACAGCGGCGGACGGACCGAGATCATCTCGTCTCCGTCGGACCTCGGTCCGGCGACCGCCGGCATCGCCGACGAGCTCAGCCGCCAGTACGTGCTGGCCTATGTGTCGAACCTGCCCAAGGACGGACGCTGGCACACGATCGACGTGCGCGTGAAGCGGGGCGGTCCGATCGTGCGCGCGCGACGCGGGTACATCGCCGACTGAGTGCTATGCTCGCGCGGAACGTTCACATGTTCCGCGTCGCTTCGGTTGCAGTCGGCGTTGTGCTCTGCGTCTCGGCGCCCTTCGCGTCTCTGCGTGACCAGATCTTCCGCGGCGCCAACGACACGGTCGCGGTCTACGCCACGGTCCGCGATCGCGACGGCCGCCTCTTGCTCGGCCTGACCCAGAGCGACTTCGAAGTGTTCGACAACGGCAAGCCGCGGCCAATCACCGTGTTCTCCAACGGCATCCAGCCGATCACCATCGGCCTGGTGCTGGATCGCAGCGGCAGCATGTCCGAGCGCTTCGACAAAGTCGCAGCCGCGGCCGGCGCGTTCGTTGACGAGCTGAGCGGTCCGGACCGCGCGTCACTGTCGCTGCTCAACTGGGACTGCGCGCCGTTGACCACGGACCGCTCGCTGTTGAAGCGCCTGCTCGGCGATGTGATGCCGATGGATCTCGGGTCGGCGATCTGGGACGGTCTCGATCGCGTGCTCGGCGCGCTCGAGCCGGAGCCGGGCCGCCGCGCCGCGCTGCTGTTTTCCGACGGGCTCAACAGCGGCGTGACCAACTTCAACCGCGACATGTGGCCGACGGTGCACCGGAACGGCTGCCGGCGGATGCCGCCGGTGAGCGACGCGTCGCTGAAAGATCTGACGCGGCGTGCCGACCGCGAGGGGTTTCTGATCTACACCATCAGCGCCGCGAGCTTCGGCGCCGCCGCCGGGGATCGTGACTTGCGCGCGCTGGCGCGCGATTCAGGCGGCGATCGCTTTCGTCTGGAGAGCGACAACGAGCTGAAGGGTGCGTTCACGCGGATCGCCGACGAGCTGCACCATCAGTATCTGCTCGGGTTCGTGCCGGCGGAGTTCGACGGCAAGACGCATGAGATTGACGTGCGCGTCAAAGGCGACGGGCTGGAGGTGCGGGCGCGGCGGCGCTACGTCGCCGTCCGCGACGGCACACCCGCCGCGGACACTGACGTGGCGCCAATCGCAGCGCTCAACGACAGCGAAGCGCAAGAAGCGGTGACGCAGGGGTTGCAAGGCAAGCGTCTTCAGGCGGTTTGTCGCACACCAACCCTGTTCGCGCCCGGCCTGGCGCCGCTGACCTACGCGGAAGTGACGCTCGAAGGCCCGAACGGCCGCATCATGCGTGCGGCTCGCGAGGCGAAGCTGGCGCGCCGGGTGTTCACGGTCGCCGACGTGACGGCCGACCTCCGCGCGCCGGTGGTGGGAGTGCGAGTCGCCATGCGTGAGGGACTGACCTTCGGCGACGGGCCAAACGATCTGAACCTGCAGCGGCGCGTGGCGCAGTCGGTGGTCCTGCGGAGTTCGGCGCCGCCGCAGCTCCTGCAGCCGCTGCCGGCGCCGACGCCGGCCGCCTCTAGGGCACGAACTTCACCACCGGAGGTGCGCTTCGACCTCGCGGCCTTTCGCGCGCT
>DASUGM010000289.1:0-7179 GCA_036274055.1 Vicinamibacterales bacterium | reverse complement strand
CACGCCGCGGTCGGCGAGCCCCTGCGCGACCTTCTTCATCCAGGGATGATCGTGGCCGGCGCCGGCGCCGTGCGCGAGCACCAGCGTCGGCGCATCTCGGTCCGCCGCGTCGTAGCTGCGCACGCTACTGCCCTCGCGTGATGCCGACCGTTTCCCAACGGACTGCGGTCCGCCGGAAATGGACCGTCACCGGCGTCGCCCACGTCGGGAACGACGCGTGCGTCGCCGACACGCGCGCTTCGAGATACTCGCCGGCGCGCATCGAGGCGGCTGCAGCCGGGACGCGGAACTGCGGCCGCGTGTTCGTCTCTGCCCCGCCGATCGCGGTCGTCTGTCCAGTGGCGTTGTCGAGGCGCGCCCACTGCACCGTGTACGACGTCGCATCGGTGGCGACGCCCGCGGCAACCGCGGCGTTGACGAACGTGAGATCTCCGCCAGCTTCGTAGTTAGTGAAATCGACCAGCGGATTGACCCCGGCCAGCCAGGCCGTCAACACCTTCTTCTGGCGCTTGAGCAGCACGCCGATCAGGTACTCGGTCGCCCGCGGATCGCTGTACCTCGCCTTGGCAACGACGCCGCGAATCATCTCCGGCGTGAACTTCGCCACGATCCGTGCCGCCCAGAAGGCGTCGTCGGCGCGCATGTTGTCGAAGGCGGTGTTCGGATACTCGGGCTTCCATTTCACCGGATCGAACGCGTCGGCCTCGATGCGGCCGATCGACGGCGGCTGCGGCGGGTAGTTGATGTGCAGCCACGGCCGCGTGTAGAGACCCAGCGTCGCCAGCGTCAGCCAGCCCGGCTTCTGTTCGAAGATGTACTCGTTGCCGGCGCGATGGCGCTGCGCGAACACGGTGCCGCTGCCGAGAATCGATCCGAAGTCGAACATGTAGTGCCGGACGAAACTCTTGCCGCCGGCGGTCTCCAGAAAGTCGAGGCTGTTCACGCCGCGCGAGTCGTCGTGGTTCAGCCAGGCCGCGAACACGCGCGCGCCGCGCAGTTCCCGCCGATGTTCGTGTGGGACGATGTCGTTCGGATCGTCGGGACGCGTGCCGTAGTAGCGGAAGTTGCCGAGATACGTGCCGGCGGCGAAGCGGCTGACCAGCACGCGGAACTTGCCGTTGGCTTGCGGTGAGGCCCTTTCGAGCACCCGGTTGACGTCGCGGAGCGACAGCGTGCGCTTCTCGCCGATCAGCGGATCGAAGATCTTCGCGTCAGGCGAGATCACCAGCTTCGCCGGATCGAGCTCGGCCAGATAGACATCGACGGTGTGATAACCGATCGCGTGGTAGAACGCGGTGCCGATGATCTCGGCGCCGCTCGCCATTTCCGGATTCGACTCCGGATCGATTTCGATCTGATAGAGCTGCCCATTCGGGTAACTCGGATTACTCGTGTCGGACGGATCGACCATGCGGAAGCCCGGCTGCACGCCGCTCGACTTGCCCGCCGAGACCACCCAGCCGTCAATGGACACCGGCGCGGTTCGATCCGGCCCTTTCACGACCTGATCGACGCTCATCTGCGCGCGCCCGATCCGGTTCTGGAACCAGCTCGAATCGGGCACCTCGTCCACGGTGTTGACGTTCAACGCGTGCACGTCGCGATGCTCGCCGGGCATGACGAACGTGTTGACGACGAAGTCATAGCCGTTGGCGTCTTCGACCACGCCGACCTTGACCGCGTCGACCGCACGGTCGTTGTCCTGCCAGATCGGATCGTCGGGAAAGTACTTCGGCGTGGCAGTCGACGCCGGCATCCCGGCGACGACGATGGCCGCCGCCGCAATCGCCAGCGATCCAATCAGCCGGCGCACTAGAACACCCCGCCGAACACGATGTGCAGGTGCCTGCCGTCGCGGCTGCCGAACGCCCCGTCCACGCGGAGGACGACGCCCTTGTCGGTGGCGAAGCGGAAGCCCATCCCGTAGTCCTTCTCGAGGTTCTTGAAATTCAGACCGCTGCGCTGATCGGCGACCTTGCCGGTGTCATAGAACAGCGCCGCGTCGAAACCCGACCAGACCTCGAATCGGTACTCGGCCTGCAGCAGCATCCGGTGCGCGCCGTGAAACCGCAGCGCCCGGAAGCCGCGCAGCGTGTCGTTGCCGCCGAGCGTCGGCATCAGGTAAAACGGCACTCGTGCGCCGTCGTCGGTCTCGGTCGTCGACGCGAGCGCGCGGACGGCGATAATCCGTCGCTCGGCAAGAAAGCTGAAAAACTGACGCAGATCGACGTCGGCGCGCGTGAACGACGTCGCGCCGCCCCTGCGGTCTTCGACGCGGCTGACGTCGACCCGGTAATAGCCGCCGCGGCGGGCGTTCAGCGGCTCGCGATAGTCGACCTCGACGAACGCCCACGGCTTCGTGAACTCCGGCGCGCCGGCAAACGCCGGTGCCGTCGCGTCGTCAAAGAACGTTTCGATCGATGGAAACCGCGCGCCGTTGCCCGGGCCGACTTCCGGATCCTGATACTCGACGCCGGCGCCGAAGATCAACGGCTTGACCGGTTTGAACTTCAAGCCGCCGCCGGCCACCCATCCCTTCATCGAGTAGACCACCCGCTGATCTCGCGTCGAGTCCGGACCGATGCCGGTGAATTCTTCCTCGACGAACGAGTAGCGGCGCGCGTAGCCATTGAGCAACACCCGTTCGCGCCGCGCCACCGGGAAGTCGACCGCGCTGGACAACGTCCAGTAATGCTTGAGTGACCAGCCGCCGAAGAGATCCAGCGCGCCCAAGCCGCGAATCAGCGATCGATCACGATAGCCGGCGCCGAGCGCGAAGCCGCTGCTCGTCGAGATGCTGCCGACCTTGCCGTAAAGGCCGTCGCGCATCAGAAACGGAAGTACTTTCCCTTCGGCCAGGTCCATCGTGCGTTCGAGGGCGTTCGGCTCGTACGGCTTCACCTCGATGGCTTTCGCCTCGCGCTGCTGCTGCAGTTGCTCGGCGCGCGTCTGGGGCTCGGGCGGCGCGGCCGCGGTTTGTGCGAACGACGGCGTCGCCAGGCACAGGAAGAGAACGGCGCGCAGACCAACGGCGGCCTGCCGGCAACCCCACGGACGGCTCACGCGGAGACGCAGAGATTCCCGGAGACGCGGAGGAAACACCGCGTAGATTCTAGTGGATGCGCCGGCTATTCCGACCGTAGCACCAGCGCCGGATCGACCCGTGCCGCCCGCCGCGCCGGGACATAGCACCCGGCGAGCACCGTCACCGCGAGCACGGCGCCCGCCGCCGCAAACGTCGTCCAGCTGGTGTGATCGATGCCGTAGACGAGCGACCGCAGTAGGCCCGCGCTCCAGAGCGCGACGGCACCACCACCGAGGAAACCGGCGGCAATCAACCAGGTGCACTCGCGCAGCAACAGGCGCCGCACCGCCGCGGGTGTGATCCCGAGCGCCAGCCGGATTGCGATCTCCCGTGTCCGCTGCCGGACGGCATGCGCGGTGACGCCGTAGACACCGATCACCGCCAGGGCCAGCGCGACGCCGCCCAAGGTGCCGAGCAGCTGCAGGTTGAGCTTGTTCAGCGACAGCTCGCTGCCCATCAGCTCGCCAAGGCCCATGAAGCCGAACGCCGCCTGCTCCGGATCGACGTCCGCGATGGCACGGCGGACCGCCGGTGTCATCTCGCCAAATTCTCGATCGGTCCTGACGACGATCGCCATGCGCGTCGAGTCGCGCGCGCCGATCGGCAGGCACACCGTCGGCGGCGTCGGTTCGTAGATGGTCTTCTCTTTGATGTCGGCGTAAACGCCGATGATGGTCCGCGGTGGCGCCTGCGCGATCGTCGTGCCGCGCAGCGCGACCCGAATCTGCCGGCCGACCGCCGGCCCGCCGCTCAAATGCTTCGCGACGAAGGCTTCGTTCACCACCGCCACCTGCGTCGTCTCGCGATCGGCGGCAGTGAACAGCCGGCCGGCGCGGGCGGTGAGACCGAGCGTCGAAAAGTACTCGGCGTTTGCCATCCGCACGTTGGCGCTGCGCAGTTCGCGCTCGGTCGCCGGCAGTGGCTCGCCTTCGATGAGGATGCCCGGCGCGTTCGACCCGCCGACGCCAGGCGGGACGTCGACGATACCGGCGTCGCGGACTCCGGGCACTGCGGCGAGCGTGGCGGTCAGCCGATCGAAGAACTGGCGCTGCGACGCCAGCGTCACGTATTTCTCGCGCGGGAGCGTCAGGCGCGCGTGAAGCAGGCCGTCAGTGTTGAAGCCGGGATCGACGCGCGCCTGCGCCCGCGCGCCCTCGAGCAGTACGCCGGCGCCGCAGAGCAGCACCAGGGCAAGACCGACTTCCGCGGCGACCAGCGCGCGCTGAATCCTCCGCCAGCGGCGTCCCTGCGACGCACCGCGGGCGCCGGCGTCATCAAGTCCCAGCCGCCCGCCCGACGTCGCCTGTAACGCGATCACGCTGCCGACGATCAACGCCGCGCTGATCACGGCGGCGAGCGCCATCGCCGCGACCGGCAGATTCACCGCGGCTTCTTCCATCCGCGGAATACTGAACGATCGAATCGCGACGATCGCGCGCGATCCCCACATCGCGAGCACTACACCCGCGGCGCCGCCGAGCGAAAACAGGATCAGCGTTTCGGTGATCAGCTGCCGCGCCAGCCGCGCCCGGCCAGCGCCAAGCGCCGCGCGGGCCGCCAGTTCCCGATGCCGATCGACGCTGCGCCCGAGCAGCAGGTTGACGATGTTGACGCAGACGATCAGCAGGACGACGCCCGAGGCGCCGAGAATCAGCAGCAGCCGCGGCCGTGATCCGGCGCGGACCGTCTCGGCATAGGGCAGCAGGCGCAAACCGATCGTGCCGGATTTCGGATATCTGGCGTCGAGCGCCGCGGCAGTGGCGTCCGCTTCCTGCTGTGCGCGCGCGAGCGGCGCGCCCTCGGCGATCAACCCGAACGCGAGCATCGTCGGATCGCGCAGGTCGGGCCACGACGGGTGCGTCGCGCCGCGGAGCAGCCACAGGTCACCGACCGACCAGTACGGCGCCGGGAAGCGAAACGATGCCGGCATCACACCGATCACGGTGTAACCGGCCCCGTCGATCCGCAACGACGTGCCGAGAATCGCGGGATCCGACGCGAATTGTTGTGCCCACAGGGACTGGCTCAGGACGACGACCGGCGGCGCGCCAGGGGCTTCGTCGGCCACGGTCGGCACACGGCCGGCAATCGGCGGCGTCCCGAGAATCGAAAACGCGCGTGAGTCCGTGTAGACGAGCCGCGCGCGCTCCGGCAGCGCGCCGCCAGTCAAACTCGCCGACGACGTCCAGGCCGTCGTCACTTCGCTCAGCGCTCCGCCACGCGCGCGCAGCGCCAGGACATCCGGCGCCGAAACTTCGTCGCGGACGCGGCCCTTCACCACCTGGCCAACCTGGACGATGCGCGCGTGATTCGGATACGGCGGCGGACTCATCAGGACGGCGTGGACGACCGACAGCACGGAAGTCAGCGCGCCGGTGCCGATGGCGATGGTGGCGACACAGGTCACCGCAAACGCCGGACGCCGGCGCAGTATGCGCAACGCGTAACGCACGTCGCGAACGACGTCGTTGAGCCACGGCCAGATCCACACGTCGCGGACGTCGTCGGCGGCAAGGGCCACGTTGCCGAGCGCGCGCCGGCTCTCGCCGCGGGCATCGGCGGCGCCGTCGCGCTGGAGCGCGGCCTCGCGCATGACGCGATGCGTTTCCATCTCTTCACGGAGTTCGTCTTCGGCCCGACGTCGGTTCAGCCAGAACGAGAGTCGTCGCAGGAATCGCATCTCCCTCTCCTACGCCTCGAGCACGCGCTGCACGAGACCAACGCGGCGCGCGAACGCGGCGCGTTCCTTCTCGAGCTGCCGCCTGCCGCTGGCGGTGATCGTGTAGAAGCGGGCGCGGCGGTTGTTCTCCGACGCGCCCCACGACGCCGTCACCCACCCGTTCAGCAACAGCCGCTGCAGCGCCGGGTAAAGCGCGCTTTCTCCGACCGTGAGCGCGTCCCCGGACGCGACGCGCAGGTGCTCGACGATGCCGTAGCCGTGACGGGCTTCACGCAGCAGCGTCTTGAGCACCAGCAGTTCGAGGGTGCCGGGCAGGAGGTCGGAGTCGGCGTTGGTCAGGCCCATGTGAGTCCCATCAGTCAGTGATGGGACGGACCAGCTTACATCGCGGTTAGCTTGGAGTCCTGTCGACCGGGCGGCCTCCGGTTCGACGCATGTCGCTCCCGTCGAGGTGGGGGCCATTGGACCGCCTGGGGGGCGGTCCAATGGCCCCCAGCAGACTAGCTGGATGAACGCCGCTCAGGTCTGGCCCAGCCACCGGCCCACCTGCTCGCGAAACTCCTGGGTCCATTCGTGCTTGCCGGAGAATTTGCAGACCTCTGGGGTGACGCCGGCGGCAAGCAGAAACGTCACGTCGGATTCGAGTTTCGGGGCGGTGTACCACTGCTCGCCGTCGCCGACGCCGATCAGGACCCGCGGCCAGATTCGCCGCTGCGACGCGCGCACCTCGGGCGGAATGTCTCCGGCCAGCGCGACAATGCCGGCCGGTTCGTGGCGCCCGAGCATCGCGGCGCGATACGCCATTGACGCGCCCTGCGAGAAGCCGACGAAACAAACGGTCTTGGGGCCTGGGTCTTGGGTCTTGAGGGGGTTCACGGCGTCGATCACCCGATCGATGTAGGCGACGTTGTCGGCAATCGCAAGATCGCGATCCTGCCGGGTCATCCAGTTGGCGACGATCTTGTCGCCGCCCGCGTCGCGGCCGCCGCGGGTGTAGAACGGATGCAGCGCCTGGATGGCGACCACGGTCCAGCGATCGAGACCTGGTACGCCTTCGATGTCGTTCAGCGCGTCTTCAGCACTTTGCGCGTAGCCGTGGAAGAGCGCGAGCACGCCCGCGGGCGTCGCTGATTCGCGCACCAGGATCCGGCCGTGCACGGTTGCTTCTACGTGGAGAACTCTTGTCATTGCCGGATTGCCGTATCGAGGGCATTGCCGGATTGGATTGCCGAATTGAACAATCCGATTGCCGTAATTATTGCCGAACCAGCTATTGCCGGATCGCCTGATTGGCACGACCGCCATGCGATCTCCGCGCGAAACGAAAACGGAGTGGCGGATTGTCGCCAATCCGCCACTCCGTCAATGCCTGCAATCCAATCGGTCCATCAGTCAATCGGTCAATCCAATCCGG
>DASUGM010000288.1:0-4354 GCA_036274055.1 Vicinamibacterales bacterium | reverse complement strand
AGGAATGCCCGCGTCCGCCGGTTTCGAAAATGCGGCGCACGATGTCCAGCGCCTGATCGAATCCGGAGTACTTGAACACCGCGAGGACGATGCCGAGCTTCTCCGTGGAGAACAGATGCTCCTTCCCGATCTGTGTTTCCGGAACGATCAGGAATTTCCTGTCGGCGGGAGGAGCGAAGCCGGCCTTTGCGGCAACGACCTGCGCCGTCCGGGCGATCGTGTCGGCGGTCCGGCGTCCGTTTTCGTCCCAGTAGGCACGGCGGAGTTGCTGCTTCTCCTGCTCGTTCACCACGTAGCCGCCCTCGCTCTGCAGCTTCTCCAGCAGCGCGTCGTAGATGGTCGCATCGACGACGAGGTTGCCGTCGGCTGAACAGCCGGACCCGTTGTCGTTGGTCTTGCTGATCGCGGTGTTGCGCGCGGCTTCGGCGATGTCCGCGGTTTCGTCGACCACCATCGTCGCGTTGCCGGCGCCGACGCCGTAGGCGGGCTTGCCCGAGCTGTAGGCGGCGCGCACCATCGGCGGGCCGCCGGTGGCAATGGTGAGGTCGCAGCCGGCCATGAGCGCCTGCGACAGCGGAATGCTCGGCCGCTCGATGCACTGCAGCAGATCGACGGGCGCGCCCAGCTCCTGCAGCCCCGCGCGCATCAGCCGCACGGTCTCGTTCGTCGTCTTCCGGCTGGCGGGATGGGGCGCGAAGATCACCGCGTCCTTGCACTTGATCGCGTAGATGGCGATGCCAATCGGCGTGACGTACGGGCTGGTGACCGGAATCAGCGAGGCGATGACGCCGGCGGGCTTCGCGTACTTGACGATCCCTTTCTCCGGCAGCTCCTCGATGATGCCGATGCTTTTCTGTCGCAGCGCATCGCGCAAAATGCCCAGCACCTTGCCGCGGCGGCTGGGCTCGGGGCTGCCCATGCCGCTTTCGGCCACGCTCATTGCGGCGAGGCGCGTCGCCGTGCTCTCGTTGCCGCCCGCCCACGCGATGGCGCGGCACAGGCGATCGACGCGGGCCTGATCGTAGCCGTCGACAGCGCGCATCGCCGCCCGCGCCCGCGCGATGGTGTCCGCGCAGATTTGCTGTTCTTCCGCCGTGATCGATCGTTCCGCCATGAAATCAGTCCTGCTTTCCGTTGCGATCCTGCGAGGGCAGCGGACGCGGCGCAGCGCCGTCGTAGGTCACGGGGATCTTGATGCGCATCGGCTTCTCGCGCGCGTACTCTTCGGCGACTTCCGCCGTCAGCCCGGCGACGCGACCGATGATGAAGATGAACTTCGCGGCGCGCGGCGGAAAGCCCAGGTCGTGCAAGATCGCCGCGAGCGCGCCATCGATGTTCAGCGGCAGCGGCTTGACCAACGCGGCCGCGCTCGCTTCGAGCGCCCGCATGAACCGGATGCCATCGCCGGCAATGCCGGCGTCGCGGGCCATGTCGAACAGCGTCGCGACGCGCGGATCGGTCGTATGCGACCGATGCCCAATGCCCGGCAGCCGCCTGCCTTCGCGCCGCGCGGCCTCGACGGCGCGATGCGCCGCCTCCTCCAACGTCCCGCCCGAGGCCGCGACCGCGGCCAGACTGTCGACGACGAGCTGCATGCAGAGCTCACCGGCACCGCCGTGCTCATCGCCAATCGCGAGCACGCCCGCGGCGATCGCCGCGGACACCGACTGCCGGTTTCCCGACGCCGCGAGTCTCGCGGTGGCGCATGACGGCGCGCCGGGGCCGTGGTCCGCCGATCCGACGAGCACCGCGTCGAGCAGCCGGCGTTCGCCGGCATTCGGCAGCCGGCCGCGGTGCAGTAGGAAGACGGTCTCGACGAAGCCGGCCTGCCGCATCAGATCGGTGACGTCGTAGCCGTGCAGCCAGATGTGCGTGTCATCGGCGTTGACGACCGCCGTCCGCCAGGAATCCATCGCGGGATTATGCCCCGCTCGCGAGGAGCCCGATGCTATGGTTTTGCAGCACGATGAAGATTCTCCTTGCCGCCGCATGCGCCCTCGCCGTTGCCCACGCGACGTCGATCATGGTCGCCGAGGCTCGTCAGGACGCCAGGCCGGCGCCCCTGACGACGTTTCCCGACGGCACCGGCAAGGCGGTCGCGGTCCGTCTCTGCCTCGACTGTCACCCGGTCGTCGACGTCACCAGGCATCGCGAGTCGCGCGCCGGTTGGGCCGCGATCCTCGAGAAGATGATTGGCGAGGGCGCGTCGATCAACGACGCCGACTACGAGGCGCTCGTGTCGTATCTGAGCGTGGCGCTCGGCAAGAAGATCAAGATCAACGAAGTGTCCGCCGAGGCCATCGCGGAGACGTTTGACGTCGAGCTGGACACGGCCGCCGCCATCGTCAAGCACCGGACCGAGCACGGCCCGTTCAAGACCTGGAAAGACGTCGCCGCCGTGCCGGGTATCGACCCGAAACGCGTCGAGGAACAGAAAGACAACCTCGACTTCAGCGTCGATTTCCGCCCCCGCCCCGGCCGGCGCTAGACGGCGCCGGCGTCATCGGATGCGGCTGCGGGTCCGCATCGCTCAGCCGCAGCGCCCACCGCATTGCCTCGAAGTACATCTGTTGGATGTTGCGGATGTCCCAGGTCTCGGGCGAGTGCGCGAACGATCCGTAGAAGACGCGGCCCTTGCCGTAGTTCTTGGCCCACGCGAGCGGATAGTCGCCCTTCAAATGGAGACTGCCGTTTGCCGGCACGTTGGACAGATCGAGCCGCAGCAGCACGTCGATCTTCTCTCGCGAGTGATCCTTCGGCTGATAGAACTCGTCGCTGAACGCGAACGACGGCGGGAAGTGCTTCGTCGCCGGGAAGTCCGGACGCTCGTTGACGATGGTGCCCGGGCCGGTGATCGGGTGACCATCGAATCGCGCGCCGAGCATGTCGAGAAACTCCGGCCAGGACTCGAACGCCGTCAGGCCGACGTGCGCCGCGACGAACCCCTTGCCTTCGCGCACGAACGACAGCAGTTCTTCGCGCTGAGCCGGCTCGAGCGGCACCTCGCGATGGCCCATGAAGAAGATCGCGTCGACGTTGTTCAGGTTCGGCCCGCCGCTCGCCGCCGATCCGTCGGTTTTCTTCGGCGTCTTCGAGATGATGTTCGAGTCGGTGCGGATGAACGTGTCCCACTGCCCCGATTCGTAGCCGAGGCGCTCGATGATCGCGAGCGCGTGGCCGACCGATTCATGCTGCGCCTGGCCGTTGCGCGTGTCGGCCCAGGCCAGCACGCGTTTCCGCGCCGGTCCGCCGGCGCCGCGGCCGCGTCCCTGCTGCGCGTTCATCGGCACGACGATGCAGATCGCGCCGGCCACGGCCAGCGCGGCGACAACGAGACGTGTGCGGTGCTTCATCAGCGAGGCTCCTACTCAATCTTCCAGGCGATGACGGTGTCCGAGGTCGGGCTGCGCAGGAAACCGCCGCCGCCGGCCGGCACCGCGATGTATTGCTTGCCGTCCTTGCCGAGGTAGGTCGACGGAATCGAGTGCGCCGGCGCTTCGAGTTTCTCGCGCCAGAGCTCCTTGCCGTTGCGCGCGTCAATCGCGCGGAAAATGCCGTCGATCGTCGCGCCGATGAAGACCAGGTTCCCGGCGGTGGTGATGCCGCCGCCGAGGCTGGGCGCGCCGGTCACCGGAATGCCCTTGGCGACGAGCTCCGGGTACTCACCGAGCGGAATCCGCCACGCGATGTCGCCGGTGTTGGCGTTGACGGCGATCAGTTCTCCCCAGGGCGGCTGCGCGCAGCTGTACTTGTTCGCCGCGTCCCAGAAGCGTCCGCCTTCCGGCGTGACCTTGCTCATGTTCGGCCCGGTGCCGGGCGCGATGACGTTGTCCGGCAGATCCGGCGGCTCGCCGCCGGCGCGACCGCCGGCCGGATCACCGCCGCGGGCACCGCGGCCGCCACGGCCGCCGCGGCCCGCACCGGGCGCGCGTTCTTCGAGATGCCCCCACTGCCCGGTGTTGTGGACGTTCGTGATCATCAACCCCAGCGGCTTGTTGACCATGACGCCCTGCCAGTTGCCGCCGCCAACGGCGCCTGGAAAGACGACGATGTCCTGCTTTTCCTGCCACGGGTTGTACGGCACCGAGTCCGACAGGTTGTACTTTTCCCAGAGGCCCTTGCAGTGCGCCTCCAGTTCCGGCGTGACCTTGGCGAGCTCGTCCTTCTTGAGCGCCATGCGCGCGAGCGGCTCGGGCTTGAGCGGGAACGGCTGGGTCGGCGACGTCCACTCGCCCTTGGCCGTCGTCTGCGGCACCGGCCGCTCTTCCATCCCGTACATCGGTTCGCCAGTCTCGCGATTGAAGACGAACATGAGACCCATCTTCGTGATCAGCGACACGCCGGGAATCGTGCG
>DASUGM010000287.1:0-15053 GCA_036274055.1 Vicinamibacterales bacterium | reverse complement strand
CTAACTATCGCCGACCCTTGTCCCCCAAAGCCGCAAATCTGTGGAAAACACCCCCGTCCCCAATTGAACCCCGGAACCGGCCGCCTATCGCACTGCCAGGTCCTGGATCTTCCGCTCGCCGGGTTTGACCACTACGGGAATCGCCGCCTGCGCGAGCGCGGCCAGAAACGCAGGATTGAATTGTTCGCCGCGCTCGATGTCGGTCACAGCGGCAATCAGATAATTTCCCGGCGGCAACGTCGTCGGGCCCGGGCCGCCGAACGTGAATTGGCCGTTCGAGCCCGGGCGTGCAATCGCGATGCGCCGCGATTCGTAAATCCAGTGGTTCCGGTCCGCAGGAAACACGACGACGGCGTAGTCCGTCGCCGGCGCGCCGTTGGCGAGTTGCAGGCGGCCGCTGATTTCCTGCCATCGATCCGTGTAGGTGACGACGATTTCCCTGGGCGCGGCGTCGGCGCCGACTTCCAGTGGCAGGTCGGTGATGTCGCGGCCGTCGACGACAACGGACTGCAGCGACCACTTCAATTGGTCGGCCGACGCGCCGAACGACAGCGAGGCTCCGACTTTGTAGCGGCCGGGAAGCAGTCGCGAGATCTCGAAGACGCCCGCGGGATCGGTGCGGCCAACCGACGGCGCAAGTGCCTGCGCGTCAGACGCTGCACCGGCAATCGAAACAAGGCGCCCGCCAACCGCCGGCGGCGGCCCGTTACCGTCGAAAATCAACCGGCCGCGAACGGCAATCGGCGGCCGCTGGTTGAGCTGCAGGCCAGTGACGTCGACGCCGTTGACGTCGACGAGCGTGGCGAGAAAATCGCCGTTCTGCATCGCCATCGACGCGATGTAGGTACCCGGCATGACATTCGCGAAGGCAAATCGCCCTTCGGGGCCAATCGTCGCCGACATCAAGGTGGAAAACGTCGCATCACTTGACGCCGTGCGCAACGTCAGCCGAAACGCGCCACCGCGCGGATCGCCGCCAATCGGACGGCCATCAGCGCCAAACACGGTGCCCTCGACGCGGGCGCTCTTCGCGCGCTCGACACGGAAGTCGACGTTCTGTCGATCCTCGCCGGCGATCACGGTAACGACCACCGCGTCCTCCCCGCGCGGCGTGCCCGGGTAGTAGCTGGGTGCGTAGCGATCGACGGTCAACGATTGCGACGGAGCGATCGGCGTCGGCGTAATCGTCGCGGGATCGGTCTTGAGGGCGGCGTCGACTTCCGCAGCCCTCAAAATCTTCTGCGGTTGCAACGATGCCAACAGCGGCATCGCCGAGACGATGTAGTCCCCCGGCGGCAGACCGGCAATGCGGTAGCGGCCGCGCTCGTCGGTCGCGCTCATTGGTGCCTGCGCATTCACCATGACGCGCTCGGTCCCGCGCATCTGCCACGTTCTCAGCCCGACGAACGTCGCAACCGCGGGCTGGCCAAGCTCGTTCGTGATGACGCCGGAGATCGCCGCACCCGGCGGCAATCGGACGATGACATCGCTGACCAACTGTCCAGCGGCAACGACCACCGGCGACCCCGGCCGCGCTGGACGCTTCGCGCCCGCCAGCGCGCCGATATACGGCGGCTTGCTGGCGCCGATCGTGTAGCGATCCGCGGGCAGATTGACGAACGTGAATCGGCCGTCAGCTTCCGTCGACGTGACTTTCAACGTTCCCGTCGCGCCGATCACCACCACGTGGGCGAGGCGGAGCGGCGCGCCGGTATCAGCCGCGACGACGACGCCCTGGATGGTCGACGTTGGCGGTGCGGGCGCAGCTTGCGGACGCGGTGTCTGCGATGCCGCGACGACGACAGTAAAGGTCATCGCGAAAACCGCGAACGCCGCGGTCGTTCTGGTCATCGCTTCACCATTACGGTCGTGCGCGTGCCGTCAACGGCGACGACGCGCTGCGCCGTGCGGGCCAGCACGTCCAACCGGCTCATCTCCTGCCAGTCGACCGCGGCCTCGTCAGGAACAGCGCAGACAAGGTACTCCCCAGGTGCCAGGGGGACGATGAACGATCCATCACGCGAGGGAGCGACAGCGCGAAATCGCCGTCGCGCCGCGACCGGATCAGCCCAGTAGCGGCGATCGGCAGAAAAAACCAGCACGGTCACGGCCGCATTCGGAGTGAGCGCGAATCCCTCGATCGAGCCCTGAAGAGTCGCGACGGTATTCCCCGCGTATGTGAGGACGAGGTCGGTCGTATTCGCTGCGCCGATTTCAATCGCGAGGTCGGTGACATCGGTGCCGCCGAGCATCACTGATCGCAACGACGTCGCGGCGCGTGGTGGAGTCGCCGTCACCGAATAACGGCCTGGGACGAGACCAGTCACAGTGAACGATCCGTCGGCTGCAGCTCGTGCCACGGCCGGACTGAAACGGGCGGGGTCATTCGCTACCGGCTGCAGCCCGACGTTGACCTGAGCGAACGCGTCCGAGCGCACCGGCAGCATTGGATCCGCCGCGGGCGCTGACATCGGCGGTCCTTCGATCACGACTCGTCCGGTCAATGACAGCGTCGGACGCAACGCCACAATCACGTCGGTGGCTCCACGATCGCTGACGGTGATCGGCTCTTCGGCCCAGAGCGCGCTGCCGGCGTCAGCCGCGGACGGTGGCGCCGGCGGCCTGGCGACGTCCGCGGCGCGCGCCCCAAGGAACGCGAGCGCGGCGCCAGACATCCCGCCGCCGCCGCGGCCGCCGCGTGGCACGACGCGAACGACGTACGGACCCGGCGGCACGCCGGCAAAATCAAACCGTCCGTCGGCCTGCACGAGCATCGGCGGAATCGCGGCAATCGCGCCTTCGATGCCGGCGTTTCCCGCCGGCACCAGCATCAGGTTCGACGCGCTGACCGGCCCGCCGACGACGCGGCCCGACACGCGCGTCGCGAGAACGACGGGCGTCGTGATGTCGAGGCCGGATTTCTCGTCGCCGCTGGCGACAGCCACCCGCGCGGCCTGCGCCGTCGTCGCGCTGTTGCCAAAAAACGTCGGCGCGTAGGTGCGCAGGGTCGCGTCCAGTTCGGCGACGTCGGCGCCGCGCGACAGCGCGCGCGCCGCGACGCCCATCAGCTGCAGCGGCTCGGACGCGATCGTCGTCAGCAGCACTCCGTCGAATGGAATCGGGTCGCGCGAGCACGCGCAGATCACGTAGTCGGCGGGATCGAGGCCGGTGATGCGATAGGCGCCGCGATCGTCGGTGCGCGCCTGTCCGACCCGCCGCAGCGACCAGCGGCCGTTGGTCAACACGCGCCGAAACGCGACGACATCAGTGCCGACGACCGGATCGCCGCCGTCGTCGCGGACGACGCCGGCGAGCGAGCCTTGTTTCACCAACCGCAGCGCAACGTCAGCACGCCGTTCGCCGGCCGCCAGCGCCACCGGACGGTCGAGAAACGCCGAGATCTGGTTGTAGCCGTGGCGTGACGCGTTGATCTGAAACGAACCGGGCGGCAGGCCGGCAAAGTAGAACCGACCCTGTTCATCGGCGCCCACAACCCGCGGCTGGCCGCTGCCGAGGAGCACGACGGTCGCCCCCGGCACGGGTCGAGTCGTGTTGCCCTCTGTGACGCGGCCGGCGATGAGGCCGGTGCCGGTCTGTGGCAGCGTGCCCCGCTGCGCACCGCCGCGCGCGACAAGGCCCGCGCAAAGCGCCAGCACCGCCATCGCGAACGTCGACGACGACCGCCGATTGAGCATGGGCTACAGCACCAGGTCCTTCGTTTCGCGCGTCAGGAACAACCCCGCCAGCGTCAGCACCGCCGATGCGGACAGATAGTACCCGACGAACGCGAGCCCGTGGTGGGTCGCCAGCCAGGTCGCCGCGTACGGCGCGAGTGAGGCCCCGAAGATTCCCGCCAGATTGAAGGTCAACGACGTGCCGCTGTAGCGGACGTTGGTGGGAAACAATTCGGATAACAACGTGCCGAGCGGTCCGTAGACCAGCCCGACCAGACACATGCCGAGCACCATCATCGCAATGGCGCCGACCGTGCCCGCCTGGAACAGCGGCGCCATGACGACGCCGAAGACGGCGATCGCGACGTTGACCCACATCGCGGTGTGACGACGGCCGCGCTCGGCGATGATCGCGGACACCGGAATCAGCAGACCGAAGAACAGAATGCCGAAGAGCTGGATCATCAGAAAGTGCGACCGCGTGTAGCCGAGCGCGGTGGTGCCCCACGACAACGCGAACACGGTCATCAGATAGAACAACACAAACGCCGACAGCGAGATGAAGATGCCGAGGATCAGCGTCCCGGTGTGATCGCGCAGCACCGCCACCATCGGCACCTTGACGCGCTTTCGTTTCGCCGCCGCCTCGCGGAACACCGGCGTCTCGGTGATGGTCAAGCGGACGTACAACCCGACCGCGACCAGCGCCGCGCTCGCGAGAAACGGAATCCGCCAGCCGAACGCGAAGAACTGCGCGTCGCTGAGGAACTCCGACAGCAACAGGAAGATGCCGCCGGAAAACAGGAACCCAACCGGCGCGCCGAGCTGCGGAAACATCCCATACCAGGCGCGCTTGCCAGGCGGAGCATTTTCAATCGCGAGCAGCACCGCGCCGCCCCACTCGCCGCCGAGTCCCAGCCCCTGACCGAACCGGCACAGCGCGAGCAGCAACGGGGCCGCAATGCCGATGGTGGCGTAAGTCGGCAGCATGCCGATGATCACGGTCGACACGCCCATCGTCAGCAGCGCCGCGACCAGCGTGGTCTTCCGGCCGACGCGATCGCCGAAATGTCCGAACAGCGCCGAGCCGATCGGCCGCGCGAGAAATGCGATCGCGAAGGTCGCCAGCGAGGCGAGCGTCGCCGCGGCCGGATCCGTGTTTGGAAAGAACAGCCGAGGGAAAACCAGGACGGCCGCGGTGGCGTAGATGTAGAAATCGAAGAACTCGATCGCCGTGCCGATCAAACTCGCGAACAGCACCTGACTTGGGGAATTTAATGGGCGCGCGGTGGACATAGGCGCGCCCATTATGGGCGATGGGCGATCGGGCCATCGGGCGATGGCAGAGCATGGGCGATCGCGCGATCGAGCGAAGGACCAGATCAGACAAGAACGACCCGAGCCACAGCCTGCAGCGACTCAGTACATCCTTCACCCGATCGCGCGATCGCCCCATGCTTTGCCATCACCCGATCACCCGATCGCCCATCGCCCATAATGGAAGGGGGTTCGATGTTCCATCGAACGTTCGTTGCCTTGGTAATTGCCGCGGGGTTCCTCCACCCTTCAACAGCCGTGACCCAGGTCCAACTCGTCCCGGTCGCCAGCGGGCTGACCAATCCGGTGTTCGCGACCGGCGCCCGCGATGGCACGCGCCGACTGTTCATCGTCGAGCAGGCCGGCGTGATTCGGGTGATGCCGCCTGGCGGCGATGGCATGGCGACGTTCCTCGACATTCGATCGCGCGTGCTGTCTGGCGGCGAACGCGGGCTGCTCGGCCTGGCGTTTCATCCGTCGTACTCGAGCAACCGCCGCTTCTTCGTCTACTACACGCGCACTGCCGACGGTGCGATCGTCATCGCCGAATACCTTGCGTCGAACGTCAACCGCGACGCCGCGGATTCAACCGAGCGCGTGCTGCTGACGATTCCGCATCCCGGCTTCGCCAACCACAACGGTGGCATGCTCACGTTCGGGCCGGACGGTTATCTCTACATCGGCGTCGGCGATGGCGGCTCGGGAAACGATCCGCCCAACAACGCCCAGAACAAGAACGTGCTGCTCGGCAAGCTGCTGCGCATCGACGTCAACGCCCAGGGCGGAACGCTGCCCTACGGGATTCCGCTGTCGAACCCGTTCTTTGGCTCCATCGAGGGCCGCGACGAAATCCTGGCCTACGGCCTGCGCAATCCATGGCGTTTCGCGTTCGATCGCGCCACCAATCAGCTGTGGCTCGCCGACGTCGGCCAGGTCGAACGTGAAGAGGTCAACGCGCCGATCCTCAACGGCGGCAACTACGGCTGGCGCGTTTACGAGGGCAACGCCTGCACGAACAACGACCGGACGCTGTGCACGCCGTCGAACTACATCTTTCCGATTTTCGACTACGGTCACACCGGCGGCCGCTGCTCGATCACCGGCGGCTACGTCTATCGCGGCACGCTGGGCGCGCTCGCTCCCGGCACCTACGTCTACGGCGATTTCTGCAGCGGTGAAATCCTGACCTGGAACGGCAGCTCGCAGCAGTTGCTGCTCGACACCGGCGCCAACATCTCGTCCTTCGGCGAAGACGACGCCGGCGAGATCTACGTCGTCGCGCTCGGCGGGACCGTCAGCCGCATTGTCGGGACCGCGCCGTCGGGCGGCGGATGCACGCTCGACGCCAGCCCGGGGCCGGTCCTCGTCGCCCGCGCTGGAGCGACGACAACGATCGCCGTGACGGCGACGGCGGGCTGCGACTGGTCGGCGGCGAGCGGTGCCGACTGGATCACGTTTCCGAACGGCACGTCCGGCACAGGCAGCGGCTCGCTCGCCATCGCGGCCGCCCCGCGCACCGGCTGGCCGATTCCGCGGTTTGGCCTGATCTTCGTCGCCGGCCGGACGATCCTCGTCATTCAAGGATAGTGGCCGCGGCGTCCAGGTCCGCGTTCCGTGCACTACACTGCCCTGCACTATGGACGCCCTGACGCTTCCCGAGCGGACTTTTCCTGAAAGTGCGGCGGCGCCGGTTACGGCCTCGGTGCCAGCCGCAGCGGCGTGGAGCCTGGCGACACGAATCGCGTTCCGATTCTGTGTCGCGTATTTCGGCGTCTACGTGATCTTCACGCAGATGCTCGGCAGCATGACCCTCGCAAACTGGACACCGCGGCTGCAGCTGCTGTGGCCGATGAAAGACCTTGTCCTCGGCACGGCGAAACGCGTTTTCCACGTCGACCGCGAGCTCGTGCTGTTCAGCGGCAGCGGCGACAAGACCTACGACTGGGTCCAGGCATTCTGCATGCTGGTGATCGCGGGGCTCGCGACCGTGGTCTGGTCCGTCGTCGATCGCCGCCGCCGCGCCTATCCCGGCGTGCACAAGTGGTTTTACCTGTTCATCCGCTTCGCGCTCGGCGCGACGATGATGAGCTACGGCATGGCGAAGATCATCCCGCTGCAGATGCCGTTCCCGACGCTGCTCCGGCTGATCGAACCATACGGCAACTTCTCGCCGATGGGCGTACTCTGGTACTCGATCGGCGCGTCGCGTCCGTATGAGATGTTCACCGGCAGCGTCGAGGTGCTCGCCGGGCTGCTGCTGTTCATCCCGTGGACCGCGTTGCCGGGCGCGCTGATTGCACTCGCAGCGACGTCGCAGATCTTCACGCTGAACATGACCTACGACGTCCCGGTGAAATTGTTTTCGTTTCACCTGATTCTGATGTCGCTGTTCCTGCTGGCGCCGGACGTGAAGCGGCTGCTGAGCGTGCTCGTGCTCAACCGCACGACGCCGCCGTCGACGCGGCCGCCGCTGGCGCGGACGCCGTGGGTGAAGTGGACGCTGGTGGTCGCGCAACTGCTCTGGGGCGCCTATCTGTTCGGCTACGGCCTGTCGGGCAGCATCGACGGGTGGTACAGCCGCGGCGGCGGTGCGCCCAAGCCTCCGCTCTACGGGATCTGGACCGTCGAGGAGATGATGCTCGACGGTGTGGTGCGGCCACCGCTGCTGACCGACACCGATCGCTACCGGCGCCTGATCGTCAACAACGCGACGTCGATCGTCTTCGAACGCATGGACGGCTCGTTGGTCAGCCAGCCGGTGAAACTGGACATCGCCGGGAAATCGCTGAACCTGACGGCTGGTACGCCGCCGGCGCCAAACGCGCAACCGGTGGCGATCCCGCTCTCCACGTTGGCCGGGAAGTTCACCTTCGAACAACCCGATCCAGCGACGCTCGTGTTCGACGGCGAGCTCGGCGGCAGAAAGATACGGATGCGACTGGCGCAATTTGACCTGAACAAGTTCCTGCTGCTGACACGCGGCTTCAACTGGGTGCAGGAATATCCGTTCAACCGCTGATGGCCCAGCTCGACGCAGTGGTCGTCGGCTCCGGGCCGAACGGGCTCGCCGCCGCGATCACGCTGGCGCGGGCTGGGCTCTCGGTGCGCGTCTACGAAGCCGCCGACACCATCGGCGGCGGCCTGCGTTCCGCGGCGCTGACGCTGCCCGGCGTCACCCACGATGTCTGCGCGGCGGTCCACGCCACGGCGCTCGCCTCCCCGTTCATCCAGTCGCTGCCGCTCGCTGCGCACGGCTGCGAGTTCGTGCAGCCTGACGCGCCGTTTGCGCATCCGCTCGACGACGGCACCGCGATCGTCGCCGAACGATCGGTGGCGCGGACCGCCGCGAACCTCGACGCCGCCGATGCGGCCGCGTATCGAAACCTGGTTGAGCCGTTTGCCGCGCGCGCGCAATCACTGATGGCGGCTCTGCTCAATCCGCCGTCGCTCACCCAGCCGTGGTTGATGGCGACATTCGGCCTCAAGGCAGTGCGGCCGGCGACGTCAGTGGCCACCGGCACGTTTCGCGGCGATCGCGGCCGCGCCCTGCTCGCCGGATCGGCCGCGCACAGCATGCTGCCGCTCGACTACGCGGCCACCGCGGGTTTCGCGCTCGCGCTCAACGCCGCTGCGCACGGCATCGGCTTTCCGATCGCGCGCGGTGGCTCGCAGCGTTTTGCCGATGCCCTTACGAGCTACCTGCGGTCGCTTGGCGGCGAGGTCGTGACCGGCGCACGCATCGCCGCGCTGCGCGAGTTGCCTCCGGCGCGGGCGCAGCTGTTCGACGTGTCGCCACACCAGCTCCTCTCGATCGCCGGCGATCGGGTACCGCGAGCGTACGCCCGTGCGGTCGGGAAATACCGCTACGGCCCGGGCGTGTTCAAGATCGACTGGGCGCTCAACGGACCGGTGCCGTGGCGCGCCCGCGAGTGCGCGCGCGCCGGCACCATCCACATCGGCGGCACGCTGGCCGAGATCGCCCGCTCCGAAGACGACGCGTTCCACGGCCGCATTTGCGAGCGCCCGTACATGATCGTCGTCCAGCCGAGTGCCTTCGATGCGTCGCGCGCGCCGGCGGGCACGCACGTGCTGTGGGGCTATTGCCACGTGCCCTCGGGCGCCACCGTGGACATGCGCGCGCGGATGGAAGCGCAAATCGAGCGCTTCGCTCCAGGCTTTCGTGACTGCATCGTCGCGCGGCATGCCATGGCGCCGGCGGACATGGAGCGTCACAACCCGAACTACGTTGGCGGCGACATCGCCTGCGGCGTCTCGACGCTCCGGCAGACGTTCGTGCGGCCGGTGCTCGCGGTCAACCCGCACGTCACGCCGATCAAGGACGTCTATTTGTGTTCGTCGGCCACGCCGCCGGGGATTGGCGTGCATGGAATGTGCGGACATCGAGCCGCGCGCGCGGCACTGAGTCGGACCTTCGGGCGCCGACCGCAGGCGCAACGGTAGCCGGCGATCTCAGCGGCGGACCGTCGCTGAACGCTGCGGGCCCAACTGCTCGAGGATCGCGGCCGTGACCGCAGCCGGATCGCTCGTCGCGATCAAGTGATCGCTGCGTTCCACGACTCGCCAGCCGCCCTTGCTCGAATGGCCCGCAAACTCGCGCTGCGCTTCGCGCACCAGGTCGGGATCGACCAGCCTCACGCCGAGCGGCAGCATCGGCCGGGGCGCGCCGGCAATCAGCACCGTGAGCGGCACGTCGCGTGACAACGGCGGCGCGGCGCGGAACTCCGCCAGGCTCTGATCGGCGCCGCGGACGATGCCGCAGATGGTCTGCATCGGCTCGGGCCGATAGATGCGGCTGATCGACACTTCGTCCCGGTCCTTGCGCAGCCCGAGCGGATCGACGGCACGGACCAGGCCGATCATCGCCGCGGCCGGCGCCAGACACGCGGTCTTGGGATAGTAGTCGGCGATTTTCGGCAGCACACGCTCGAGGGCGATCGAGTTGGCGGCGTCGAGGAACACCAGGCCGGCAATGAGGTCGGGATGCCGGCGCGCAAACATCTCGGTGGTCAGCCCGCCGAGCGAGGCGCTGACGACGACGTAGGGCGGCGGCAGCTTCGCATGCGCCAGCAACTGATCGAGATCGTCAACGAACTGGTTGACCGTAATCGGGCCGGACGGACCGGGATCACTCCAGCCCATGCCGCGGCGATCGTACGAACAGACGCGGGTCCGTTTCGCGATCTCGTTGCGGACGCGATCGGCGCTGATGGCGCTGCCGAGGCCGCTGGGTTCGAACAGCACGATCGGCGCGCCCTCACCGATACACAGCAGATGCAGCCGCCGGCCGCCGATGTCGACGAGCTGCCCGGGCGGCGGAAACTTCTGCGTCTCGCCGCGCACTTCCCAGGCTTGATAGGCGGCGCCGGCGCCGCAAATGACGAAGATGAATAGGGAGAGGTGAAACAGACGCCGCAGGAAGCGGCCGCGGCGGGGAGGCGCGGTCGAAGCCAAGCTAGGTAACGAGATTATAGTCAGGCAACCGAGGTGTGCATGCGTCGCCACATTTTTTTCATCGTCGCTAGCACGTTAGTGGCAGTGACGTCAGCGCGCTCAGCAGCGCTCACACAATCCTCGTCGGTTCCGCTGACGCCCGGAATTGTCATTACGCAGTCGACGCGCGTGACGCCCGGCACCTATCGACTGACCTCGCCGTCAATCGACCGGCCGGCGGTGACGATCCGCGGCAGCGGCATCACCGTCGATTTTACCGGCGTCACGATCGAGGGCGGCGCGCCGCTGGCCGACCCGGATTCATATCGCGGCGTTGGCGTCGCCATCGACGGCGGCAGCGGCATCACGCTTCGCGGCGGCGCGATTCGCGGTTTCAAGGTGGCGGTGCTCGCGAGGCAGTCGCCGAGGCTGCATCTGACCGGCCTCGATCTCTCGTACAACTGGAAGCCGCGCCTGTTGAGCGGCTACGAACAGGAAAATCAGGCCGATTGGCTGTCGTTCCACAACAACGAGAAGGACGAATGGCTGCGCTACGGCGCGGCGATCTATCTCAGCGACGTCGCCGATGCCGAGATCGATCACGTCCGCGCGGTGCAGGGCATGAACGGCCTGATGGTCACGCGCGGCACGCGGCTGGCGATCTGGAACAACACGTTTTCGTTTCTCTCCGGCGTCGGCATCGGCCTCTATCGCACCACCGACTCGCGGATCATGCACAACAAGGTGGACTGGTGCGTGCGCGGCTACAGCCACGGCTTCTACAACCGCGGCCAGGACTCGACCGCGATCCTGATGTACGAGCAGACCAGCCGCAACGTCGTCGCCTACAACTCGTTCACGCACGGCGGCGACGGCGTATTCCTCTGGGCCGGCCAGTCGACGATGGATACCGGGCAGGGCGGCGCGAACGACAACCTGTTCTACGACAACGACGTCAGTCACGCCGTCGCCAACGGCATCGAGGCGACGTTCAGCAGGAATCAGTTCATCGGCAATCGGATCGACGACTGCTGGCACGGCATCTGGGGCGGCTACAGCTTCGAGTCGATGATCGCCGGCAACACGTTCGCCGACAACACCGAGCACATCGCGATCGAGCACGGACAGCGGAATACGATCATCGGCAACACGTTCACGGGCGGCGATGTCGCGGTCCGTTTGTGGGCCAACGCGACACAGGATCCGAACTGGGGATATCCGAAGACGCGCGATACCACCAGCCGCGACTACTTTCTCGCCAAGAACACTTTTACCAACGTCAAGAAGACGCTCGATGTCATCCGAACGTCCGGCATCGTTCAGCAGGAGCCACGCTCGGAGATCCTCCTCCCGGCCGCGCCTGCGCCGATGCCTGGCGCGATTGACGCGAAGCTGCCGGACAACGTCCGCCGCGGCCGCGAGACGATTATTGTCGACGAGTGGGGCCCGTACGATTACCTGTCACCGAAACTCTGGCCCGCGGGCGCGTCGAGCGATCGGCCGCTGAAACTGCGCGTGCTCGGCCCGGCCGGGCGCTGGAAGGTCGCCTCGATTCGCGGCGCCAAGGCGTCGTCGTCGTCGGGGTCAGTCCCCGGTGAACTGGTGCTGACGCCGCGAGATCCGGCGATCGACTACGCCGTGGAGCTGGAATACACCGGCGAGCGCGTGATCACCCCACGCGGCGAGGTGATTCCGGCGGGCAAGCGGTATCGGTTCTCCTACGCGATGTTCGAGCCGGCGATCGCGTGGACGGCGCACTTCTGGAAGTTCGACGCGTCCACCGATCCGCTGACGAGGCCGGCGGAGTTCGCGACGAAGCTGAAGACGCCGCCGGCGCGAACGGAGACACTGACCCGGCTCGCATACGCCAACGCGCGATCGTTCGGCGACGGCTGGACCTCGCAGATCGGCGTGACCGCCACCGGTACGGTGACCCTGCCCAAGGGCGCCTACGATCTGCTGGTCACGAGCGACGACGGCATCCGCGTCTGGCTGGACGACAAGCTGGTGCTCGAGGACTGGACGATTCACGGACCGAAGGACGATCGCATCCCGATCGGCGCCGGCGCGCATCGTTTGCGAGTCGAGTATTTTCAGAACACCGGCGCGGCTGCGCTGCATGTGCGGGTGGTGAGGAAGTAGAAGACCGACAGCACCATGAAGGAGCTGGAGGATATTTGAGGAGCGTGCAGGAGCTCGGAGGAGTCGAAAACCGAGAGAGCTCCTTCGCGCTCCTAAACCGTCCTTGACGCTCCTTCATGGTGCTGTCGAGACGTGAGCTGTCGTGACATCTTTTGAAGATCACTTCTCATCGACCGCGGCGACCTACGCGGCCTTCCGGCCCAGCTATCCGCCGGCGCTGGTCGATTTTCTCGCCTCGATTTCTCCGGCCCAGAACGTCGCGCTCGATTGTGGATGCGGCACCGGTCAGTTGTCCGTGCCGCTCGCACGGCGCTTCGCGCGTGTGATTGCGACCGACGCCAGTGCGGCCCAGATTGAGAACGCGACGCCCGATCCGCGTGTCGAGTACCGGGTAGTGCCGGCCGAAGCGTCGGGGCTCGACGGCGCCAGCGTCGATCTGATTGCGGTCGCGCAGGCCGCGCACTGGCTCGATCTCGATCGCTTCTACGCCGAGGCCCGTCGCGTCGGACGCCCGGACGCGGCGCTGGCACTGGTCTCGTACGGCGTCGTGCACGTCGACGGCGTCGACGACGTCGTCCAGCACTTCTATCGCGACGTCATCGGCCCGTACTGGCCGGCGGAGCGCGCACACGTCGACGCGGGCTATCGCACGCTGCCGTTTCCATTCACCGAGATCGCCGCGCCGCCGCTGGCGATCGAACTGACCTGGTCGCTGGCGAATTTTCTCGGCTATGTGAGCACCTGGTCGGCGGTGAAGGAAGCGCGCAAGATGCTGAGCAACGCGCCGCTCGACGCGTTCGCGCACGAGCTCAGCAAGGCGTGGGGCGAGCCAGACAGACGCCGCGCGATTCGCTGGCCGTTGGCGATCCGGGCGACGCGTCTGACAGCACCGTGAAGGATCTCTTGAGGATGATGCAGGAGCGCGAAGGATCTCCCGGCCTTGAAAGACCAGCACGCACCTACATGATCCTCGAGCATCCTCCAAAGAGCCTTCACGGTGCTGTCGAGACTACCGCGCGCGCTCCACGCCCACCGCGATCGTCCGCCACTTGCCTTGATTGAAGCGCAGCACGCTCAGCGTGCAGCGGGTCATGTGGCCGACGAGGATCGCGATCCAGATGTCGATCGGATCGAGCGTCGCGACGCGCTGGATCACCGCGCAGATCCCGAGCGGGACGATCACCTGCGAGATGATCGAGATGAAGAGCGGGCTGCGGGTGTCGCCGGTGCCCTGCAGGCCGCCGGTGTAGGTCAGCGCGACGGCGATGAAGAGGCCGGACAGGCTGAGCACCCGCAGGAGCTGGACGCCGATTTCGACGACCTGCGGTTCGTTCATGCCGAACAACGCCAGCAATTGCCGCGGCAGGACGAGAAACAGCGCGCCAACGGCGATCGCGACACCGAGCCCGAAGCGCGCCGCGATGTGGACCGCCTCGTCGGCGCGGTCGGGATGGCCGGCGCCCAGGTTCTGTCCGGCGACCGACGCCGCGGCGCCCATCAAGCCGACCGACGTCCACGTAATCAGCGAAAACAGCTGCGAATACGACACCGCAAACGCGGCCTGCGCGGCCGCGCTGGCCGCCAGCGAACCGATGAACGCCAGCATGAACACGCCGCCGACGTTCATCGCGATGCCTTGAACGCCAGCGGGGAGGCCGAAACGGAACAGCGCTCGGATGATCGCCCAGTCCGGCATGTGGCTGCCATGCTTCGGGAACGAGACGACCAGCTTCCCGCACCACATCCGCCACAACGCGTACACCGAAACCGAGGTGGACGCCAGCGCCGTGCCGATCGCCGCGCCCTTCGTCCCGAACGCGGGGATCGGACCGAGACCGTCGATGAAGATGATGTTGAGGATCAGATTCAGCACCGTCATCGCGATGCCGAGAATCATCGGCGTACGGGCGTCGCCCGCCGATCGCAACGCGCCGCTGAGCATGAAGAACAGGAGAAAACCGGTGCTGGTCAGGAACATCAGCCGGATGAACGGCAGCGCCTCCGCCTTCACGGCCGGAGCGGCGTTCACCAGGTCGAGCAGGAACGGCGACGCCAGGTAGCCGATCGGCGCCATGATCCCGAGCGACAACCCGACCGCCACAAGAAAGGCCTGATAGATGACGCGATCGACCTGCTCTTCGTCGCCGGCGCCGGCGAATCGCGCCACCAGCACGCTCATGCCGGTGAACAGCGACGAGATGAACGCGATGACGACGAGCAGGATCTGCCAGCTGACGCCGATCGCGGCGTTGGCGGTGAACCCTACGAGGTGGCCGACGAGGATGTGATCGACGATTCCCTGCAGTCCGCCGATGACGTTGGTGAGCATCGTCGGCCAGGCGATGCGCCACACTGCCGCGCGCAGATTGCCTTCGACGATGCGGCGATCGTATTTACGTTTGCCTATCCCTGCCGCCGCGGTTGCCACTTGGACATCTTGTCATGGGGTCGCGTCTTGAATTGACGTAC
>DASUGM010000286.1:0-7471 GCA_036274055.1 Vicinamibacterales bacterium | reverse complement strand
CTGTACGTGAATTCAAGATGCGACCCCTGGCCGGCTCTTAGCGCATGACGTCCGTCACCCTTGTTTCTTGCACGGCGTCGGCCAGCTCGTGCATGGGCCGACATCGGTCAGCTTTGTGTAGCGCAGTTTGCTGGTTTGCGCTCCTGACGTGATCTCGATGACGAGCGTGTCGCCCTCGCGCGCGATCGACTCGGTGAAATCGGACGTCGTGCCATTCGTCGTCCTGACCGCGCCCCGCGCCACCAGCGCCTTTCCGTTCCATGACGACGTCATCGTGATGACGCCGCCGCTGACTTCCGTCGTCGTCGAGCGCGTCGGCCGATAGAAACGCGCGTGGCTCGTGTTGACGGCGCTCTCGAACAGGAGCGTGCCGTTGAGGGCCTGGGTGATGAACAGCCACGTCGGCGCGCCCTTTGCGGCCAGTCCGGCGAACGGGACCTCGTCGACGACGGTGCTGCCGCTGGCGTCCAGGACCCACGAGCCGGCGAGCGGCGTCACCAGTTCCGCCCGCGGCAACGGGCCTGGCGGTGGAGGTGTGGCCGCCGCTAGCGGTACCGCTGCCGGCGCCGTCGATGACGATGACGCCGCGGGCTTTGCGCCCGGCACGCCGACATCCACCGCGACGATCTTCTCGCGGTCGCGCGCGTAGAGCGTCGTGCCGGCGAGCGCGGGCGCCGTCCACGAGACAGTGTCGAACAGCTTCGCCCGCGAAAGAATCTCCGCGCCGGTCGGCGACAGCCGCGCCAGCGCGAGATCGCCGTCCTCATTCATAACGATGACTTTGCCGTCGGCGTGCACCAGGCTCGCGCGCGCGAACCCGCGAACTTGCCAGGCCGACTGGCCGGTCTTGATGTCGAGCGCGGTGAGAAACGCGGGGCCGAAGTCGCCGGTGGTTCCGTAGACGAAGTCGCCGATGCGGACGGCGCCAAGAAACATGAAGCGCACGCGATTGGTGAACCAGAGTTCGGCGGCGTCGGTGCTACCGCCGCGCTCCGTGAGCTGGATCGCGCGGCTGCCGGCCTGGTACGCCGACGACATGAACAGCACGTTATCCGGCCCGAACAGCGGCGTCGTGCAGTTCAAGTCGTTCCCGGGATCGTGCGGATGGGACCAGAGAATTGCGCCAGTCGCCGGATCGAGGCCGACGACGCTTCCACCGCCAAGAAACACCGCCTGCGGCCGGCCGCCGATCTGAATCAGGATCGGCGCCGCTCCCGAGGTGAGAAAATCGCCGCTCTTCCACACGACCGCACCGTCGGATTGTCGGAACGCCATCACCGACTGGCCCGGTCCGCCGGCGCTGCAGAGGATCGTGTCGGCAAACGCGATCAAACTGCATCCGTAGCCGGCTTTCACCACCGGGCGAATCAGGAGTTCCGGTGCCTTGAACTCCTTCACGAGGTCGTGCGACCAGAGCACGCGGCCAGTACGTTTGTCGAAAGCAAACAGCTGGAGATTGGTGCCGGTGGTGAAGACGCGGTCGCCGACAACGAGCGGCGTCGCATGCGGGCCGGGGCCGAAGCTGAAGTCTTCGAAGCCGGTGCGCGCCGGATAGGAATGTTCCCAGAGCGTCTCGCCGGTCTTCGCATCCAGCGCGACGACGGTCTCCTCGGTCTTCCACGGGCCGATTTTCGCGCGTCCATTGCCGGCGCGATACATCGTGAACAGTCGGCCCTCGTCGACGGCGATCGACGAGTGGCCGGTGCCGAGCGCGCGCGACCAGAGCACCGGTGGTCCCGCGGCCGGCCACGCGTCGGCGAGCCCGGTGGAGGTCGAATGAAAGTCGCGCGCCGGACCGCCCCACTGGGGCCATGCGTTCGACGGCGCCTGGCCCTGCGCCAGCACCGGTGCGACGGCGACCATCGCGGCCATCACGACGAGACGGGCTCGGGGCATGGCCATGGATGATAGGCGATCGGGCGATCGGGCCATGGCAGGGCAGGGAGCGATCGCACGATCGAGCGAAGGATGAGCTGAGTCACGCTTGCGGAAGACGCTTTGGACGGCGGTCCCAGTGCAGCCTTCGCCCGATCGCTCGATCGCGCGATGCTCTGCCATGGCCCGATCACCCGATCGCCCATCGCCGATTGCCCACTGGCAAGACGCCGGCTGGCCTGTCCGAACCACCCGAGGCCCACCGGCGTCTTGTCAGTGGGCATGAATGAGTTCGTTGGACGACTGGCAGGCCCTTTGGTAAGCGTCGGTGAGGAGCTGACGACCGAATTCGAGGCTCGCCTCGCGGATTCCGGCACGTTGGCGGTCCGGGTGGCCTACGGCGTGGTGCGCAACCGCGCCGATGCGGAGGACATCGCCCAGGAGGCGTTCGTCCGCGCGTTTCGCCGCTTCGCCGATCTGCGTGACCGCGAGAAGTTTCGCGGCTGGCTGGTGCGGATGACCTGGCGGCTCGCGCTCGACTTCCGCCGCGGCGGCAAACGCCGCTCGGCCCATGAAGACGGCGCGGCGCGAGCCTGGCCGAGCATTGGCGACGCCGAAGCCGACATGGTCGCCACGGAGCGTTCGAAACGGCTGTGGGCCGCCATCGATCAACTGCCCGGACGCCTGCGCGTCGTCATCGTGCTGGCGGCCATCGAAGGGCACGGCGTGAAAGAGGTGGCGGCCCTGCTCGACGTGCCGGAAGGCACCGTCAAGTCCCGCCTGTTCGACGCCCGGAAAGAACTCCAGGAGCGGCTGAGATGAGCGACGAACGTGACGACCTGTTGAAGGAGATCGGCGACCTGCTCGGCGTCGAGCCGTCGCCCTCGTTTGCGGCGGGTGTGCGGGCCAGGATCGCGAGCGAGTCCGGCCATCGCCGCGGCTGGCTGACGTGGTTCGCCTGGGCCGGCGCGGCGGCGGCCGTCGCCGCCGGGATCGCAATTTTTTCAATTTCCCGCCGGGTGGATTTTTCGGCGCCGGTGCCGGTGACAACTGCGGTTGCCACGAAGGCGGAAACGCCGGCTGTCGCCGCGGTCGAAACGCGCGCGGCGGCTCCAGCAACCCGCCTGAGGCCTGCGCGCCAACTCCCATCGGTCGCGGCGGTGTTTCCGACGGATGAACGACGGGCCCTCGACGCCTTGCTGAGAGGCCTCAAGGCCGGGCGCGCCTTTGTGCCGCCGGCCGCCAGTCAGGTCGACCCGGTGACCGGCGAACTGCTGCCGTTGCCGCCGGTGGAAATACCTCCGCTCTTCCCGGATGAGGATGGAGCGATTCGTAACCGAACAGGGAGACTGCCCAGATGAGAACGAAAAGCCAGGCGATAACGAGAAGATTGATGCTGAGTGTGCCGCTCGCGTTGCTGATCGCTGGAACGGCAGCGTCCGTGCGCGTCAACGCGCACCCGGACGAGATGACTGCCCAGGCGCCGGTCGCCAAGGCCAGCATTCCAGTGAAAGTCGATCTGACGCTGACCAGAATGCAGGGCGACAAGAAACTCTCGAGCATGCCGTACAGCGTCCTGCTGCTGGTCAACGATCAAATGACCGGCGGCCGCGGCTCGGTGCGCATCGGTTTTGACGTGCCGACTGGCAGCCAGACGTCCACGACCAGCCAGGCCGGGGTGACGACATCGCGGGCCGACTATCGCAACATCGGCATCCAGATCGACTTCAACGTCACCAGCTTCGACGACACGCGGTATCGGGTCGGCGTCAACCTCACCGACTCCAGCATCTATTCGGCGGATGGGGACTCGAAGACCTTGCCGCAAACAGTCAACGCCGTGGCGTTTCGTTCCTTCTCCACGCAGGGTGTGGTCCTGCTCCGGGACGGCCAGTCTCTGCAGGTGCTGTCGGCAACCGACAAGATCACGGCCGAAACGCTTCGTGCCGACGTCACGCTGACCGTGCTCAAGTAGCACGGGCGCCCCCGTGCCCGCCTCCGCCGCGGGGGTATTGCCGCTCTTGAGTATGGGGCCAATGGACCACCGCGGATAGGTCCATTGGACCCCCGGACGCCGCGGCGACATGAGGACAAGGTGCTCAGGCCGCGCAATCGGCAATCCGCAATCGGCAATCGGCAATCGAAATCGACAAATTGCCAATCGCCAATGCAATCGCAAATCGCAAATTGCAAATCGCAAATGTCTATCGGCCCGCCATCGACTTAATCAGCGTCAGCAGCATCTCGATCGCTACCTGGTTGTGCCCGCCCTCGGGCACGATCAGGTCGGCGTAGCGCTTGCTCGGCTCGACGAACTCCAGGTGCATCGGCTTCACGGTGCTCTCGTATTGATCGATGACCGACTCGACGGTCCGGCCGCGCTCGCTGACGTCGCGTTGCAGCCGGCGGATGAAGCGCGTGTCGGCATCAGTGTCGACGAAGACCTTCACGTCCATCAGCGCGCGCAACGCCGGATCGGTGTAGATCAGAATGCCCTCGACGATGATCGCGGCGCGCGGGTGAATCGGATCCGTATGCTGATGGCGCGCATGGCGCGCGAAGTCGTACGCGGGCGCCTCGATGTGCAGTCCCTCACGCAGCGCTCGTACGTGCTCGACGAGCAGGTCGGTCTCGAGCGAATTCGGATGATCGTAATTGAGCGCCGCGCGCTCCTCGAGGCGCAGCTCGGGATGGTCGCGATAGTAGCGATCGTGCTCCAGCACCGTCACCTGCGCGTCGCCGACCACCTCGACGATGCGCCGGACGACCGTGGTCTTGCCGGAGCCGGAGCCGCCGGCCACGCCGATGACGAACGGGGGCTTCGTCGTCATCGTCTGCTTTGGGACCTTGGGGTGGGCATGACGTTGCCATTCTAGAGCCTCCGATCTGATAGGCTTCGGAGGTTCTATGGGCCGCAAGGAGCGACGACGTGTTTGAGGGTGTCTACTCGGTCCTGCCGACGCCGTTCCGCGCCGGCGGCGACATCGATCTCGACAGCATGAAGAAAGTCGTCGACCTGATCGTCGGCGCCGGCGTCAAGGGCGTGACCGCGCTCGGCGTCACCGGCGAAGTCGCCCGGCTCGGCGAGAAAGAACGCGCCGTCGTCGTCGAGGCCGTCGTCAAGCAAGTGAACGGTCGAGCCAAGGTCATCGTCGGCGCATCGGCCGACGGCGTTCGGACCTGCATCGAGTACAGCCGCGAGGCCAAGGCCCTCGGCGCCTCGGCGGTGATGGTCAGCCCGCCGCGCAGCCCGAAGCTCAACACCGAATCGGTGGTCAACCACTACAAGGCGCTCGCCGAGGCTGTCGATCTGCCGATCGTCGTCCAGGACTACCCGCCGATTTCCGGTTTCTCGATGGAAGCGGGGCTGCTCGCGCGGATCGCGCGCGAAGTGCCGGCGGCGCGGACGGTCAAGCTCGAAGAGCCGCCGACGCCGTTCAAGACGGCGCGCATTCTCGCCGCGGCCGGAGAGACGCGGGTCGCGATTCTCGGCGGACTTGGCGGCGTGTTCCTGCTCGAGGAACTGATGGCCGGTGCCGCCGGCGTCATGACCGGGTTCGCGTTTCCTGAAGTGCTGGTGCAGGTGGTGACGCTCTATCGCGCCGGCAAGATCGACGACGCCGCCAACATCTTCTACAAATTCGTGCCGCTGATGCGCTTCGAGTTCCAGGAAGGCATCGGCATGGCGATTCGCAAGGAAGTCTTCAAGCGGCGAGGCGCGATCGCGGACGCGTCAACGCGCCAACCCGGCGCGGTGCTTGATGAAGGCACGCGAGCGGCGCTCGATCGCGTGCTCGCCTGGACCGCACAGCAGGAAGGCGCAGCATGGATCTTGGGCTGAAGGGCAAGGTCGCGATGATCGCCGGCGCGAGCAAGGGGCTCGGCTACGCGGTCGCGCGCGGTCTCGCCGCCGAAGGCGCACTCGTCTCGATCAGTTCGCGCAACGAACAGTCGATCGCCGACGCCGCGAAACGCATCGCCGCCGAAACCTACGCGGAAACGTTCGGCATGGCGGTGGACGTCAAGTCCGCGGATTCGCTCGCCGCCTGGCACGCGAAGACGATGGAGAAGTTCGGCGGCGTCGATCTCCTGTTCGTCAACTCGGGCGGGCCGCCGGCCGGCCCGGCGCTGTCGTTCGACGACGACGCGTGGAAGAACGCGTTCGAACTGCTGGTGCTGAGCGCCGTGCGGATGGTGCGGCTCGCGGTGCCGTCGATGAAGGCGCGCGGCGGCGGCGCGATCGTGGTTTCGACCTCGTCCGCGGTCAAAGAGCCGGTCGCCAATCTGGCGCTGTCGAACATCGTCCGTTCGTCGACCGCGGCGATGACCAAGACGCTCTCCAACGAACTGGCCGGCGACAACATCCGCGTCAATCATCTGCTGCCGGGGCGGATCGATACCGATCGCGTGCGCGAGCTCGACACGATTCGCGGCAAGGCGACGAACACCGATCCCGACGCCATCCGCGCCGGCTGGGGCAAGACGATCCCGCTCGGCCGCTACGGCCAGCCCGACGAATACGGCGCCGCGGCGGTGTTCCTGTTCTCGGACGCGGCGCGCTACATCACGGGCGCCTCGCTCCAGGTTGACGGCGGGTTGATCCGATCGGCGCACTAGCTAAATTCGACAGCGCCATGAAGGTGCTCTGAAGGAACTCCTTCACGCTCCTGACAGTCCTCCAGGCCTTCACGGTGCTCTCAAAACGTGAAGGACCATCGCCGCCGCGCCCCACGCGGCGAAGAGCGCGAGGCCCGCGGGCCGCGGCCGCGGAATGGGGAGCGGCGCCACCATCGCGACCGCGCACGCGGCGAACGTGATCGTCGCGACACCAGCGCCCGGACGCACGAGCAACAGCGACGACCAAATCAACGCAATTGCCGGTGTCGGCACGCCGACGAACGCCAGCGGGTTTTCTTCGAGGTTGAAGAACGTCAGCCGCGTCACGACGGCGATCAGATAACAAGCGGCGGCCAGCCACCAGAGCAGCCCAGCGACGCCGCCGACCGGCGGCGCCAGCGCGCTCATGACGCCAACCGGCGCCATGCCGAACACACACGCATCGACCAGACTGTCGAGATCTCCGCCGGCGCGGGCCTGTCGAGGCGTGCGGGCGAAACGGCGGGCGAACTTGCCATCGAAAGTGTCGGCGACCGCTGCCGCCGCGAGCAGCGCGCCGGCGAGATGCGGGGCGCCGGATTGCGCCGTGGCGATCGCCATCGCCCCAAAGACCAGCGACAAGTAACTGATCGCGTTGCTGACATGGAGGAGGCTCGCTGGCGAAGGTCGGTACGCGCGGTACGCCGGTACGTCGGGGACGCGGGGACGACGAAGCTGCACTCGCATCAACTTTTCTTCTTTGGTGGTGCTTGAGGAGCCAGAGGAGAAAAGTAGACGTGAATGCAGGTTCCTGGTTCCCGCGTCCCCGACGTACGAGCGTTCCCGCGTACCGTCACGATCTTGTCTCCGTCAGTTCGATGAGACGCGCGCAGGTGGCGATGACGCGAGGCAGGAAGGACTGCCGCCGGACGCGGTCGATGAGCGTGTAGAACGCGAAACGATCGACGAGCAGCTGCGCCAGCGCCGCATGGACGCCGCG
>DASUGM010000285.1:0-25235 GCA_036274055.1 Vicinamibacterales bacterium | reverse complement strand
AACGTGCCGCCGTGGCCGACGCGTTTCGCCGCCGCCCAGATGGTGTCGGTGATCCACGCGGTGCCCTTACGTTCGCGGCGGATCTGCAGATCCTTGTCGCCGATCATGTCGAAGAGAATCATGGCCCTGATCGATTTGACTGCGCCCGCCTGCTTGGCGGCATCGACGTAATACTGGCTGCCGTAGGTGTGATCGGGCTTGCCGGGCTTGCTGCACTCGTCCCACAGGTTGCAGGTGGCTTCCTCGCCGTCGAGCCAGACGAACTCATAGGTGAACTCGCGCGGCTGATCCTTCAACGCCCGGGCGAGTTCGACGAGAAACGCCGCGCTCGAGCCGCCGTCACTGGCACCGACGAAGTTGGGCAGATTCTTGGTGTCGTAGTGGCCGGTGAAGAGCAGCCGCTCCGGCCGCTTGCCGGCCAGCCGCACGATCAGGTTGACCATGTCGATCCGACCCTTGGGCGTCTCGGCGGTGAACGGCTGTTCTTCGACCTTGAAGCCGAGCGCGCTCAGTTCGCGGGTCAGGTAGGCGCGCGTCTGACGGATCGCCGGCGATCCGGAGTAGCGCGGCCCGATCGCGACCATCGCTTTGAGATGTTCGAACGCTCTGGCGCTGTCGAAGGCTGGCTTGGCCTGCGGTTCGGCGAGCACGGTCTCGACCGCGGGCGGCGAGGCGTTGACGCCGGAGACCACGTTCCACACGACGACCGCCCCGACGCCGAAGGCGACCATGATTCCAGCCAAGACGCGCTTCATCGCTGCAGTCCTCCGTGACAAGTCTCGAGGCTAGGTGCGCTGCTCTTTCGCGACGTAGTCGCGCCGCTCGGCGCCGGTGTAGACCTGGCGCGGCCGCGCGATCTTCTGGTCCGGGTCGCGGAGCATTTCGTCCCACTGCGCCAGCCAGCCGGCGGTCCGCGGAATCGCGAACAGCACCGGGAACATGTCGACCGGGAACCCCATCGCCTGATAGATGAGCCCCGAATAGAAGTCGACGTTCGGGTAGAGCTTGCGGCTGATGAAGTAGTCGTCCTCGAGCGCAATCCGTTCGAGTTCGAGCGCGATGTCGGTCAGCGGATTCCGGCCGGTGACGGCGAAGACCTCGTCGGCGGTCTGCTTGATGATTCGCGCGCGCGGGTCGTACGACTTGTAGACGCGATGGCCGAAGCCCATCAGCCGGCCGTCGCCCTTCTTCACGCCCTCGATGAACTGCGGGATGTTCTTGACGTGACCGATTTCCTTCAACATCCGCAGCACCGCTTCGTTGGCGCCGCCGTGCAGCGGCCCGTAGAGCGCGGCCGCGGCGCCGGCGAGCGACGAGTACGGATCCGACTGGGCGCTGCCGATGCCGCGCATCGCGCTGGTGCTGCAGTTCTGCTCGTGATCGGCGTGCAGGATGAACAGGATGTCGAGCGCGCGCTCGAGCACCGGGTTCACCTGGTACTTCAGCTCGGTCATCTTGAACAGCATGTTCAGGAAGTTGCCGGTGAAGCTGAGGTCGTTGTCGGGGTAGACGTAGGGCCGGCCGATGCTGTGACGATACGCGTAGGCGGCGATGCTCGGGACTTTGGCGATCAGCCGGCGGATCTGCAGCCGGCGCGAGTCTTCCTCGAAGATCCGCTTGGCGTCGGGGTAGTTCGTCGACAGCGCGCCGACCGTCGAGAGGAAGATGCCCATCGGATGGGCGTCGTACTGAAAGCCTTCCATCAGCTTCTTGATGTTTTCGTGCAGCATGGTGTGCATCGTGATTTCGTGCACCCAGGCGTCGAGCTGTCTGGCGGTGGGCAGTTCGCCGAAGAGAATCAGATAGGCGGTTTCGAGAAACGTGCTCTTCTCGGCCAGCTGCTCGATCGGATAGCCCCGGTAGAGCAGGATGCCCTTGTCGCCGTCGATGTAGGTAATCCGGCTCTTGCACGCGGCGGTGTTCTGGTACGCCGGGTCGTATGTCATCAACCCGAAGTCGCCCGGATCGACCTTGATTTTGCGCAGGTCGAGCGCCTTGATCGCGCCGTGTTCAATCGGAAGTTCGTATTGCTTACCGGTGCGGTTGTCAGTGATCGTCAGCGTGTCGGCCATGTGACTCTTCGGGTTCGGCGGTATCGGGATCGGCCGATGCTGGTTCCGCGGGGGCGCCCGGCACGCGATACGTGCCGGTCAGCCATCGGCCCAGGTCGACCATCTTGCAGCGTTGGCTGCAAAACGGCCGCAGGGCCGGGACCGCAGGCCGCTCGCGACAGATCACGCACAGCGGCTCACCAGACATCCGGTTCATTGTATTAGAACTTCGTGCGCCTTGCGCCGGTGCGCCTCTGCGCCGGTGCGTCTGCACCGTGCGTCTCTCAGCGAGGCGCGCGGGTGCTGCCGAGCCAGCCGGCCCGTGTCTGCCCCGATGCTGCGCAGAAGAGGGCAGGGCGCACACGCACCGGCGCATTGGGCGCACCGGCGCAATGGCGCACGGAGCCGCTACGTCCGCTCCGCTTGATGATGCCGGACGTCGCGCGCCGAGACCATGAAGATCACGTCCTCGGCGACGTTGGTGGCGTGGTCGCCAATCCGCTCGAGGTGGCGGGACACCAGGATGAGATCCAGCGACGGCTCGATGGTGCTCCTGTCGTGGAGCATGTGGTCGAGCAGTTCCCGGAACACCAGCGTCTTCAGCGTGTCGAGCTCGTCGTCGCGGTCGAGGACGGCCTCGGCGAGGGCCGTGTCGCGGCGGACGAAGGCGTCGAGCGCGTCGCGCAGCATGTCCTGGGCGATCTGCGCCATCCGCGGGATGTCGATCAGCTCCTTGACCGGCGGATGCTGGAGGTAGCGGGCCACGGCTTCGGCGATGTTGATCGCGAGATCGCCGACCCGTTCGAGGTCGGTGTTGATCTTGACCGCGGCGACAATGGCGCGGAGGTCGACGGCCATCGGCTGATGCAGCGCGAGCAGCTTGAAACAGCGGTCGTCGATTTCGATGTGCAGCTGGTTGATCGCCGCGTCGCTGACCAGGACTTTTTCGACCAGCGCGTGATCGCGATCGACGAGGGCGCGCACCGCCGATCGCGTCCGGTCCTCGGCGAGGCCGCCCATTTCGAGCAGCCGGGCCTTGAGCTGCTCGAGCTCGTCCTGAAAGTGCGTCGTGTGACGTTCTGTCGACATGAATCCCCTCGCGAGCCGGCGGACTAGCCGAAGCGGCCGGTGACGTAGTCCTCGGTCAGCTTCTCGGTCGGATTGGTGAAAATCCGCGCCGTCGGCCCGAACTCGACCAGCGTGCCCAGCCAGAAGAACGCGGTCGCGTCGGAAACGCGCGCCGCCTGCTGCATGTTGTGGGTCACGATGACGATCGTGTACTCCCGCTTCAACTCGTAGATCAGCTCCTCGATGCGCTGCGTCGCGATCGGGTCGAGCGCCGATGCCGGCTCGTCCATGAGCAGCACCTGCGGCTGGACCGCCAGCGCGCGCGCGATGCACAGCCGCTGCTGCTGGCCGCCCGAGAGCGCGAGCGCCGAGTCGTGCAGGCGATCCTTGACCTCGTCCCACAGCGCCGCCGAGCGCAGGCTTTTCTCGACCGCATCCTGCATCTCGCGCCGCGACCGTGCCATGCCGTTGATCTTCAGCCCGTAGGCGACGTTCTCGAAGATCGACTTCGGGAACGGGTTCGACTTCTGGAACACCATGCCGACGCGGCGCCGCAGCGCGACGACGTCGGTGCCGGCGGCGTAGATATTCTGGCGATCGATCTCGACCAGTCCCTCGACGCGGGATCCGGTGATGATGTCGTTCATGCGGTTCAACGTGCGCAGGAACGTGCTCTTGCCGCAGCCGGAGGGTCCGATGAACGCCGTGACGACGTTGGTGCGGATCTCCATCGAGATGTCGGTGAGTGCCCGCTTCGGCCCGTAGTAGAAGCTGAGCTTGTCGGCGCGGATCTTCAGCGGCGAGTCAGCCTCGGACACCGGCGCGGCCGCGCGGCTGGAGACCTCGGGCACACGTGTCGTGAGCGGCGTGGACATGCCACGACCACTCTATCGAACCGCTAGTTTCTGCCCAGTTTCGCTCGTGTAAATTTGGTGTTACGGGCCGAACCGGTCTGCTCGAAGGAGACCGGCACGCCAAAGACGTCGGTGAGCCCAATCGCGTGGCGATCCGCGGCCCAGATTTCGAGTTCGGCGTCGCCCCTGGTCTTGAGCCGGACGACGAGTCGCCCGTCCTTGGACGCGACCGAGAGCCCGGTCACCACCTGCGCATGGCTGCGGTCGAGGCCCTCGGCCAGCCGGACGAACGCGCCGAGCGTGCGGACCACGCCGCGCGCCGATCGGCCGAGCTCGCGGTAGCCCTCGTGGTTCTTCCTGGGCAGCGACTGACGATGATACCGGGCGACCATGCCGATGACGTCGATTTCCCTCGGGTCGAAGCCGCGCAGTCCGCCGTTGCGGATCAGGTAGTCCGAATGCTTGTGATGCCGCTCGTAGCTGATGTGCGTGCCGATGTCATGCAGCAGGGCGCCGTACTCCAGCCACTCGCGCTCGTGCTGGCCAAGCCCGTGGCGATCTTTGGTCTGGTCGAACAGCGCCAGCGCGAGCCGGGCGACCTGCGCCGAATGCGCCGCCAGATAGTTGCAGCGCTCGCCCAGCTCGATCACGCTCCGGCGGCGCACGTCGGGGTAGCGTTCGACGGTGCGGATGTGCGCGGCATTGCGGGCGATGTAGTCGAGCACCAGCCCTTCACGCAGCGCGAAGTCGCACAGCGTCAGCTCGTCGGCGCCGAGTTCGTCGAGCAGCGTGTCGACCAGCACGGCGCCGGCCGGAGCCAGGTCGGCGCGACGCGGGTCCATGTTCGGGACCTCGAGCCGCCGCTCGAGCGTGAGCGACGTCATCTGCTTGCGGACACGCCGGACCGCCTTGGCCGAGACGCGTACGTTCCGGATGTCGTCGAGCGGCTTGCGCCGGCCGAGCGCGAGCTGGCCGATCGACAGCATCGTGCCTGACGTCCCGATCACCCGCTGGATGCGCTTCTTGCGGATCTGCTTGAGGTAGCTGCCGGCTTCCTTCTTGATGTGACGCTCGAGCTTGCGCTCGTCGCGGCCCGACAGCGGATCGGACTTGGTGAACTTCTCCGTCATCCGGATCACGCCGAGCTTGAAGCTGCGGCCCATCTGCATCCGGTCGGCGTTGCCGACCGTGACCTCGATGCTGCCGCCGCCGATGTCGATGACCACGGCCGGTTTCTTGCCGACGTCGATGGCGTAGCCGGCGGCGAGGTGAATCAGCCGCGCCTCCTCGGTGCCGGAGATGACCCGGACGTGCAGGCCGAGGTCGCGTTTGACCGCGGCCACGAATTCCGGGCCATTGGTGGCTTCACGGACCGCGCTCGTGGCCGTGGCGACGATTTCGTCGACGCCATGCGACGCCGCCAGCCGCGAAAACTTTGATAATGTCTGGATGCCAGCGGCGATGCCGGCGTCGGTCAGCCGCCGGCCTTCGAGGCCGCCCGTTCCCAGGCGAATCATGTCCTTCTCGCGATCGATCATCTCGAACGACAAGTCCGGACGGACCCGGACGACGATCATGTGGATCGAGTTGGTGCCGATGTCGATGGCGGCGATGCGCATGAATATCCGGCCGAGCGCGGGATGAAACCGAAAATGGCGAGCCATGCTACCACGCCGGTCGGCACCGCTTTGTCGCGCGCGCTGCGCGCCCAGGCGCGCGAGCTGGCCGTGCGCGTGCCGGAAGCGCTTGCCGGCGATGCCACCGCGGTGCACCGCGGCCGGGTCGCGTCGCGGCGCTTGCGGGAAGCGCTGGCCGTGGTGGCCGATGTCAGCGACGCGAAGAAGGCTGGCAAGGACGTCCGCAAGATCACCCGCGCCCTCGGTCCCGTGCGCGAGCTCGACGTCGCGCTGGCGACGTTCGACGACGAGGCGGCGCGCGCCGGCTTCGATCGTGACGCCGTCGCCGAGGTCCGCCGTTTCATCGAGCGTGAACGGCTGCGGCGTGCCGTGGTCCTGCGGGGCACGCGGCTGCCGGCGCTGGCCGCGCTGACCGCGCGCGCTGACGCGATTGCCGACGCCGCCAGCGCCCCGGAGTACCGCGGCAGCGAGATGCGGATCATGCGCAAACGTCTGCAGCGCCGCACCGCGCGGCTGATCGCCGCGATCGATGCCTGCAGCGCGCTCTACGCGCCGGAGCGGATGCATGCCGTCCGGATCGCGGTAAAAAAACTCCGCTATGCGGCCGAGCTCGCCCAGGCGAGCCGCCTGTGGCCGTTGGCGGGAGCGGTACGGTCGCTCAAGCGCGTCCAGGAAGATCTCGGCACGCTGCACGACCTGCAGATCCTGGTCGCCTGCGTCGACGGCGCGGCAGCGCGCCGGCGCCGGTCCGACCTGGCTCGCGGCCTCCGCGCCGTCATCGACACGCTCGAACGGGACTGCCGGACCAAACACGCGGTGCTGCTGCCGCAGCTCGCAACGCTCGCCGGGATCGCCCGCGGGATTGATCGACAGATCCAGACGGTGGCGCCGTCCCGGCCGCGCATGATCCGCGTCCGCGCGCTGGCGCCGGCGCCGCGGCGCCGGATCGTCTGATCGAGGCGACGTCGATGGCGGCGCCGCGCACCCTCTATCTGATTCGCCACGCGATCGCCCACGAGCGAGGGCCGAAGTGGCCGGACGACACCAAGCGGCCGCTGACGCGCGCCGGCATCGCGAAGATGCGCCGCGCCGCCAAAGGCCTCGTCGCCGCCGGCGTCAAGGTCGATCTGGTGCTGTCGAGCCCGCTGGTGCGCGCCCGGCAGACCGCCGAGATCGTCGCCGCGGCGTTCAAGCGGCCGCCGAAGATCGTCGAGGCGAGCGAACTCGCGCCCGATCAAAGCGCCGAGGCCGTGGTCGAATTGCTGGCGCGTCAGAAACGCGGGCGCGCGTTCGCCCTGGTCGGTCACGAGCCCGATCTCGGTCAATTGGCGGCGTGGCTGGTCGGCGCTGCCCGGCCGTTCCCGTTCAAGAAGGGCGGCACCGCGCGCATTGATGTCGACGATCAACCGGTTCAGGGGGGCGGGCAGCTGGTGTGGCTCGCGACGCCTGGGCTCCTCCGGAAGATCCGGTCAACTTGAAACTCGAAACTTCAAACTCGAAACCTGGTTCCATCGAACCAGTTTGAAGTTTTCAGTTTGAAGTTTCGAGTTGACGCGTTTCTTAGACAACCGTGCCGGGCTTCACGACCCCATTCTTCGGCACGATGATGATCCCGCTGCGGATGTAATACCCGTCGCCGTCGACGTCCTGAATGCCGCGCTCGTTGACCAGGCGCGCGCCTTCGCCGATGCGCGCATTCTTGTCCATGATCACCCGGTCCAGGACGGCGCCCTTGCCAACGCCGAGCGGCAGGTCGCCGATCTCGCTCTCGTAGTAATCGGCGCCAAGCAGGATCGAGTTCGTGACCTTGGCGTCGTTGAGAATCGTCGTCCGAATGCCGACGACGCTGCTCTTGATTTCGCAGGTGTCGAGATACGCGCCTTCGGCAATCAACGACTCGTCGATCTGACAGGCGTGGACGCGGGCCGCCGGCAGAAACCGCGGATGCGTGTAAATCGGCCGGCTCGGATGGAAGAAGCTGAACGGCGTCGAACGCGCGGTCAGCATCAGGTTGATGTCGTAGAACGAGGTCACGGTGCCGACGTCGGCCCAGAAGCCGCGAAAAATGTAGGGGTGGACGCGATGCGTGCCGAGCGATTGCGGGATGACTTCCTTGCCGAAGTCGACCGCGCGGCTGCCCTCGAGGACGTCGTACAGCACGTCGCGCGAGAAGACGTAGATGCCCATCGACGCCAGGAACGGCCGGTCGGGGCTCAATAATCCGCCCGGCGTGTGCATCGGCGCGCTCGATCCCATCTCGTTGAGTCGGTCGGGCTTGGGCTTTTCTTCGAAACCGAGGATTTGCCCGCCGGGGTCGAAACGGAAGATGCCCATCTGCGTCGCATCGGCCGGGTTGACCGGCTGCGCGGCGATGGTGATGTCGGCGTCGCGCTCGATGTGCGCTTCGATGAGCTCGGCGAAGTCCATCCGGTAGATGTGATCGCCGGCGAGGATCAGGTAGTACTCGGCGTCAACCTCGCGGAAATGCCGCGCCGCCTGGCGAACGGCGTCGGCCGTGCCCTGAAACCACTGTTCGCCCTCGGGCGTCTGCTCGGCAGCCAGCACTTCGACGAATCCGCCGGAGAACAGGTCCATCCGATAGGTCTGCGCGATGTGCCGGTTGAGCGACGCGGAGTTGAACTGCGTCAGGACGTACATCCGCTTCAAGCCGGCATGCAGGCAGTTGCTGATCGGGATGTCGATGAGCCGGTATTTGCCGCCGATCGGCACCGCCGGTTTCGAGCGGTGATGCGTCAGGGGAAAAAGGCGCGTTCCGCGGCCTCCGCCGAGGACGATGGTCAGCACGTCGTTCATTGCCGGCCATTGTACGCGGGCGCGATCGGTCCCTGCGAGTTTACGTGGACTTCGGGCATCTGACATGAAATCGTCACGCGCCGACGTCATGCTGTTCCTGCTGGCGCGTTGGCGCCGGACGGTGGTCGGTGGACAGGGTCGAACCGGACGGACAGATGTTCCGCGCCGCCAGACCCCGGGGAGTACACCGATCACCGCCCGGCGCCACGCCAGCTTCCCTCATCGGCGTCGCTTCTCCCAGGAGCGGCCTGTTCTCGGCGTCGCGTCCGGCCACGGCCGTCGTCGTCCGCAACAGCGAGGTCGCTATGAGGGTCGCGATTTTCACTGACAACGACTTCGATCGCGTCAACGGCGTTACGACGACGTTGAAGGCTGTGCTGCGGCACGCGCCCGAAGACATCCACGCGCGCGTGTTCGGCGCCGCAGACCTCGACATCGACGCCCCAGACTACCGGGCCGTGGCGTCGGTCGGGGTCGAGTTCCCGTGGTACCGGGAAATGCGCGTCTATTGGCCGCGCTGGCGAGCGTTGTCGCGCGCCCTGCGCGCCGAACACGCCGACCTCGTTCACGTCACGACGACAGGACCGACGGGCCTGGCGGCCTGCCGCTTGGCTCAGGGCCTTGGCCTGCCGGTGGTGGGCAGCGTCCACGCCCGCCTCGGCGACTACTTCCGTGCGCTCAACGGATTGGCGCCGATGGCGCGCCGGATCGATCAGTGCGCGCGCTGGTGCTACCGCGATTGTGATTCCGTGCTCGTGCCGTCCGAGGGGACGCGAACGACGATGATCGACGAGGGCTATGCATCCGAGCAGCTCCGGGTGTGGTCCCCGGGCGTGGACGCGGATCGATTCAGCCCGGCACGCCGCTCGAACGCCCTGCGTGAACGCTGGCACGTCTCGGATCGTCGGCTGGCGATTCTGTATTGCGGGCGGCTCGTCCGTGAGAAAGGCCTCGACGTCATCGAGCCGCTGTATCGCTGGCTGCTGCGGCGCGGAATCGCGCATCGGTTTGTGTTCGTTGGTGCCGGACCGCTCCGCGCGGCGTTGGCCGAGCGCTGTCCTGACGCGATGTTCCTCGGCGAGGTGCCGCACGCCGACGTCGGCGTGGCAATGGCGTCAGCTGATGTCTTTCTGTTTCCGAGCGCGACCGACGCATCCGGCACCGCCGTCCTGGAAGCGCAGGCCAGTGGCCTGCCGGTGCTCGTCACGGATCGTGGCGGGCCCCTGGAGAACATGCAGCCGGGCGTGACCGGACGCGTCTGCGGCGACGGCGACGTCGACGCGTTCGGACAGGGCTTGGCCGACCTGGCTCGACGGCCGGCGCTGCGCCAATCGATGGCGGCGGCGGCGCGTGCCTACGCCGTGGAACGGCCGTGGTCACGGGCCCTGGCGCCGTTGCACGCGGCCTGGCGGACCGCCGTCGCCTCATCGGCGCGGATAGCTTCCCGCCGCCGACCGCAGCAGCTTCAGGAACACGTCGCTGTTCTCGGACACCCCGGTGAACTGCCACGCGCCAGGTCCGGTCGCCGATAGCGGCACGTCGGTCGCGGTGTGGCCGGCGATCGTGTGGCCCTTCGACGCGGTGTCGGCCGGGCAGCCGCCCAACGCTGTGCACGGGGTCGCGCCGTTTTCGATCGTTCCGGCAACCAGGAATCCCGGAACGGCCTCTTTGGCGTCACGCGCGGGGTTGGCGACCGCGACCACCCCGCCGTCGCGCCGCTCTTCAACCGCCGCCTCGAGCATCGTGCGATTGGCGAGCCAATTCTCGTAGCGATCGGGCGCCGCCGCCCACCCGAACAGCAACTTGCGCGACGGATCCGGATCGACCGGAAATCCGCGGTCGTCGACGGCGTAGTTCGGGAAGAAATTCAACTCCTGCGCGGCATCGAAGCGAAACACCGCGGCGTAGTCGCGCACTGCGCGGCCGAGCGCCTGCGGCAGGTAGCGCTCGTTGCCGACGCCAACGACGGCCATCCCGCCGCATTCGTGATCGGCGGTGACGACAACCAGTGTGTCGTTGTTCGGGTCGGTGTCGCTGTTAGTGCGCTTCGCGAAATCGAGCGCGACCTGCACGGCGCGATCGAATTCGATCGTGTCCCAGACCGTCCGCTCCGCGTCGGCGGCGTGCGCGCGCTTGTCGATCGACGCGCCTTCGACCATCAGATAGAAACCGGCGGGGGAGTGCGCCGACAGCGTTCGCAGCGCGAGTTTCGTCAGGTCCTCGAGCATCGGCAGGTCGCGGTACGCCGCGTTCTTGTCGAGCGCGAGTTCGTCGCTGTAGCGGCCGGCGCCGACTTTGTCGAAGGCGACCGGCAGATGCGAAGCGTGGAACAGACCGAGAAACGCCTTCGGACTGACCGGCGTCGCCAGCGCGGCGCGGACGTCATTGCCGGTGCGCGCGATCGCGTAGCCGGCTCTGCTGAACTCGTCGATGAGCTGCCGGCCGTCGGTGCGGATTCCGCCGTCGCGATCGGGAATGAAGTTCTTCGCGCCGCCGCCGAGCAGCACGGTGATGCCGTTCTGCGTCCGCTCGTCGAAGTAGCGCGCGGCGATGCCGGCGCCGGCGTAGCGATCGGAGGTGTGCACCGCGTTGGCCGCCGGCGTGGAGTCGGTGACGTCGGCCGTGGTGACGATGCCGACGTGGAAGCCGGGGCCGCGGGTCCGGCGCAACAACTCGCCGAGATATTCGACGCGCGGGTTGTCGAAGACGTCCGGCGTGTCGTCGGGAAACACGCCTTCCTGGTTGTTGTTGTGCTTCTGGCCGGTGACGTACGACGACATGCCGGGCGATGAGTCGGTGATCACCGAGTTCAGTGATGACGTCATCACCAGGCCGGTCACATCGAGCGTGTCCATGGCCAGCCGGCCCCGTGCGCGGCCATTGTCGATACCGCGTGAGACCAATCGGGCCGCCGTGCGCTGCGCGGCGCCCATGCCGTCGCCGAGCAGCAGGATGATGTTCCTGGCCCGCGGCGTTCCGGCGCGACCCGCTTGCCAGGACTCGACCATCAGCCGTGACGTCGCCGTCGCCCCATCCGACGTCGTCGCGCGAATGACGAGCGGACCGGGCGTCGTTCTGCTGAAGCCGCGCATCAGAAAGACCGCGGCCGACGTCGCGCTGGGTGCGACATTGCGCGAGGTCACTTCGAGATCGCCAATCCAGACCCGCAATCCCGCTGGCGCGCCGGCCGAGTCGGTCGTCGCCTGGACGCGGATGTCGACACGCTGCCCGGCGGCGAGGGTGCCGCCGCCGGGCGGCATGATCCGGATCGTCGTCGCGCCGGCGGCTGGAGAGGTGAGACCGAGGAGGATGAGCAGGGCATACGCGTAGCGCATGCCCGCCATCCTAGGGCCGGGGGCGCATGGTGGTTCCAACGTCACACCGAGTTTACGCGGCGATTGACGCGGCCGCGCCCGATCATGCGGCCATGCCTTCCCGTCACGATGCGCCCGCGATGCTCGACGAAGTCCGCGCGATCATCGAGCGGCACCGCGTCCTCGAGTCGTTGGCAGAACGGCAGCGGACGGACAAGCGCGAGCTGCTCACTCAGATGCAGAAGCGCGAAAACCTGGTCGAGCTGCGCCGGCGGCTGGCTGGTGTGCATCCCGCCGACCTTGCCAGCATGATCGCGCGATTGCCGCCGGACGAACGCCTGCTGGTCGTTCACCAGTTGGCAGCGCGCGATGTCGGGCTGACGCTGGTCGAACTCGATCCGGAGATTCGCGCGGCGGTGATCGACGATCTTGACCGGCAGGAACTCGAGGCCGCGCTGGCCGAGCTTGACGCCGACGACCTGGCGTACCTCGCCGATTCGGTTCCGGCGGCGCTGATCGACCAGGCCTCGGCATCGCTCGACGGCGCCGGACGCTCATGGGTGGCCGACACCAGCAGTCACGCCAGCGGCACGGTTGGCCGGCTGATGCGACAGGACGTCGTCGCGCTGCGCGGGGAGTTGACGGTCGCGCAGGCGATTGACGCGCTGCGACAGGGCGGCGAACTGCCGCCGCAGACCGATCGGCTGTTCGTCACCGACGCGCGGCACATGCTGCGTGGCGCGGTGCCGCTGGCGACGATCCTGCGCGCCGCGCCCGACGCGCCGCTGGCCTCGATCGCCTCGACGGAGGTCGCCGCGTTCCGCCCTGGGGACTCGGCCGCGGAAGCCGCGAAGGCGTTCGAACGCTATGACTGGGTCTCGGCGCCGATGGTCGACGATCTGGGCAAGCTGATCGGCCGGATCACGATCGACGCGGTCGTCGATTACCTGCGCGCCGCCTCGGATCAGAGCGCGCTCGCGCGCGCCGGTCTGCGCGGCGCCGAGGATCTGTTTGCGCCAGTCTCGGAGTCGGTCCGCAATCGCTGGCCGTGGTTGGCATTCAACCTGTTGACGGCGTTTGCCGCCTCACGGGTGATTGGCGCGTTCGAGGAGACGATCACGCGCGTTGTCGCGCTCGCGGCGTTGATGCCGATTGTCGCCAGCATCGGCGGCAATACCGGCAATCAGACGGTTGCACTGGTGATTCGCGCGCTGGCGCTCGATCAACTCCGCGAAACACACGGCCGGCTCGCCGCGAAGGAGGCGGCGGTCGGCGCGCTGAACGGCGTCACCTGGGGAATGATCGTCGGCGCCGTCGCGCTGGTCCTGTACCACAGCCTCGCGCTGTCGCTGGTGATGGCGACGGCGATCTTTCTCAACCTCATCGTGGCGGCGCTGGCCGGAGTCGCCGTGCCGCTGCTGTTGCGCCGCACCGGCCGCGATCCGGCGCAAGGCGCGAGCGTGCTGCTGACGTTCGTCACCGACGCGATGGGCTTTCTGCTGTTCCTCGGATTGGCGACCGCGTTCTTGCGTTGAGCAGGTGGGGACGGGGCGTTGGCGCGAGCAGCTCCCGTCCCCCACCCTTTTTTCGCCACTCGTGACCGACTCGTCGTCGTCTCGTTACGGAGGCGACTGAAGATCGGCAGCGCAGGGGCTCTGGGTCGACATCAGCGGTCCCACGCGACTTTCGGCTACGCCGCCGGCAGGATCTGGCGTCGAAATGAAAAAGCTGCGAAGCAGGGGCTTGCCATTAACGGTCCTGTTTACATGTGGTTAGGACAGACATGCCGGACTGTTACACCGAGTTTACGCGCCGGAAATGTAGTACTGCGATATTTGTTTTGTCTTCTGAAGGGAAGGACCCCAGCCATGTGGACGCAAGAGCGAAATGAAGACGGACAGCACAAGAAGGTCACGGTCACCCGTGGGCCGATCGGCTGGGATGTCACCGAAGAGCACGATCATCACATTGTGAAGCACCAGACGTTCACCGATTGGCATCGGGTGGAACGGGCGCTGCAGGTGTTCACCTTACGGCCTCACACCTCGACGAATCGATAACCCAGTCCAACGACGGTTTCGATCTGCGGTCCGGCGGCTCCGAGTTTTGATCGGAGTCTGCCGACATGGACGTCGACCGACCGCGTCTCGATGAACTGCTCGTAGCCCCAGACGCGTTCCAGCAGACGATCGCGTGACAGCACGCGATTCCGATTCTCGACCAGACACTTCAACAACTCGAATTCGCGCCGCGTCAGCCGGATCGGATCGCCGTCCACCGTGACGGCGACCGCGTCGAAGTCGGCGACCAGGTGTTTGCCCCGGTAGATCGCCATCGATCCGGGCCTGGCGCCGGGTTTCCGGCGGAGCACGGCGCGGACGCGCGCCGCGAGCTCGCGCAGGCTGAACGGCTTGGTGACGTAGTCGTCGGCGCCGAGATCGAGGCCGGAGACACGATCGGTCTCGCCCGTGCGCGCCGTCAGCATGATGATCGGCAGCGACGCGGTCGCCGGCCTGGCGCGCACCATGCGGCAAACCTCGGTGCCATCCAGCACCGGTAGATTCAAATCAAGGATCATCAAGTCCGGCTGCGCCTCGCCGACGGCTTTGAGCGCGGCGTCGCCGGAGGTTACGACCTCGACGCGGGCCTCGCCGCCGCGCTCGAGGGTGTGTTTGATCAGTTGTGCGATGTCGCTTTCGTCTTCGACCACGAGGATCCGTGCGGGTGTCGCCAGGGCAGTCACACATCGCAGGGTAATCGTCAGGCGTTTCCCGTCGGTGTCGTCGCCGTTAATTGTTGGTTACCGCCGTTGTTGACGGTGCCGTTACAGTTTCTTTGATAGACTTTCGCCCGCGAGGCCCTGTGCGACTCAGCTTTTTTCCGCGCGACGAGCAGTTTTTCGACCTCTTCAAGCAGACAGCGGCGGAAATTCGCGCCGGCGCCGGCATGCTCGAGCAGATGCTGGCCACCGACCCGCCCGACGTCAGCAAGGTCGACCTGATCAAGGACGCCGAGCACCGCTGCGACGCGCTGACCCATGACTCCATCCAGCGCCTGCACCGGACCTTCGTGACCCCCCTCGATCGCGAGGACCTGTTCGCGCTGGCGACGACGCTCGACACGGTGATGGACGCGATCGATCACGTCGCGGCGCTGATACGGTTGTATCGGATTCAAGTCATCCGGCCGGGCGCGCGTGAGCTGGCGCATACCTCGACGCTGTCGGCCGATCGCCTGATGACGGCCCTCGAAGCGCTGGCGGCACGGAAACCGGTCCAGCCGCACATGGTCGAGATCAACCGCCTCGAGAACGAAGCCGACCGCATCTACCAGGAATCGCTGCGAACGCTGTTCGACACCGAGACCGATCCGATTGTGATCATCAAGTGGAAAGAGCTGTACGACATGCTCGAAGTGATCACCGACTGCTGCGAAGACGTCGCCAACGTGATCGAAGGCGTCGTCGTGAAGTACTCCTAAGGACGGCCCCGCCATGGACCTGATGTTCAGCACCATCGGGCTCATCATCTTCGTCGCGCTCGTCTTCGACTACATCAACGGTTTCCACGACGCCGCCAATTCGATCGCGACCGTGGTGTCGACGCGGGTGCTGTCGCCGGCGCAAGCCGTGGCCTGGGCGGCGTTTTTCAACTTCGTCGCCGCATTCCTGTTCGGGACCGCGGTGGCCAAGACGGTCGGCTCAGGGATGGTCGATCTGTCGGTCGTCACCTACTCGGTGATTCTCGCCGGGCTGATCGGCGCGATCACCTGGAACCTGATCACCTGGTACTTCGGCCTGCCGACCAGCTCGTCGCATGCGTTGTTTGGCGGCTATGGCGGTGCCGCCGTCGCCAAGGCCGGCTTCAGCGCCATCATCTACGCCGGCTGGACGAAGACGCTGATCTTCATCGTCGTCGCGCCGCTGATCGGGCTGACGGTCGGGCTGCTGACGATGACGGCGGTCTTCTGGACCTGCTATGACTTGCCGCCGGCTCGCGTCGATCGGTGGTTCCGCCGCCTGCAGCTGGTGTCCGCCGCGGCTTACAGCCTGATGCATGGCGCCAACGACGCGCAAAAGACGATGGGCATCATCGCCGGCGCGCTCTACACCGGCGGCTACATCGCGACCTTCCACATTCCCTTCTGGGTCGTGATCATCGCCCACGCGGCAATCGGGCTCGGCACGTTGAGCGGCGGCTGGCGGATCATCAAGACGATGGGGCAGAAGATCACCAAGCTGACGCCGCCGGGAGGATTTGCCGCCGAGACCGGCGCCGCGATCGCGATCTTTACCGCCACCCAGCTCGGCGTCGGCATCAGCACGACGCACGCGATCACCGGCGCGATCGTCGGCGTTGGATCGACGCGCCGGCTGAGCGCGGTGCGTTGGGGCGTCGCCGGGCAGATCGTCTGGGCCTGGATCCTGACGATTCCCGCTTCGGCGACGATCGGCGCGACGACGTATTTTCTGATTAGTCTCTTTCGATAGATACCAACGTGGAGATAGTGGAGGAAGTGTCCCACTCTCTCCACTGCCTCCACGTCTAAGATCCAAAAACCGTCTTGATCGCCAGGCCAACCAATGCGATTCCTGCGGCAAGATCCAACACTCTGACAATCGTCGCCTGCCGGCTCGCGCGGCGGATGCGATCGAAGAGCGCGGACCACGCCAGATGCGTCGCGAACGCCATCGTCACGTGAATCGCGGCGAAGAGTGCGAAGCGTGTCCACGGCGCCGGCGTCGGCAGGAAACCAGGGACGACGACCAGATAGAACGTCATGATCGCCGGGTTGAGCAGGTTGACGGTCAACCCTTCGCGGAAGCCCGCGCCGGGCGTCGTCGCGGTGCCGGGGATTCGCGTCAGCACCAGCGCGCCGGCGCCAGCCCAGGCGCGGCGCAGGCTGCCGACGCCGAGCCAGGCGAGGTAGATCGCGCCAAGCACGCTGAGGACCAGCAGAGCGGCGGGATGCTGGTGCACGACCAGTCCGACGCCGGCGCCGGTCAGGACGGCGTGCGTCGTATTAGCGAGCGCAATTCCCGAGGCGGTCGCGAAACCCGATCGCCAGCCGCCGTCGAGCGCATTGCGGACGACGACGGTCGTGCTCGCCCCTGGTGTGGCGACCAGCGCGGCGGTCGCGGCGAGGTACGCCGCCAGCATCGCGTCCACGATCAGTCTGCGGCCGGCAATCGCACCGTGAACACGGCGCCGCCGCCCGGCCGATTCGCGGCCGAGACCCGGCCGCCGTGCAGTTCGACGAGATGGCGGACGATCGAGAGGCCGAGGCCGGTGCCGCCAGGGTCGCGCGTCCGTGATCGATCGACCCGGTAGAAGCGCTCGAAAATCCGCGGCAGATCGGCCTCGGGGATGCCGGGCCCGCGATCGGCGACGGTGATCGCGATCAAGTCGCCGGTCCGGCGCGCGGCGACTTCGATCGCCGCGCCTTCAGGCGAGTAGTTGCTGGCGTTCTCAATGAGATTGCGGAGCACGTCGTGGAGCTTGGCGGCGTCGCCGGCGACGTGGGTCGCATCCTGGGCGATGTCGGCGTCGATCCGCTGGCCGCGGACCTCGAGGAGACTCTGCATCTCGCGCTCGACGCCGCTCACCAGCGCGACGACGCTGCAGGCGACGCGCTCGAGCGTCTCCTGGCCGGCGTCGAGGCGAGCCAGCCGCAGCAGATCGCGGACCAGGCGTTCCATCCGCAACGCGTGGCGCGCGATGATCTCGAGAAACTCCCGGGCGCGCGCCGGCTCTGGCGGCGCGTCGACCAGCGCTTCGACGTACCCGCGAATCGCGGTCAACGGCGTGCGCAGCTCGTGCGAAACGTTGGCGACGAAATCGCGCCGGACCTGGTCGGCGTGGCGCAGGTCGGTGATGTCGTGCAGGACGAGAACGGCGCCGCCGCCGCGCTCGCGCGCGACCGGGACGACGTGCGCGACGAAGACCCGGCGCGCGTCGCGATCCAGTTGCACTTCGACCGGCGCTGGCGTGCCACCGGTCAGCGCCGAGGCAATCTGCGCGGTGATATCCGGATGACGTACGACCTCGAGGTAGTGCCGATCCTCGGCCGGCTCCGGCAGCCGCAGCATCGAGCGGACCGCCGGGTTGGTGAGCACCAGCCGGCCGCCTTCGTTGAGTAGCACGACACCCTCGACCATGCCGGAGAGAATCGCGTCGGTGTGGGCGCGCTCGCGGGCCATGTCGCGCAGGCGGCCGCCAAGCTCGTGCGCGGTTTCATCGAGCGCCCTGGCGACGGTGCCGATCTCATCGCCGCCGTGGTCACGGGCCGGCCGCGTGAAATCCCCCTGGCGGTAGCGCTGCGCCGTTTCCGCGACCGACTGAAGCCGCCGATGAAGCAGCGCCGAGGCGACGAAGGTCACGATCAGGGTCGCGAGCAGGCCGGCGCCGAGGCCGGCGAGCGCGGCGCGGCGCACTTCGCCCAGGCGCTGTTCGATCGTCGTCAGCGGCAGGGCCACGCGGACGAACGCGACGTCGGCACTCCGGGCGGCCACCGCCGCATACTGCGTCTCAATCCGCGTGGTCGCGCTGCGACGCGCCGCCGTGCCTTCGCCGCGCGCCCGTGCGGCGATGATTTCCTCGCGGCTGGCGTGGTTCTCGAGCGTTGCCAGCGCCGGCGCGGCGACTTCCGAATCACCGATGACACGTCCATCGGCGGCGACGAAGGTGAGCCGGGCGCGAATCAGCGCGCCGAGGCGATCGGCCTCGGCGTCCGGGTCGGCCATCGCCGGCTGGTGTTCGAGCAGCGCGGCCGCGAGGCGCGCCTCGGTCAGCAGGTCCTGTCGGATATCTTCGCGCATCGTCCGATCGATGCCGCGCTCGATCAGCACCGTCGCGACCGCCAGCGCCAGGGCTGAGGCCAGAAAGACGCTGAAGAACGTGCGGGTGCGGAAGGTCACGTGCGCGTGGTCGGCGGGTCGTCGAGCTTGTAGCCGAACTGCTTGACCGTGGTCAGCGCCGTCGCGAGCAGCGGGATTTTTTCGCGCAGGCGGCGGACGTGAACGTCAACCGTGCGCGTGCCGCCGGTGTACTGATAGCCCCACACGTCGGTCAGCAGCAGATCGCGCGACAGTACCCGGCCGCGGTGCTCGATCAGGTACTGCAGCAGCAGGAATTCCTTGGCGGTCAGCCGCACGTCTTCGCCGTCGATCTGGACGATGTGGCGATCGAGATCCATGGTCAGGGTGCCGTGGCGGAGGGTGCGTGACGCGGTCTTCGGCCGTTCGATCCGCCGCAGCAGCGCCGCGACCCGAGCGACCATTTCCTTCGGGCTGAACGGCTTGACGATGTAGTCGTCGGCGCCGAGTTCGAGGCCGCGGATGCGGTCGGATTCCTCGCCGCGGGCGGTGAGCATGATCACCGGGATCGCGGCGGTCGACGCGTCCTGTCGCAGCGCCTGACAGACCATCAGGCCGTCCATGCCCGGCAGCATCAGGTCGAGCACGATCAGATCGGGCGCGGCCTGTCGCACCCGCGGCAGGACCTCCCGGCCGGAGGCGAGCTGCTCGATCGTGTGGCCGGCGCCCTCGAGGTAGTGCTTGATGAGATTGGCGATGTCCAGGTTGTCTTCGACGACGAGCACGCGCGCCACGCGGCCGATGGTAGCAGAGTGGGGTTACATTCGCGTTCGTTCTTACGTTCGGGAGTTCGGTAGTTCGGACGTTCCGTTCTTCCGTGCTTCGTTCAGGCGTTCTGCACGATGAGTGATCGGCCGAGCGCTCAGGGAGCCGGCGAACGGTAGAACGCAAGAACGGAACGCCCGAACGTCCGAACTCCCGAACGTAAGAACGACAGGAGCTAGTTGAGTATCGATCTGGCGAGCCGGATGAGGATGAATTCGGTCGGGTCTGGCTGCCCCGGCGTCCGCGCGCTGCTGAACGGGTAGTTATTGTCGTCGAGCACGCCGATCTCGGTGGGCGAGATCACGACCAGGCTTTCGATCGTTTGGAACGGAAACCGGAACACCGCGGCTGTGCCGCCAAGGTGATCGGGGTCGGCGATGTTCAGGAGATCGGCAACCTCGCGTTTGACGACGAAGCCGTCGGCATCGGTCCTGGTCAGGTCGATCGCGAAGATCTTCTTGAAGCGCGCCGCTTCGCCCTGCAGATCGTCGCGCTCGGCGACGATGAAGACGTTGGCGGAGACGCCGGTGAGATCGCCGATCGAATGGTCGGCGGCGTCGAGGCGATACGACCACTGCCTGGCGCCGAACGTTCCGGTCTGCGGATAGAACTCGTAGATTCGCAGCCGCCGCGGGTCATCGCCGGCAATCGCGCCTTCGAGCATCGGGTACAGCGTCTTTCCGTCGGGGGACATGCCGAGGCCTTCGAAGCCGCGGCTCGCCGCGAGCGTCGGCGTCGCGCCGCCGAGCTGCGGATCCTGCGGCGATCGCACGCCCGGCAGCCTCACCGGCGGCTGCAGCACCTTGCCGGACGCATCGGCGTGGATCAGCATCGGCCCGAACTCGTCGCCAAACCAGAACGTTCCGTCGGGCATCCGCCGGAACGATTCGATGTCGGTGTCGGCGCCAGTCAGCAGGCGGTCGCGGCGAATCGACGGATCGACGGGGATGTTGCTCTCCGGATACGTCGCCGCCTCGGCGACGATCGGAAACAAGAGCCGCCGATCGGGATCGCGGAGCACGAAGTGCGCGACGACGCGAATCGTGCCGGCGCCGCCGGCGGCGCCGCGAAACGCCGGCGCGATGCGGTAGACGTGCAGCAGATGATCGCGCGAGTTGGCTTTCGATCCGAAACCGTTGTCGGAGATCACGAAATACTCGCCGTTGCCGGCGGCGACGGCCGCGGAGAAGCCTTGCACCGGTTGCCGGTCGAGAAACGGCGGTGTCCGGCCGTTGGTCGCGACAATGAATTGTCCGGCGGTCGGGCCGGCCAGAAACGTATCAGGCGGCAGGCTCGCGAAGCCGACGAGCGTCGCCGCCGCCGGCGTCTGCGCCGGCGCTGCCGCGGCGAAGGCGCCGGCGATCGTCGCGCTGAGAACGCCCGCCAGCACTCGCACGATTTCACCCCTCCGGGTTGCCGATCAGCTCTTGCGCTCTTCAGGCGTAAACACCACGCCGGCCCGGTCGCGCGCCAGTGCCGCTGTCTTGCGCGCTTCGTCTTGCAGCGTCTGTTGGACGCGGCAGGGCTCCTCGCCCTTCGGACGCTTGTGGCGCTTGTAGACGCCGTCGGCGCCCAGCCAGCGCGCCTTGACGTTGTCCTTGAACATCGATCGCAGCGCGTGCAGGACGACGCGGCGATGCTCAGGGTTGTCGACCGGGAACATCAACTCGACGCGCTTGTCGAGGTTGCGGGTCATCCAGTCGGCGCTGGCCAGGTAGAGTTCGTCCTCGCCGCCGTTGAGAAAGTAGAAGATCCGCGAGTGTTCGAGGAAGCGATCGACGATCGAAACCACCTCGATGTTCGTGCTCGTGCCCTTGACGCCGGGCCGCAGCGCGCAGATGCCGCGGATATTGAGGCGGATCTTCACGCCGGCGCGGGCGGCGGCATACAGCGCTTCGATGATCTCGGCGTCGCTCAGCGAGTTCATCTTGGCGACGATCTCAGCGTCCTGGTTGCTCTCGGCGCGCCGCTTTTCGCGCGCAATCAATTTCAGAAAACGCTGCCGCAGTCCGGTCGGCGCCATCGTCAGCTTCTTCAGCCGGGGAGCGTCCGAGTACCCGGTCAGCGCGTTGAACACCGCCGCCGCGTCGTCGCAGATCGCCCGTGACGACGTCATCAATCCGAAGTCGGTGTAAATGCGCGACGTGCGTTCGTTGTAGTTGCCGGTGCCCAGATGCACGTAGCGGCGCAGCCCATCGGGTGTCCGGCGCACGATCAGGCAGACCTTGGCGTGGGTCTTATAGCCGCGGACGCCGTAGATCACGTGCGCGCCGGCGGCCTCGAGCGCGCGCGCCCAGTGAATGTTGCGCTCTTCGTCGAAGCGCGCGGTCACTTCGACCAGCACGGTGACCTGCTTGTTGCGCTCGGCGGCCCGTAGGAGGCTGATGATCAACGGTGACCCGACGCTGACGCGGTAGAGCGTCATCTTGATCGCGAGCACGTCGGGATCCTCGGCCGCCTCCGCCAGCAGCGCCAGGACCGGGTCGTAGGCGTCGTACGGGTGGTGGAGCAGGATGTCTTCGCGGTCGAGACGATCGAACAGTTTTTCGTCGTCTACGCGGTTGACCGGCTGCAGCGGCGGCTCGCGCAGGGCCTCGAAGCCCGGCAGCTCCGTGAGCGGCATCAGCACGCGCAGGTCGAGCGGTCCGTCGATCGTCTGCACCTCGTCTTCGTCGATGTCGAGCTGCTGCCGGAGCAGCGCCAGCAGCTCGGGCGAGGCCGCCGCCTCGACCTCGAGCCGGACGACGTCGCTGCGGCGCCGCTTGCGCAATTCGCTTTCGACCACGTCGAGGTGCGTCCGGCCGCCCTCGTCGTCGAGCTCGAGCTCGGCGTCGCGGCTGATGCGCATGCACGCCGACTCGAGGATCTTCTGGCCGGGAAACAGGTCGGCCAGGTGCGCGCGGATGATGTCCTCGAGCAGCGTGAAGGTCGGCTCCTGCGGCTCGACGCGGACCAGGCGTGTCAGTCCGGGAGGCACCTGCACGATGGCGAGCCGGTGCGGCGCGTCCGCGGCGCCGCCTTCGAGCAGCAGCGCGAGGTTGAGCGTCAGGGACGACAGCAGCGGGAACGGCCGCGACGTGTCAATCGCCAGAGGTGTGAGGACCGGGTGGATCTCGTCGCGAAACAGCGCGTCGAGCCGCGCCTGACGCGGCGGGTCGAGTTCATTCCACGGGAGGATCCTGATGCCGTGCCTGGCCAGTGCCGGCCGCAGCTCGTCGGCGACGAGACGGTAGGTCTCGTCGGTGAACGCACGAGATCGCTGCCGCACCGCGGCGAGTTGCTGCACCGGAGTCATCCCCGAGAGATCCGGCGCGTCCTCGTCGTCGACGGCGCGTTTCAGGCTCGCGACCCGGACCATGAAGAACTCGTCGAGGTTCGACGCGGTGATCGCGGCGAACTTGATCCGCTCGAGCAGCGGCACCGTCGCGTCGGCGGCTTCCTCGAGGACGCGCTCGTTGAACGCCAGCCACGAGAGCTCGCGGTTGATGAACAGCGCCGGATCGTGCGGCGTGCTTGGATTCATTCGCTGGCCCCGGCCTGCCGGACCACGACCTGGCGGCCGAAGGTCTCGACGAACATGTCGACGCGCGCCGACGCGACCATCTGTTCCATCGTCACGTCGCCGGTGCCCTCGATCTCGAGCACCCACGCTTGATCACGTTTGACCAGGCGGACCGCGCGCACCTTCTGCTGGTGCTCGGCGTCGAGCGCGTTGGCGACGCGCAGGATCGAGGCCAGCTTGTTGACGATCAGGCGATCCTGCCGATCGAGCGCGATGTAGGACAGATGGCTCTGCTGCGGCGTCCCGCGGCGATGGTAGCGGGCGATGTTGGCGACGATCGCGGTTTCGTCGTCGGAGAGCCCGAAGATCTGGGACGCCGAGAGCAGATATTGCGAGTGCTTGTGATGGGCGCGGAGATTGACGTAGGTGCCGATGTCATGGAGCAGCGCCGAAACTTCGAGCAGCAGACGCTCGCGCCGCGTCAACTGGTGCTCGTCGGCGAGCTGATCGAACAGGCTCGCCGAGAGCGCCGCGACGTGGCGCCCGTGCGCCTGATCGTAGCGGTACTTGCGGCCGACCGCGTCGGCGCTCGCCCAGACCTGAGCTTCGAAGTCCTCGGCGCCGAGACGGCCGCCGGGCTCGGCGAGGTCGAGCAGCACGCCGGTTCGCAGCGATGCGTCCGAGACGACGACCAGCTTGGACGCCGTCTCTTCAAGCAGCGTGCGATAGATCAACAGCGACGGCACCAGCGTCTCGGCCTGCACCGCGCTGAGGCGGAAGCGATCGACGAGCGCTTCTTCGTCCATTCTTTCGACCTGATCGCAGAAGGCCAGGAAGTCCTCGCGGCTGATGTCGCGATAGCCGTCGGCCTGCTCCTTTTCGAGCACCTGCGAGGCCACGAAGCGGACGTCGCCGCCGATCGCGATCATGTGGGTGACGCGTTTGAGCGGCACCTCGACGCGGATTTCCTCGATGACGTTGGCGATGTAGCGGCGCAGCAGGCTGAGCTGCAGATCGCGGCTGTGCCGCTTGAGGTCGAGCTGCTGCCGCATCCGGATCGCCCCGAGCGCGTAGACGCCCGATCGATTCGGGTCGCCGTGCCGCAGCATCGTCAGGTCGGTGCTGCCGCCGCCGACTTCGGCGAGCAATGTCCACGCGCCCTTGAACGCGCTGTGGCGGCTGAGCTCCTTGCGTACCGCCAGGTGCATCAGCCGGCTTTCCTCGGCTTCGTTGATGATCTCGAACTCGATCCCGGTCCGGCCGCGAATGCGATCGAGGAACATGTCGCCGTTGCGCGCTTCGCGCACCGCGCTGGTGGCGACGGCGCGGATGTCGGTGATGCCATAGCCGTCGATGACCTCGCGAAATCCGGCCAGCGCCGCGATCGCGTTGTCGACGGTGACGGCGCGGATCACGCCGGATGACGAAAAGGCATCGCGGCCGAGAGCGACGCCGCGTGACATCTCCTCGATGACGCGGACGTCCTTCTTCTTCGCCGGAATCTCGCCGATGACCAGGCGAATCGCGCTGGCGCCCATATCGAGCACGGCCACCTGGCGGACGGGAGATGTGGTTTCAGGCATGGGGGCGGGGGCGCAGAGCCCCAAGTATCTCAAATCCGTGCAACGGCCCGGCGGCGGCCTGCTAAGCTGCTGGCTATGCGCCTGCTCCATGCCCTCTGCGCCGCGGTGCTGCTGACGGCGACGGTCACGGCCCAGAAGGCCGAGGCGCCGCTCCGGAATGCCGTTGATGTTCCCGCGAAGCAGGTGGCGCTGCGGATTGGCAGCCGCGACGCCGTCGCGATCCCCGGCCAGCCGATTGAGTTGATCGCGGAGTTGTCGCTCAAGCCCAACGTGCACGTCTATGCGCCCGGGCAGGCCGATTACATCCCGATTTCGCTGACGCTCGGCGAGTCGGCCGACTTCAAGGCGGAGCCGGCGGTGTATCCGGCGGCGCGGTCGTTGTATCTCGAGCCGATTCAGCAGACCGCCAAGGTCTACGAGAACACCTTCCGGATCACACAGCGCGTGACGATTGAACTGACGCCCGAGCTGAAACGCCGCGCGGCCGCCGGCGACACGCTCGCGATTCCCGCCACGCTCAAGTACCAGGCCTGTGACGATGCGGTGTGTTACCGCCCGGAAGCCGTCAAGCTCACGTGGCAAATCAAGCTCGCGACCGGCGCGCGCTGACGCCGGCGCGATAGAATCCATGTCCATGCTGCTGCTGTCGGTTTCCGCGCTGGCGCTCGGGTTCGTGCACGGACTCGGCGGCGATCACCTGATGGCGATCGCGGCGATGGCGGTCAACGGTCGCGGCGCGCGCCGCGACGCGCGCGTCGTCCGGACGGCGTTCG
>DASUGM010000284.1:0-14861 GCA_036274055.1 Vicinamibacterales bacterium | reverse complement strand
GACTCGCGCGATCCGGTAGTGACCGATCGTCTGACCGACGATCGCGTCGGGGACTGATGCGCTGTCGAACAGGCCGGTCGTCGCCGCGGGGGGCTGCTCGATGAAATCGGCGGCGCGCGCGTGGGCGCCGAGCAGCGACATCACCTCGTCGTGGAGCTGGCGATCGTCGCCGCATTCCCTGCGCACGAACGCCGCGCGCGAGCCGTCGGGCTCGTCGAGCGCGCGATGGAACACGTCGTTGACGCGGGCCCAGCGCGCCGATCCCTGCGCGTTCGTCATTCGCTCGCCGGCGCGCCTTCGATCTCGCGCAACAGCCACGCCTTGGCAATCGTCCAGTGCCGCTTCACGGTCGCGGGCGAGATGCCGATGGCCTCGGCCGTTTCCTCGACTGACATCCCGGCAAAGAATCGCAGCTCGACAATCCGCGCCTGCTGGGCGTCGAGCGCGGCCAGCTTGGTCAGCGCGCGATCGACGGCGACGATATCGACCGCCGACTCGGCGTCGCCGCCGACCAGCAGCCCTTCGTCGAGCGTGACCTGATGCTTCGCGCCGCCGCGCTTGGCGGCGTTCCGGGCGCGCGCCCGCTCGACCAGCAGCCGCCGCATCGAGATCGCGGCGATCGCGATGAAGTGCGATCGATTCGCGAACCCGCGCGGCTTGTCCTTCGCCAGCCGCATGTACGCCTCGTGCACCAGGTCCGTCGCCTGGATGCTTTTCGCCTGCTCGCGCTGGACATAGCGGCCGGCGAGGCGGCGCAGCTCCGCGTAGACATCCTCGATCAGGACGGCGACGTCCGATGATGGCGGTTTCGGCGGGGAGGCCACGCCGGGGATTATCGCCGGGGACGGTAGCTTCTGGCGAGGTCAGCGATCAGACCCGCCTTCCAGACGTAACCGAGCTGGAGCGAGACGTCGGGACGCCGGTCGGCGGGGTCGGCGGCCGCCAGATCCACGCGCGAGTCCTTGACGACGGGCATGGCGGAAAAGATACCGAGCAGCTTCAACACCCGTCCGCTGCGCATCACCCCGTCTTCGGATTCATAGATGCCGTTGGCCACGGCGAGCACCGGCGATCCCGACATGCCCGGGAACGCCGACACGTCGACGATGAACACCGGCTTGTTCTCGAAGTCCACCGACGGCTCACTGGCGACGTGTCCGGTCTTCCACACCGGCAGCCGATTCACCGTGTCGTAAAACCCGTACGGATATCCAAGCAGGGTCGCGCCCGACGTCGGGCGGATCTTGATGTCGCCGCGCGTGTGCGCTTCGGTGAACACGAACATGCGCACGCCTTCGTAGACCTTCGGCGGCAACGGCACCAGAACGACGTCGGCGTCCGGCAGCGCTTCGCTCGCGACCCACACCGGACGATCGTCGCTGTCGTAGAGCGGCAGCTCGATGATGCGATTCTTCGACAGGTCGTCGGGATCCTCGTGGAGTGAGAAGCGGATGCGATCGCCGCTTCGCGGTCGGTTCGCCATCGGCGCGTGGCCGGTCACCACGTGGTAGTTGGTGACCAGGAAAACCGTCGCCGGCTCGCCGCGCGCATCGGTGCTGGCAAAGAAAAAACCGGTGCCTTGCGAAACCTGCCTGGTGCCGCTGACCAGCAGCACTGGCGTCGTCATCAGTGAAGCCGGGTCGACGGCGCTCTGGGCCGCGACGGAACCCGGGAGGAAGACCAGCAGGAGAGCCAGCAGGGCGCCAGGCCGCATTGCGTGTTCGAAGATGTCAGAGATAGACGCGATCGTCCAGAGCGGGAACGTTGAAGGCGGGAGAGTCAAACGAGGTGATCGTGCCTGTGTTATAGAGAAAGGTGTTGGGATTCGGGAAGGTCACATCCTCCATAGCGTCCCCGCCGTCATCCACGAGGATTCGTAGAACCCGTTCTCGTCGAATCTGAAGAAATCTGGGCCGAAGTAGGGCGCGCCCCATCGACGAAGCAGGTGAACAAAAAGCGAAAGTGTTGTATGTTGGCTTGCTGGTCCGCTCCCCACGGGTCGGCGTGCATTCGAGCAGAGCTTCCTTATGAAAAATGTTGATACGGCAGGGTGGCCGCGGCAGTGGCGGCGGATGAGGGGCGTGGTACGTCCGGCGCTCGTAGCGGCATTGGCGGTTGCGGCCGGTTGCGGCGGCGGCGGTCAGCAAGGCGAGGCCGCCGGCGGGCCCGGCGGCCGTGGCGGTCGCGGCGGCGGTGGCGTCCCGGTCGAGGTCGCGACGCTGGCGGCTAAACCGATCGAGCAGACGGGCGAGTTCGTCGGAACCATCAAGTCCCGGAAGGCGACGACGATTCAACCGCAGGCAGAAGGTTTTCTGCAGAAGATCCTCGTCAAGTCCGGCGACCGGGTCGCACCGGGCACGCCGATGTTCGAGATCGACGCGGCGATGCAGCAGGCCGCGGTGGCGAGCATGGAGTCGATCCGCACCGCGCGCGAGTCCGATCTCGCGCTCGCGCAGCAGCAGGAGAAGCGCGCCAAGTCGCTGCTCGAGGTCGGCGCGATGAGCCAGCAGGAATACGAGCAGGCCAGCGCGCAACTCCGCTCCGCGCAGGCGAACCTGAACGCGGTCAACGAACAGATCAAGCAACAGCGCACCGAGTTGAACTACTTCCGTGTGGTCGCTCCGACCGCCGGCATCGTCGGCGACGTTCCAGTGCGCCAGGGCGACCGCGTCACGCGGACGACGGTGCTGACGACGATCGACGACAACAGCGCCCTCGAGGTCTACATTCAAGTGCCGGTGCAGCAGGCGCCGCGGCTCAAGATCGGGCTCCCGGTCCGCATCGTCGACGAAACCGGCGCGACGATCGCCTCGGAGCGCATCAACTTCATCTCGCCATCCGTCGATGACTCGACGCAGACGGTGCTGGTCAAGACGCCGTTGACGCCGAAGGGCTCGACGTTCCGCACCGAGCAGTTCGTGCGCGCGCACATCGTCTTCAGCACCGAGCCCGGCCTGACGGTGCCGGTGGTCGCGCTGTCGCGCATCAACGGTCAGTTTTTCGCGTTCGTCGCCGAGCCGGGCGAAGGCGGCGCGACGGTCGCGAAGCAGAAATCGGTGCAAGTCGGGCCGGTCATCGGCAACGACTACGTGCTGCTCAGCGGGCTGAAAGCGGGCGACAAGTTGATCGTCTCCGGCATCCAGAAGATTGGCGACGGCGCGCCGGTCACCCCGATGCCCGCCGCCAGTGCGCCGAAGCCCGGAACGGGCGAAGGTGCGGCGCCAGCAGCGGGAGCGGGGTCCTAAGCCATGTTCTCCGAACTCTTCATCAAGCGGCCGATCCTCGCGACGGTCTGCTCGCTGATGATCATTCTGGCGGGCGCGATCGCGATTCCGACGCTGCCGATTGCCCGCTACCCGGATCTCACGCCGCCGTCGGTTGCGGTCGCCGCGTTCTACACGGGCGCGAACGCGCAGGCGGTCGAAAGCGCGGTGACGACGCCGCTGGAGCAGGTCATCAACGGCGTCGAGGGCATGCAGTACATGCGTTCGTCGTCGACGAGCACCGGCTTCTGCACGATTACCGTGACCTTCGAGATCGGCCGCGATCCCGACCTCGCCGCGGTGGACGTGCAGAACCGGGTCAATCAGGCGCTGGGCCGGATGCCGGCCGAGGTGCGCACCAACGGGATTTCGGTCACCAAGAACACCGCCGGCTTCCTCGGCGCGATCGGTTTCTTCTCGCCGGACAACCGTTACGACTCGCTGTTCATCTCGAACTACGTCGATCTCTACGTCCGCGACGCCTTCAAGCGCGTGCCGGGCGTCGGCAACGTCATCATCTTCGGTGAGCGCAAGTTCGCGATGCGGCTGTGGCTCGACCCGAACAAGCTGGCGGGCCGATCGATCACCGCCGGCGACGTCGTCGGCGCGCTGCGCGAGCAGAACGTGCAGGTCGCCGCCGGCAGCATCGGCGACGCGCCGTCGTCGGACGAGCAGCTTTATCAGTTGAGCGTCCGCGCCGGTGGACGGCTGACCCAGCAATCGGAGTTCGAGGACGTCGTCGTCAAGTCGGGGAAGGATGGCGCGCTGGTCCGTGTCAAGGACGTCGGCCGGGTCGAGCTCGGGGCGGAGAGCTACACCTCGAACCTGCGCTTCGGCGGCGTCGAGGCCTCGGGCGTCGGCGTGCAACTGCTGCCGACGGCGAATGCGATTCAGGTGTTCACCGGGATTCAGCAGGAACTCGAGCGCCTCAGGAAGGCATTTCCCCCCGGGCTCGAAGCGCAGATCGCCTTCGACAACGTCGGGGTTGTCCGTGAATCGATCATCGAGGTCCTGAAGACGCTGGCCGAAGCGATCGGTCTTGTCGTCCTGGTCATGTTCCTGTTCCTTCAGAACTGGCGGAGCACGATTATCCCGGCGATCACGATCCCGGTCTCGCTGGTCGGCACGTTCGCGTTCGTCAAGCTGTTCGGCTTTTCAATCAACACGCTGACGCTGTTCGGCATCGTCCTCGCGACCGGCATCGTCGTCGACGACGCGATCGTCGTCATCGAGAACATCGAGCGTCACATGCGGGAGTACCGCAAGCACGCGCAGGCCGCCGCGGTCGAGGCGATGCGCGAGGTGTTCTCCGCGGTCATCGTCATCGGCCTGGTCCTGGTGGCGGTGTTCGTGCCGGTGGCGTTCTTCCCGGGCACGACCGGCCGGATGTATCAGCAGTTTTCGCTGACGATTGCGTTCTCGGTGGTGTTGTCAGTGTTCAACGCGCTGACGTTCACGCCGGCGCTGTCGGCGCTGCTCCTCGAGAAGCATGAACACGGCAAGCAGGGGCGGTTCTTCACGATGGTCAACAAGATCATCGACGGCGGCACGCGGATTTACGTGCGCGTCGTCCGGCGCGCGCTCCGGATCGAGCTGGTGATGCTGCTGCTGTTCGCCGGCGGCTTGTGGGCGACCTACGCGATCTACAAGGCGGTGCCGTCGTCGTTCGTGCCGGAAGAGGACGAGGGCTACTTCATCGCGATCATCCAGGCGCCGTCTGGCGCGTCGCTCGAGTACACGACCAACATCGCCAAGCAGGCCGAGCAGGTGATCATGAAGCAGCCGGAGGTGCTGGCGGTCTTCTCGGTCGCCGGGTTCAGCTTCAGCGGCGCGGCGCCGAACCAGGGCCTGATGTTCGCCCGGCTGAAGCCGTTCGAGGATCGGCCGACCAAGGAACAGTCGCTCCATGCGCTGCTCGGCAGACTCCAGGGCATGCTGCTCGGCGGCATCACCGGTGCTCTCGTCATTCCGGTCGCGCCGCCGCCGATTCAGGGGCTGCAGACGTTCGGCGGTTTCTCGTTCGAGATTCTCGATGGATCGGGCGGCGATATCGGCAACCTCGCCAACGTGACCTACCAGATCATGGCCAAGGGCAACGCGTCGGGGAAGGTGTCCAACCTGTTCAGCAGCTTCACCGCGAACGACCCGCAGCTGATCGTCAAGATCGATCGCGATCGCGCCCGCAGCCTTGGCCTGCCGATGCGCGAGATTACTGACGCCTTGTCGGTGTTCCTCGGGTCGCAGTACGTCAACGACTTCGACTTCAACAACCGCGCCTATCGCGTCTACGTGCAGGCGGATCAGAACTTCCGCGCCGAGCCGTCGGACCTGAAGCAGTACTACGCGCGCGCGCAGAACGGCGAGATGGTGCCGCTCGACACCGTGGTGCGGTTGAGCGAGACGACCGCCCCGGCGGTCATCAGTCACTTCAACATGTACCGCGCCACCGAGATCACCGGATCGCCGGTGCCGGGCGTCAGTTCGGGTCAGGCGCTCGACTATATGAAGCAACTGGCGGCCGAGACGCTGCCGCCTGGCTTCGATTACACCTGGGCGGGGCAGTCGCTCGAAGAGATTCGCGCCGGTTCGACGGCGATGTATCTGTTTGCACTGGCGATCGTGCTCGTCTACCTCGTCCTCGCGGCGCAGTACGAGAGCTGGGTGCTGCCGCTGATCATCCTGCTCGGCGTGCCGCTCGCCGTGTTTGGCGCGCTGACCGCGCAGTTGTTGCGCGGATTCACCAACGACGTCTTCTGTCAGGTCGGGCTGGTCATGCTGATCGGTCTGGCGGCGAAGAACTCGATCCTGATCGTCGAGTTCGCCGAGCACCTGCGACGCGAGGGGCACTCGATCGTCGACGCCGCCGTCGAGGCGGCGCGCATCAGGCTTCGGCCGATTCTGATGACGTCGTTCGCGTTCATTCTCGGCGTCATGCCGCTCGCGTACGCAACCGGCGCCGGGTCGGCGGCGCGCAACTCGGTCGGCACCGCCGTCGCCGGCGGCATGCTGGCGTCGACCTTCCTGTCGATCATCTTCATTCCAGTTCTCTATGTCGCGATTCGTACGATTGCACCGGGCCGGAAGCAGAAGGGGCATATTGACCAGACGGAGGTGGCGCATGCGTAACCGAGCCCTGCGGCGTGCCCTGTGCGCGATGCTCTGTGCGGGGTGCTTCGGGTTCGCGGCGCCCTCCGCGTCGGCGCAGTCGACCTCAAAGGTTGAATTCGACGAGGCCGTCAAGCGGGCCATCGACCGGAATCCCACGGTCGCGATTGCCGCCGCCAACATCGTCCGCGCCGAGCAGGTGCTGCAGCAAATCCGGTCGTCGACGCTGCCAAGCGTCAGCGCCACGGCGAGCTCGACGACGCTCGACGGCACCCGCGGGTTCGAAGGCACGACGACGCAGCCGCAGCACCAGGTGACGCTGGGCGGCAACGTCAGCATGCCGATCCTGGCGCCGGCGCTCTGGGCCAGCGTGACGCAGCAGCGCGATCAGATCGAGATCGCGACCCTGTCGGTCAACGAGGTGCGCCAGCAGATCGGCATCGCCACCGCGCAGGCGTATCTCCAGGTCATCGCCTTCAAGCGGCAGGTCGAGGTCAACCAGCGCGCGCTCGACTCGGCCAACGCCCATCTCGACTACGCGACCAAGCGGTTCGAGGGCGGCGCCGGCAGCCGGCTGAATCAGCTTCGCGCCGCCCAGGTCGCGTCGAGCGACGCGGCGCGGCTCGAGAATGCGCAGCATGCGGTCCGTCGCGCTCAGGAGGCGCTCGGCGTGCTGCTCGTCGAGAACGGTCCGATTGACGCCGGCGCCGAGCCGTTGCTCGAAGCCCCGGCCTCGCTCGATGAGGCGTCCTGGACCGCGGCCCGGCCCGACCTGATCACTCAGGCCGCCGTCACCCGCGCCGCGGAACGCACCGTCAAGGACACCACCAAGGAGTGGTTTCCGAACGCCGGGTTCTCGTTCGATCCGGCGTACGTCGCGCCCGCTTCGCTGTTTTCGCCGTCCGGCAGCTGGCGCCTCTCGTTCCAGGTTTCGCAGCCGATCTTCGAAGGCGGCCGGATCCGCGCCAACCGCGCGCTCCGCACCGTCGCCGTCGAACAATCGAAGCTCTCATTCACGCAGATTCAAATCCAGGCCCGGTCCGATGTGCGGCTGGCCGACGAGGCGGTCAAGAGCTTCGAGCGCGCGCTCGCCTTCGCGCGCACCGCCGCGCAGCAGGCCAACGAGGTCGTTCGCATCAGCACCAGCGCCTTCGAAGTCGGCGCGACCACCAACCTCGAAGTGATCGACGCTCAGCGCGAGGCGCGAGACGCCGACACGCTGGTCACGCTCGCCGAGGACGCGGTGCGGAGGGCGAAGCTGGATCTGCTCATTGCGGTCGGGAGATTCCCGGGATGAGTCCTGGGTGAAAAGCGTCTGCCAAGAGCGATTTACAGGGAGAAGACAGAGAAGATCAAGAGAAAGAGCATTAGGGGTTCTTTCTTTTTGGAAAGACTCTGGATCTTCTTCTCATGGTTTTCTCTGTCTTCTCCCTGTGAATTCGCTCGTGGCAGACGCTTTTCACTCATCTCGCCGCGCCTGAGCAACGCTTGGACCCGCTCTGCCCGTCCAAGCCGGGCATGCGCAGGATGCTCCGAGTCAGCCCCCTCCTCGTCCCCTCATTCCTGCTCGCCGTCGGCCTCGGCACCGCCGCGACCGCGCTGTCGCTGCAGCGCGCGCTGACGTCCTCGTCGCTGCCATATCCGGCCGCCGATCGCCTCGTCACCCTCATCGCCGGATCGAAGTCGTGGTCCGGGCCGATGCTCGACGCGGTCGAGGCGCGGACGACGGTGTTCGAGGCGTTGTCGTTGATTCAGGAACGCGCCGCGGTGGTTGGCGGCGACGCCGGCGTCGAAGTCGTCCGCGTCGAGGCCGTGTCGTCCGCGTACTTCGAGTTGCTCGGCGCGCGGCCAATTGTCGGCCGGGCCTTCAGCAAAGAGGACGACCGGCGCGACGCGCCCGGCACCGGGGTTGTCATCAGCGACGCGCTGTGGCAGCGGCGCCTCGACGCGGATCCGTCGGCGATCGGCCGCTCGATCGAAATCGATCGCCGCCGGGTCGCCGTGCTGGGCGTCATGCCGCGCGGATTTCGCGGGCTGATCGGCCGCACCGACGTGTGGCTGCCGTTGGGCACGGCGCGATGGATGGACGGCGAGATCGGCCCGGAGCGGCCGTGGTCACGAGGCTTCGAGCTGTTTGGCCGGCTGCGGCCGGGCCTCGCCCTGGCCGATGCCAACGCACGATTTGCCGACGAGGGACGCGCGGCGATCGAGAGCACCGGCGCCGCCGACCGCATTCTCGGCGCGAATGGCCGGCTGCGGATCGTTCCCCTGTCGGAAGCCCGCGTCGCGCCGCTGGTCGCGCAGACCACGCGCGTGCTTGGCTGGGCGGCCGCGGCGGTGCTGATCTTCGTGCTCGTCAACCTGACGAGTCTGGCGCTGCTGCGCGGCGACCGGCGCGCGCGCGAGGTCCGCATCCGAGTCGCGCTCGGAGCCACCCGCGCTCGCATTGCGCGGCTGGCCGCGCGCGATGCGGCGATCGTCGCCGTGCAAGCCGCGGCTGGCGCCGTCCTGCTGCGGCCCCTCCTCACCGCCGCGGTGGTCACTATCCGCCCGCCATCGACGACGTTCGGAATCGTCACCGCTGAACTGTTGCCCGGCGGGGTGGCGCTGCTCGATCCGGCAGCGGTCGGATTCGTGGGCGCGGCCGCGATCGTCGGCGGCATGTTGTACGCAGCGGCGTTGCTGCTGGCGGCAAATGCCCGCCGAGCCGCACCTGATCTGCGCGGCGGCGCGATTACGGCCGGCTTTCGCAGCTGGCGTTCGCCGGCCATCGCGCTGATTTCGGTGCAGGCGGCGGTGGCCTGCGTCGTCCTCGCCGGCGCGTTGCTCATGCTGCGGTCGACGACGATGCTGTTCAGTGCCGACCGCGGCTACGAATGGCGCGACGTGATTACGGCGCGTGTCTCCCTGCCGGACGGACCGTACAGCGCCGCGAACGCCGGCGTGTTCTACGACGATGTCGTTGCCAGGCTGGCGGCGACGCCGGGCATCGAGCAGGCGAGTGTGTCGAGTTGCGCGCCTGGAGCCGGTCGGTGCCGTCAGTCGAACATCATGCGCGTCGACGGGCGCGACGTCCCTCGCGAAGCGCAGCCGGTGATCGGAATCAACTTCGTCACGCCCGCGCACTTCGCGACAATTCGCGCGACGACGATCCGCGGTCGCGATCTGGCCGCGGCCGATCGCGCCGGCGCGCCGCTGGCGGTGATCGTCTCCGAGCCGCTTGCGGCGCGGCTGTGGCCGGGCGCCGATCCGATCGGCCATACCCTCGAGATCTACACCGCGAACGGATCGCTCGCCGGCGCCTGCGTCGTCGTCGGCGTCATTCGGCCGCTTCGCTTTGGCGCTGACGCCGACGACCGCGGCGACGTGTTTCTGCCGGCGGCTCAAGCGGCGTGGACGTCGGGCGTGATCTTCGCGAAGAGTCGACTGCCGGCGCGGGCCGTCGCCGCGGCCATCGCCGATGCGGTCGGAACGGTCGACCGCCACGTCCCGGTGCACGACGTCGCGTCGCTCGAAGACAGACTCGGGACGAGCCTTGGCGCCGAGCTCTTTCTGCTGCGCATCCTGATGGCATTCGGCGTCGCCGGCGTGCTGCTGGCTGCGGTGGGCGCGTACGCGACCGCGGCCCACGCCGTTGCGCGCAGCCGCCGTGAACTCGGCGTTCGCATCGCGCTTGGCGCGACGTCGACGCAGATCTGGTCGCTGGTCGGGCGACGTGGGGTCGCCGTGGGGCTCGCCGGGGCCATCGCGGGCGCCAGCGGCGCGTTGATGTCGAGCCGGCTGCTGGCATCGATGCTGCACGGAATCTCAGCGCGTGATCCGGTCGCGCTCTCTCTGGCGCCGGCGGTGACCGTCGTCGGGTTGCTGGTGGCGATCGCCGTGCCGGCGTGGCGCGCGTCGAGGGTGAGCGCCGTGGTGGCGTTGAGGGATGAGTGAAAAGCATCTGCCAGGAGCAGATCACAGGGAGAAGAACGAGAAGGGCATGAGAAGAAGAGCTCGAGGTGTTTCAAAAGGGTATAGCCCTCGCGCTCTTTCTCTTGGTCTTCTCTGTCTTCTCCCCGTGAATCGCCTTTGCCAGACGCCTTTCATTTATTTCGCTTGAGCTCATCCGGTCGCTCTTGTCGCCTTGATCGATAGGAGGCTCAATGTTCCGGTCAGCCATTCTCCTCGCGGTCGCCCTCAGCATCGCGACGCCAACCTTCGCGCAATCGGCGGCCACGCGGCCTGACGACGTGAACGCTTTCCGCGCATCTGTAGCCGCGGTGCGATTCGACCCGTCCGGTGTCGCCTACGACTCGGCGCCCGCGACGAACCGAGTCCCTCGGCGCGAGATGAGTACCGGCAAGCGCGTCCTCTGGACGTCGCTCGCCGGCCTCGGCGGCTTCTTCGCCGGCGGCTACATCGGCGCGGCGATCGACGGCGACTGTGGCGGCTGCGACGATCCGGGCTTCAAGGGTTTTCTGATTGGTCTGCCGATCGGCACGGCCGCGGCCGCGATCACGACCTGGATTCTGACCGGGAAGTAGCGCTCAGCGCCCGCCCGAAACATCGACGATCGCGCCGGTCGAGTACGACGCATCGTCCGACAGCAGCCACAGGATCGCGCGCGCCACTTCCTCGGGCTGTCCGCCGCGCTGCATCGGCACCGCCGATTTCAAGCGATCGACGCGGCCGGGCTCGCCGCTGCTGGCATGGATGTCGGTGTAGGTGAGTCCGGCGCGGACCGCATTCACGCGCACGCCCTCAGCGGCGACTTCACGGGCCAGACCGATGGTGAACGACTCGATCGCGCCCTTCGACGCCGCATAGTCCACGTATTCGTTCGGCGATCCCAGCCTCGCCGCGATCGACGAGAGATTGACGATCGCGCCGCCGCGGCCGCCGTGCGCCGTCGACATCCGCTTCACGGCCTCGCGCGCGCACAGCAGCGATCCGATGACGTTGATGGCCATCATCTTCTGCATCCGTGCGGCGTCAATGGATTCGAGCTTGCGCTGCGGCGCGACAATACCGGCGTTGTTGACGAGCGCGGTGAGCGCGCCAAGCCGGGAGTCGCAGGTCTCGAACATCCGAGTGACGTCGGTTTCGGCCGAAACATCGGCTTGAACGGCGATGGCGCGGCCGCCGGCACGCTCGATCGCCGCGACGAGGTCGCCGGCCGTATCGCCGCGCTCGCGGTAGTTGACGCACACGGCATAGCCGCGCTCGGCGGCGAGGCGCGCGGTGGCCGCGCCGATGCCCCGGCTCCCGCCGGTGACGATGACGACGCCGGCGCTGGTCACTTCACCCGCCGCCGTTTCGTCAGCCGCACCAGCGCCCGCTTTTCCATCCGCGGCAGCTGTTTGATCTGATACTCGCGCTTCAAGGCCGCCGACAGCGTGTCGTGCGATTCCGTGTAGACCAGCCGGACCGGCCGGCGCCCGGCGGTGTATTTCGCGCCGCGGCCGGTGTTGTGCAGGCGCATCCGCGCTCGCGGGTCGCGCGCGTACCCGGTGTAGAGCGAGCCGTCGGCGCACCGCAGGATATAGACGAAGTGCACGTTGCGTAGAGTACCAAAAAGCGGTCGGCCGCCCCGCCCCGACTGCGTCAACTTGCCGCAGGGGCCGATGGTCAGCGGCATGTCAAGCTCGGCGAATGATGCGTCGGTGGCTGCGGACGTTGTTCGCCGCGATCTGCCTGATCGTGCCGCCGGCGACCGCGATCGCCCAGGAAACCGTCAATTATGCGAGTGTGGCCGGACGGATCACCGATCCCTCGGGCAGCGTGGTCGTCGGCGCGGAAGTAGCGGCGCGGCAGGCGGAGACCGGTACGATCTCGACCACGAAATCGGACCGGGAAGGACGTTACCGGTTCGCGCACCTCACGCCCGGCGCGTACGAAATCATCGTCCGGCAGGCGGGATTCAAGGACACGACGCGGCGGCTGACACTGAACGCCGGCGCGGCGTTCGATCTGCCGTTCTCTCTGCCGTTGGCGTCGGTGACCGATGCGATTACGGTCGATTCGGGCTACGGACCGATCATCGAGACGGCGCGCAGCCAGATCAGTGCCTCGGTGGCGGCCACGGAGATTAAGAGCGTCCCGCTCAATGGCCGCAACTTCCTCGATCTCGCGCTGCTCCTGCCGGGGGTCTCGCCGACCAACGTCGGCGGCGGCACGCAGTTGTTCGCCGAAACCTCGGCCGTACCGGGTGTCGGCATCTCGGTGAGCAGTCAGCGCAACCTGTCGAACAACTTCATGGTCGACGGCCTGTCGGCCAACGATGACGCCGCGGCGCTGAGCGGCATTGCGTATGGCGTCGACGCGGTCGATCAGTTTCAGGTGATTACTTCCGGCGGGCAGGCCGAGCTCGGACGCGCGCTTGGCGGACAGGTCAACGTCACGACGAAGAGCGGCACGAACGCGCTCCACGTCGATGGCTACGGCTTCTTTCGCGACGATCGCTTCAACGGCGTCAGCCCGTTGCTGGCGGACAGTCCGCTTCTCCAAGACGATCCCGCGCTGAACCACAAGCTGCCGATGCACCAGAATCAACTCGGCGGCAGCGCTGGTGGTCCGATTGTCGCGGGACGGACCTGGTACTTCGGCAACCTCGAGGACCGTAGTCTCAATCAGTCGGGCCTGACGACGATTGGCGCCGGCAATCCGGCTGTCGTCGATCAGATCAACACGCGGTTGAAGGCCGTCGGCTATGGCGGTCCTCCGGTGCAGACCGGGATCTATTCGAATCCCATCGACACGACCCATGGGCTTGCCAAGATCGATTACCAGTTCGCGGGCGGGACCCGGGTGTCCACACGCTACAGCTTCTACGATGTGGCCAGCCAGAACGCCCGAAGTGCCGGGGGCCTCAATGCGCCTTCCGCATCAGCGGGTCTCGATAATCTCGACCAGACGCTGGCGGTGAACGCCGTGCGTGTGCTCGGCGATCGCGCCGTGATTGAAGCCCGCGGGCAGATCGCGTTCAGCCGTCTCGACGCGCCGCCAAGCGATCCGATCGGTCCGGCGGTGAACATTCTCGGCGTCGCGGCGTTCGGCACGCTGTCGAACAGCCCGACGGCGCGCGACAACACGATGACGCAGATCGTCGGCAATCTCTGGTACGAGGCCGGCACGCACTCGGTGAAGGTCGGCGCAGATGTGCTGACGAACGACGACACGATCACCTTTCCGCGCGCGGCGCGCGGCAGTTATACGTTCGCGAGTCTCAACAACTTTCTCGCTGGCGTCTACAACAACTCCGGGTTCACCCAGACGTTCGGAGACAGCGTCGTGCACCAGACCAACCCGAATCTGGGGTTGTACCTGCAGGACGAATGGCGCGTCCGAACCGGCGTGACGATCAATGCCGGGCTGCGCTACGACTTGCAGTTTCTCGACACCATCGACACCGACGCGAACAACTTCTCCCCGCGGGCCGGTGTCGCCTGGGCGCCGGCCGCGTCGCAGCGCTGGCTGGTCCGCGCCAGCGCCGGGCGGTTTTTCGATCGCGTACCGCTGCGTGCGGTCGCCAACGCGCTGCTGTCGGCGGGCAATACCACCGACCCATCGCGGCTGCGTCAGACCAGCGTCAGCCTGTCGCCGAATCAAACTGGCGCGCCCGCCTTTCCGAACACCCTTCCCGCCGCCGTCGCGACGACGGCGCTGGTGAACTTCACGACGATCGACCGCGGGATCCAGAACGCGCATTCCGATCAGGCGAGCGTCGAAGTCGAGCGTCAGCTCGGGCCGCTGAGCGCGATTAGCGTCGGCTACGACTATCTGCGCGCCGGGCAGCTGATCATGCAGATCAATCAGAACGTGCCGCAGTGCGCGGTGGCCGGCGGCAACAACGGCTGTCGGCCGAATCCCGCGTTTGCGAACAATAATCAGTACTCGTCCGCGGGCCGGTCGAACTATCACGGCGCCCATGTGTCGTTCGTCCAGCGGCCGACGAAGTGGGGCAGCTATCGCGTCTCGTACACGTATTCGAAGTCGATGAACAACGTCGGCGAGGCGTTTTTCAACGGGCCGATCGATCCGTTCGACCTCGACGTGGACTGGGCGCGATCAGACGACGACCAGCGGCATCGGCTCGCGGTCAGCGGTGCGATCAACTCGCCGATGGCACCGCCGACGACGAAGCGCGAGGCGCTGACCCACGGCTTCCAGCTCAGTTGGGTATTGCAGTACTACTCGGCGCCGCCGTTCAACATCACGACCGGGACGACCACGATTCAGGGCACGGCGGCACGGCCGGTGGTCGGCGGCGCATTCATCTCTCGCAATGCGGGCGTCGCCAGCGACTTCTCGACCATCAGCGTGCGGGTGAGTCGAATATTCGAGCTGAGCAAGCGTGTGAAGGTGGAAGGCCTGATCGAGGCGTTCAACCTCTTCGACCGGCGCAACAACCTGGCGCGGGTCACCGTGTTCGGCACCGGCGCCTATCCCGAAGCCCCGGTCGCCAACTTCAACAGCGTGACGGTCGTCGGCGAGCCGCGCTCGCTGCAGCTG
>DASUGM010000283.1:0-3887 GCA_036274055.1 Vicinamibacterales bacterium | reverse complement strand
CCAACGCCGAGGATCACACCACCAAGCGCACCGGCGACTTCTACACGCTGACCATGCTCGATACGGGCGCCGGCGACGACCACGTGGTTGTCAACCTGGCAGAGGGCGACGATGGTGCCTTCTCGTTGAACTTGAACGCGGGAGACGATTGCCTGGACGCCAGCGCCTCCACGCTGCCTCTCGTCGTGTTCGGCTGGGACGGCAACGATCACATCACCGGCGGAAGCGGCGACGACATCCTCTTCGGCGATCGCGGGCGGGTCGACTACATCGAGACCGTGCCCACCGACACCAATCACGATAACGTGCCCGACACGCTCGTGGACCAGATCGTCACTCGGCTCGGCCACTCCGTGCCGCTCAATCCGGTGAATCCGCCGGTGACGGGGGCTACGGCGACGACGTTGAGCGACGCGAACACGACGTTCGAGACCGCCTATGGCGGGCTGGTCGGCCTGAGCGTACAGGCCATCTCGCCTCAGGGCCACGTTCAGTACCGGACTATCGTCGCCAACGACGCGCACACGGTGACGATCGACCGGCCGTGGGACCAGATACCGACCTTCAACGACCCGCTGCCCGATCCGGTGCCGGGGAACAATTACTACTACCGCATCTCGGCGCTCCCCGAGGATCAGACCGACGGCGTGTTCCGGGGGCCGCGCGTGCTGTGGTCGATCGACGAGGAAATCGGCGGCGACGACACGATCAATGCCGGTGGCGGAAAAGACACGGTGATCGGAGGCGCTGGGATCGACGGCGTCCACGGCGGCGCTGGCGACGACTGGATCGCGGGCGACAACGTGCGCATCGACTTCCAGCCGGTTTCCGGCAACGACGGTCCGACTCGCGTTACGACCATCCAGACCCGGCGCGGCGACATCGGCAGCGGCGACACGCTGTCCGGCGACGCAGGTGCCGACGTGCTGCTCGGCGGGGCGGGCGGCGACACGCTCTATGGTGACAACAGCGGCGGGACCAGCGCTGCGGACGATCTCGCCGATATCGTGATCGGCGACGAAGGAATGCTCGTCTTCAACGGCGGCTACACCGGCGCCGACAGCGATCCTTCGACCCTCGACCTCGTCCAGGCCACGGATGCGCCGGGATTCGGCGCGGGCGACACGATTTACGGCAATGCGGGGAACGACCTGCTCATCGGCGGCGCGGGCGGCGACAACGTAAGCGGCGACGCGGATGTGGACCTGATCCTCGGCGACCAGGGACTGGTGCGGCTCTCGGCGGGGAAGATCGCTTACGTGCAGGATCCCGGAACACCCGGAGACGACTGGCTCACCGGCGGCGCCGGCACCGATCTCATCATCGGCGGACTGGGTAATGACCGCATCAGCGGCCTGGGCGGCGCCGATATCCTCATCGGCGACGAAGCCGAGGTGTTCTACGCCAACGACGGCGTCACGATCGTCAAGATCGACACGAACAGCCTCAATCCGGGCGAAGGCGGAAGCGACACGATCTACGGCGGCACCGAAGACGACATCATCGCCGGCGGCGCCGGAGATGATCGACTCGACGGCGGCGATCAACAGGACCTGATCTTCGGCGACAACGTGATGCTCGAGCGCAGTGTCGGGTCGGGCGATTCCATCGATCCGCGCTTCCGCGCGCTCGTCGGCACGGCGATTTACGGCCTGGATGGCTCCGCGCAGATTGCGCCGGAGTTCGGGATCGCGATCCAGCCGGTGCCGGGCGGACGGCCGAGCTGGGGCGCCGACTGGAAATTCACGCTCGACCAGGCGCTCACCGCGAGCCACTTCGGCGACGACTACATCGCCGGCGGTGCGCAGAACGACGAGATCTTCGGGCAACTCGGCAACGACACGATCCAGGGCGACGGCACGATCGGCGGCATTTCCGGCGCTCTGCCCGCCAACTTCATCCTGCCGACCCTCGCAGTCGGCGCGCCGACGCAATACGGCGTGGCGGCCGCCAGCATCGAGCGTTCCGACGACGGCGACGACTACATCGAGGGCAACGGCGGCAGCGATGTCATCTTCGGCAACCTCGGGCAGGACGATCTCATCGGCGGCAGCTCGAGCCTCTTCAGCCTGACGAGCGCGGCGCTAAGGCCGGACGGCAGCGACGTCATCTTCGGCGGTGCGGGTACCGATACCAGCCGCAACAACCTCGGAGACGCAGATCTCAACGGCACGGGGACCGCGATAGTGACGCGCGAAAATGGTCACTCGCGCGATGCGGACATGATCCTCGGCGACAACGGCAACATCTATCGCCTGGTCGGAACGAACGGCGTGAACGGCGGCGCTTACCTGACGTTCACCTACGATCAGAACAGCGCGTTCGAGACCCGGGGCGCGGTGCGCATCGTTCCGCGCGCGGCCGAGTTGCTGGACTACACGCCGGGCGGGACGGATTACAACCCGGCAGCTGCCGCGGACATCGGTGAGGGCGACGTCATCCACGGCGAGTCCGGCGATGACTTCATCTACGGCCAGGCCGGCGGCGATGCCCTGTATGGCGACGGCCAGGACGACGACATCGTCGGCGGCTACGGCAACGACTGGATATCCGGCGGCACCGGCGACGATGGTGTCATTGGCGACGACGGCCGCATCTACACCAGCCGCAATGGCTCCGCGGAGCCGCTCAACGGCCTGAACGCTGCCGTAGCGGTCAACCAGACGATCACGACGCCGGGCGGCGTGCAGTCCGCCCTCATCAATGTGTCCGGACAGCTGAAGAAGGCGGTGGATCTCACGCCGTTCAGCCAGGATCCGGATTGGGCCGGCGAAGGAGACGAGTTCGGCGGGACCTCGTCGCACAGGTCGGACGACATCATCTACGGCGGCTGGGGCAACGACTGGCTGCACGGCGGTACCGGCGATGACGCCATCTCCGGCGCCGAGGCGCTGGACGAGTCGTACCTCCTGGTCAGCGTCGACCCGGACGGCACGGGCGGTGTGCTCGCGCGCAGCGACTTCGGCCATCCCTACAACCCGGGCAACGCGCTGCACTACGAGACGGGAACCGGAACGTTCGTCTACTACGACGAGTTCTTCCCGATGCGGAAGATCCTGTTCGAGGACGACGGCACGCTGGCGACGGACGGCAGCGGCAGGGAGTTCTTCCTCAACTTCACGAACGAGGGGCCGAATAGCGCCACGATCAACGGCTACAGCCCGGTGGCGACGGATGGCGACGACAAGATCTTCGGCGACAACTCCAACGATTGGCTCATCGGCGGCAGCGGCAAGGACGACCTCTACGGTGGCTGGGGCGACGACCTCGTCAATGCCGACGACAAGCTCGATTCCAACGGCGGCCTGAACGATACCCCGGATACGCATCCGAGCTACGAAGATCGCGCCTACGGTGGCGCCGGACGCGACGTGCTCATCGGCAACACCGGCGGCGACCGGCTGATCGACTGGGTCGGCGAGTTCAACAGCTACCTCGTGCCGTTCGCGCCGTTCGGGCTCGGGACGGTGTCGCGCACGCTTCAGCCTCAGCTCGCAGAGTTCCTGTACGCCCTTTCCGCGTCCGACGGCGCCGATTTCACGCGCAGCGCCGATACCGGCGCCGACCCGCTGCGCAACGGCGAGCCGCGCGGCGAGCTGGGCGTGGTGCGCCAGCAGGACTTCTCCTGGCAGGACCAAACCGGCGGACCGCGCGACGTGCAGGCGGGGAACATCCCGGGCGGCAAGCGCGACGTGCTGCGCTCGGCGAGCTTCGACGGCGCGCAGGCGACGATGACCACCGCCGGCGGCTTCACCGCCTCGAGCGGCTTCGCCGCCGACAGCGGCAAGTGGGACGTGCAGAACGGCGTGCTGCAGGTGTCGGCGAACTCGCTGCACGGCGACGCCGTGAGCGTGTTCGAGATCGGCGATGCGCTGCCGGGCTACTTC
>DASUGM010000282.1:0-10498 GCA_036274055.1 Vicinamibacterales bacterium | reverse complement strand
CCGGGGCTGAGCCCCGCCCGACACGAACCGAAGCACGAGAACCGACGAACCAGAGAACGAAAGAACCAGAACGCCCGAACTTCCGAACCCCCGAACGGACGAACGACCGCGAAGCCACTACAATGGGCGCCCATGCCCGCTTCCCCAGCGCCGGCTCGTCGCGATCGTCTGTTCATCGCCGCTTTGGCCCTCCTGCTCGTCGTCCACATCGTCGTGCACGTGTACCACATCGTGCTGCGCATTCCGCCGCCGGCGCAGATGCGCTGGTCGGTGATCGTGCCAGTGTGGTGCACGTTCGCCCTGATTCACGGGTTGTACGCGCTCGGGTGGCGACGGACGGTGTGGATGCTGGCGCTGACCGCGTCGATCTCACTCGCGTTCGAGTACATCGGCGTCAAGACCGGCTGGCCGTTCGGCGAATATTTCTATACCGAGGCGCTCGGCCCGAAGATCGCCGGGACGGTGCCGATCATCATTCCGTTCGCGTACTTCATGATGCTTTACCCGAGCCACGTCATCGTCAACCTGGTGCTCGACGGGACGCCGATTTCCGCGCAGCGTGGGACCGCGGGCATTGTCGCGGCCTCGATCCTCACCGGACTGGTGATGACCGCATGGGATCTGACGACCGATCCGGTGATGGCCGACACCGTCGGCGCCTGGAAGTGGGTGAACGGCGGCCCCTACTTCGGCATCCCGCTCGAGAATTTTCTCGGCTGGACGTTCGTCGTCACCATCATCTGCTTCATCTATCGCCGCGTCGAGCCGATGATTCCGCTCCGGCCGCTCGGCACACCGCGACGCTGGATCGCGCTCGGCCCGCTGATCGGATACGGCACGATGGCGCTCGGCGACGCGCTGGTCGGCCTGCCGATCGCGACGCGGCTGCTGCCGCCATTCGCGATGGGCACGCCGCTGCTGGCGGCGTTGGTCAGACTCTTCGAGGCTCCCCTCCAAGCGGCGCATTCGAGCATTCGCAGTAAATGAGTAAATGAGTGAATGGGTGAATGGATGAAATGTTTCAATGACGCAGTGCGTCAATGAATTCACTGACGCATTCACTCATTGCCTCATTTCACCCATTCACACACTCACACATTCACGCATTAACCGAGGGGCGAATCCGCGCATAGGGCCACCCGTAGCCGATCAGCGCCAGCGTCATCGACGTCGCCCAGACCAGGTTGAGCCACGGCTCCTCGTGCCACAGGCCGGAGTAGCACAGCAGGAAACCGTTGTAGAGGTGCTGCACCAGCACGGTCCCCAGGAATATCGAGGCGGGCCGCTCGTCGCCATGCGCGCGAAGAAAGTAGGGCAGGGTCACGGCGAAGGCGCCGGCGAGCGTGCCCCACAGCAGGACTTCCTGAGAGATGCCGCGCCCGGCGAGCCTGACGTAGAGCTCGAGCGACGCGGCGAGGATCACCATCGACAGCACGATCGTCAGCACGAAAACCATGGTGTCGCGGCCGGCGCCTTTCGAGTGCAGCGGCCAGCGCCGCTGCAGCCAGCGGAGCGAGAACGAAAACGCGGCGACGACCATGAACCAGCCGAAGAAGTTGTCGAGCGGGATGCCGAACCACGAGCCGCGCGTCTCCCACGTCCAGAATCCCAACTTCGAGGCCACCGGGTCGAGCACCCAGTCGTAGGTGAGCACGAGCAGGCCGTCGAGCAGCGGCCGCGTCCACCACGGCATTGCCAGCCGCGACGACGTCGCCATCGCGCCGTAGATGAAATAACCCCAGACGATGCTGCCCCAGAGCGGCACCCGCGCGCCAACCAGGCACGTGGGCTCCGCCGGCGCCGGCCACGGCGGCAGCATGATCATGAAGCGGCCGTAGCAGTAGGCGGTTTCGGTCTTGACGGTATGAAACTCGAGCAGGAACCCGTAGGCGACTGCGGTGACCAGCAGGCCCAGCATGCGGCGTCGCAGCGCGTGGTAGACGAACAGGGCCGCGATTGCGTACGACAGCAGCTCGGTGGTGATAAACGAAAAAGGCATCAGCGCTCCTAGGTCCGCCTGGTCGTTGCGGACGACTGCCACACGTCAAATTCGACGAGATGTTGTTCGAAACCCAACTGTCGCGTCAGCGCGTCGACGCGGCCGGCGTGCCGCGCGTGGGCCGGCCGCCCGCGCGTCGCCAGTGCCAGCAACTGCTCCGCCTGCACCTCGGCCACCGGCATCTGCTGCGCGACGGCAATGCGGCGGCTCTTCTCCCAGGCGCGCGCCGCACGCCGATGATGGCCGGCGGTCCAGTGCCACGCGCCTTCGAGCAGCGCATGATAGGCGCGCCCGTAGGGAAACATGCGCGCGTATTTCCGCAGCGGCGTGAGGTTACGGCGCGCCGCCGCGCCACGCGCCGCCGCGTCCGCGTCGCCGCGGACGACGGCGCGGCTCCAGGCCGCTAACGACGCGCGGGCGAGCACGTTGAACGGCACCAGCGACCCGGTTGATGTTGGCGGCGTGGCGTGCAGGTTGCGCTCGAGTTCCGGCAGCAGCGCGAACGCGCCGTCGAAATCGCCGGCCCTCATCAGCCGTTCGATTCGATTCCCGCGCATCTGCACCGTCGTCAGCAGGTCGTTGATGGATGGCGCCAGTTCCTCGAGCCGTGCCCAGTGCGCCTCCGCTTCGTCGTGCCGGCCGACGAGCGTGACGAGACTCTCGAGCGACTGCCGTGCCCAAATCTCGTGTTGATCGTTCTGCTGCGCCAGCGCCGACTCGAGCAGCGCTTCGGCATACGCGATCGATCGCGTCAGCCGGCCGCACTGGAATTCCATGATGATGCGCAACACGAAGTTGTTATCGAGCTGGAACAGGCTGGTCCGGCGCGCAATCGCTTCGTGCGCGTCGAGCACCGCGGTGAGCCGATCCCAGCGGCACTCGCCCAGGAACGTCAGGCCCTGACTGAGCAGCACCGCCAGCCGCTGCTCGGCGTCGCTGGTCTTCGCGCCAAGCCGCCACCAGCGTTCCGCCAGCGGGCGCACGCCGACCATGGCGGCCATGTACGCGGCCGCCGAGTAGCCGTTGGCGACTTCATCCTGAAGCCCGGCCTCTTCTGCGGCGTTGACCATCGCGAACGCCCAGGTGGCGATCCCGAGATGGTTGGCGTCGAAATAGGCACGGTCGGCCGCGGCGCGAAATACCCACATCAACTCGCGGAGATACGCCGCCCGTTCGCCGTCGGCCGGGCGCGGCGGCAGGACGAGATGCCGCACCTGCTGCACGAGTTCCCGGATCAAGCGGCGGCGGAGCGGTCCGGGCGCGTCCACGAACGGATATTTCAGCACCGCGAACGCCTCGACCAGGGCGCTGCTGGCGCCCTTCGCGTCACCCGTCCGCGAGCAGGCCTGGCTGATCATCCGCTGCCATCGCGCGCGCTTGAGCGGCGCCACCGCGATGCCGTGCTGGTCGGCGAGATTGACCGCTTGTCGAAAAAACGTCCGCGGTTCGACGCCGGCGCCGCGCGCCACGGCGCTCGTGCCGGCGCGCTCGAGATAGCCGATCGCCCGTCCGTAATCTTCCGCGCGCGTCCAGTGAAAGGCGAGCACGGCATCGGCGCCCGCGTCGCCAACGGTGCTTTCGAGGTACGACGCGGTCGCGCGATGCCACGAGACCCGCTGCGTCGGGACGACCAGGCCATAGGCGACGTCGTGGACCAGCGCATGCGCGAACGCGAACGCGCCGTCGCTGCCGGCGGTCAGGAAGCGCTGGCGCTCGCACGCGGCCAGCTGGGTTGCCAGGGAGATCCGATCCCGATCCACGGGATGCACCGCGGCCATCGCGTCGACGGAGAACGTCTGCCCGAGCACGCTGGCGACCCGAAGCGTCAGGTGATGTTCCGCCGGCAGCTGATCGAAACGTCCGAGCAAGACGCCTTCGACCGTCCCGGGAAGTTCCGCTGACAAATCCTCGACCCTGGCTGCCAGCCGGCAACCGCGCTCGTCGACGATGATCGCGCCGGTGTCGCGGAGCCAGCGCACCAGCTCGGTCACGAACAGCGGATGCCCCTGCGTCTTCGCGAGGATCAGCGACCGCAGCCCTCCCGGCACGGCCGTCGACGCCAGCTCACGCCTGGTGAGCTCCTCGACTTCGTCGTCGCTCAGCCGATCGAGGCGGACGATCCGGGTTCGATCGTGCTGGAGGATCTGCGGCCATTCAGCCGGCGGCTCCATCATCGGCCGGTGTCCCACAAACGCCAGCAGCCGCGGTTCGCGTGCGATCGTCGCGGCCAGTGCGCTCCACGAGAGCGAATCGAGCCACTGGGCGTCGTCAACGACGATGAGCAGCGGACGCTGGTGCGCGGCGCGACGGACGACGCCGACGACGGCTTCGCGCGTCGCTTCGCCGCGTAACCCGCCTTTGAGACCCGCGGTGAAGTCGTTGTCCGGCATCGGCACGCCGAGGACGTTGGCGAGCAACGGGGCCGATTCGCGCAGCGCGGCGACATCGGCGACCGCGGCGTGGAGCTGCGCGACGTGATCCGCGAGCGTGCCATCGGCGTGAAGATCGAGCAGTTGCCGCAGCAGATCGCGCCACACGTCCAGCGCGCCCGTCCGGACCATCGGCGCCGCGGCCGTGCTCAGCACGCGGAGCGCGCCGCGGTCCACGTCGCGGATGACGTCGGCGAGCAGCGTCGACTTGCCGGTGCCGGCCTCGCCTTCGATGAGCACCGCCCCGCCGCGGCCGCCGACAACCTCGGCGATCGCGTGCGCAAGCAGATCGCGTTCGGCGGCGCGTCCGACCATGCCGCTCCCCGACCGCGCCGGGCTGGCGTCACCGCCGGCCGCGAGCGAGGGTGCGAACGTCTCCACCGGCGAGGCCAGCCCCTTGATCGACGCCGCTGGCCCGGCCGTCCACCGCACGCGCGTACTTGCGGCGTCGCGAGTCGCGACATCGGCGCGGATCGCTCCGGGCTGCCCCGCCAACCGCGACGCCAGGTTGACGGAGCGGCCGATCAGCGCGAATTCGCGGCGCGCGTAGTTGCCGCGCCATCCGCAGAACACCCGGCCCGTCGCCAGCCCGATGCCGGCGTCCACCTGCCGTGTCGTCAGCGCCGCGGCGATGTCCATCGCCGCCAGCGCCGCACGCGTCGCGTCGTTGTCGTGGCTTCTGCCGGGCACTCCCCACGCCGCGACCAGGGTCGTGCCCTTGTCGTCCACCAGGAACTGATTGACGCTGCCGTCGGCGGCATAGACGGCGCCCTGCATCACCGAAAATATCTCGTCGAGGCGCGCCAATCCCGCGGGCGAAATGTCCGCAAGCCCATTGATGGTGACGAAGAGCGTCGTCACCCGCCGCCATTCCGCGATCCACTCGCTCTGGCCGGCGTCGAGCCGCGCGACCAAACTGCGCGAGAGGAAGGGCCGGACCATGGTCGTGTCGGGCGCCGCCGGCGGCGGCACGGGCGGGGACGGGGCGGGATCGCCGAGGGTGCCGGTCACCAGCTCGCGGCCGCCGGCGGTCGCGAGCCACGTTTCGCCCGGCTGCGCCACCGCGAGTGTCGGCGCGATCGCGGCAAACGCCGGTCCAGCGACGACGAACTCACGGCGGTCGCCATGCGCACCGACGGAAAGCGCCGCGAATTCGCCGCGGGTGACGGCAATGCGCAGCGACAAGGCCTGCCCGGCGGCGATCGACAACTCCGGCATTGCCGCCTGTAACCGCAGGGCGCAGGCCGAGGCTCGGGCGAGGGCGCCGGGCGCGGGCGTCTCCGGGAACAGGGCAATTGGCGCGTCGCCGGCAAAGTGCAGGACGTCGCCGCCGGCGGCGAGGATCTCGTCGGCGAGGCGGCCGAAGCAGAGGTTGAGCAGGCGGGCCAGCGCTTCCGCGCCCGCCGGCCCTTGCGCGGCGAAGCGGTCGGTGAGCGCGGTGAAGCCGCTCAGATCCGCGAAAAGCAGCGCGGCGTCGAACCGTCGCGCGAAAGTGGGGGAGAGCAGGGCGGGCACAAGCCCGCGCAGATCCGGGGAGGCTTGCAGAGGCGCGTATGATACACCCGCTCCCGTATGCGCCTGCTGCTGGGCTCCCTCCTGCTGGCGTGCGTACCGGCTCTGGCGTTGGGGCAGACGCGTGCCTCGACGTCGGAAATCGCCGGTCGCATCGTCGATCGCACCGCCGGTGTCTTGCCGGGTGCGACGGTCGTGGCCCTGCACCGGGCGACCAACGTTGAACATCGCGCCACCGCCGATGCCGAAGGCCGCTTCGTGCTTTCGGGGTTGCCGGTCGGCGCCTACCGGGTCGCCGCGTCGCTCGTCGGCTTTGCGACCACGACGCTGCCCGAGATCACGCTGGCCGTGGGTGAGCGCGCCGACCTGGCAATCACGCTGGAGCTTGCCGCGGTGGACATCCAGGTCGACGTCACTGCCGCCGGCGCCGTCGTCGATCTTCAGAAGACCAGCATTTCGGCGGTGTTGTCGGAGCGTCAGATCATGTCGCTGCCGAGCAACGGGCGCGACTTCATTTCGTTCGCGACGTTGACGCCGGGCGTGGCGACGGATCGCGGCCTCGGCGCGCTGCAGAGTTCGGGGCTGTCGTTTGCGGGACAGCGCGGGCGGTCGAACAACATCTCCCTCGACGGCTTCGACAACAACGGCGTCAACCTCGGCGACGTCCGCGCCACGATCAGCCAGGACGCGGTGCGTGAGTTTCAGGTGATGACGAGCTCGTTCTCGGCCGAATTCGGCAAGGCCTCCGGCGGCGTGCTCAACATCGTCTCGCGCAGCGGCACCAATGCCTTCAGCGGCGGCATGTTCGGTTTTTTCCGCGACGACGCGCTGAACGGCCAGGCGCGATTCGAGGAGTTCGACGTCAGCGGCGCGCGCGTCGACCGCGACAAAGCGCCGTTCAGCCAGAGCCAGGTCGGGTTCACGATCGGCGGCCCGATCCGCCGCGATCGGATGTTCTTCTTCGGATCGTACGAACGGCTTCGCCGCAAAGCCACCGAGTTCGTCAGCATCGACGATTCGACCGTCGTCATGCATCCGTTCGCGCCGATCGCGCTCGGAACGCCCGCGGGCATCCTGCGCGCGGCCGGCTTTCCGGTCGAGACCGGGTATCAGCCCGCCAACGCCGACTCCGGCCAGTATTTCGTCAAGTTCGACGCCCACTCCGGCGGGCGCGATTGGTGGGCGGTGCGCGTGCACGGCGGCGAGCGCGAGAATCTGGCCGAGAACTTCGGCGGGATCGTCGCCCCCAGCCGCGCCGCGACGCTGAACAAGCGCGACGTGCAGTTCGCCGCCTGGTGGCTGCGCGCGCCGTCGGATCGGTGGCTCAACGACGTGCGCGTGCAGTTCGTGCGCGACCGCGGCCAGGAAACGCCGCTCGACCCGCGCTGCGGCGGACCGTGCACGGGCGACACACAAGGCGGCCCCGCGCTCGAGGTGCTCGGGTTCGCCAGCGTCGGGCGTAACGTCAACGCCCCCGCGGCGAGCCTGTTCAAGTACCTGCAGGTCCTCGACACCGTCTCGTTTACGCGCGGTTCTCACCAGCTCAAGACCGGCGTCGACATCGGCGTGCGCTGGATCTCGACCAACCGTCTGCCGCTCAACTTCGGCGGGCAATACGTCTTCGCCAGCCTGTCCGGTCCGATCGCGGCGCTATTCGGTCTGCCCGGTCCGATCAGCGCGATCCAGGCGCTGGCGATCAACCTGCCGGTCTTGTACGTCCAGGGCTACGGCAATCCCGATGGCAGCGGCGGCGACAATTACGACGCGTCGTTCTTCCTGCAGGACGACTGGCGGGTACGATCGGATCTCACGCTCAAGTTCGGTCTCCGGTATCAGGCGCAGGGTTTTTCGGTGCACGCGCTCGACGTGCCCGGTGTCACCGGGACCTACGACTTCCCCAAGGACGGCAACAACCTCGCGCCGCGGCTGGCGATGGCGTGGTCACCGGGCGGATCGCGGGTGATGCGCGTCCACGCGTCGTACGGCGTGTCCTACGATCGCGTATTGATGAGCCTCGCCGGCACGGCGACGATTCTCAATCCGCACAGCGGCGTGCGAACGCTCGTCGGACAGGGCGCGCTGCCGATCATCGCGTGGTCCGCGCCGGGGCACGTCCTGCCGGAAGCCGCCGCGGGCGCCTACGCGGCGACGACGGTCGCGGTCGATCGCGATTTGAAGACGCCCTACACGCATCAATTCTCCGCGGGAGTCGAACGCGAGCTCACCGGCGGCCTGTCGGTCTCGGCGAGCGCGCTGATCGTGAACGGCCACGACATTGTCAGCCTGCTCGACTACAACCCGTTGGTGCCGGCACTCGGCCCAGGCCGGCGTCCCGACGACGTCAACGGCGTGCCGGGGTCGTCGGCGTCGGTGCTGCAGTACACCGGCTTCGGGCAGTCGTGGTATCGCGGCTTGCTGCTGAGCGCCGAGCGGCGCTTCAGCAAGCACACGCAGTTCCTGATCAGCTACACGCTCTCGAAGGCCGAAGACAGCGGCAACGATTTCAACTTGCAGCCGGGGACGGCCGGCGCCGGCCGCGATCCCGCGGATCCGGACGGACTGCCGATTGGGTTCGATCCGGCGCTCGAGCGCGGCCCCTCGCCGCGCGATCAGCGGCATCGTTTCGTCGTCAGCGGTCTCTACGAATTGCCGCGCGGTGTGACGCTTTCCGCGATCATCGAAGCCGGCAGCGGCCGGCCGTACAACATCACCGCGGGGCAGGATCTCAACGGCGACGGCACGCCGGGCACGGACCGGCCGCTGCGCGTGCTCGGCGACTTGTCGTCGGGGATCAACCGCAACGCGGGAACGCTGCCGGCCGAGTCGTCGGTCGACGTGCGGGTCGCGTGGCGCCATCGGCTCGGCTCGCGCGCGCGCGCCGAATGGATGCTCGACGTCTTCAACCTGTTCAATCGCGTGAACTACACGGACGCCAACGGCGTCTTCGGCCCGGGCCCGTACCCTTCTTCGCCGGCGCCGGGGTTTGGCCAGTTCACCCAGGCCGGCCCGCCGCGCCAGGCGCAGATCGCGCTCCGGATTTCCTTCTAGCCGCCGGAACGTTCTTACGTTCGGAACTTCGGGAGTTCGGGCGTTCCGTTCTTCAGTTCCTCGGTTCGGGTTCTTGGTGTTTGCCGACCTGCGCCCGCCGGGCGGCGAATGAAGAACTGAAGAACGGAACGCCCGAACATCCGAACTCCCGAACGCAAGAACGACAGTGCTCTTCAGCGGGCGAGGCGCGAGCGCCACGCGGCGTAGCGGTCGGCGGCTTCCGACAATGCGCGGGCGACGTCGTCGGCGTTGCCGGTGCGCGCCGTTTCCTCGAGTGCCGCGAGATCCCTCAGCGCCCCGGTCCTGACGACGTCCATGCCGGTTTTGACGAGCGATCGCGTGTTCGCAGCGTCCATCAGATCGGGAAAGCGCATGCGGAGACGAGCCACGATAACGGCGTCGTCGCCAGGGTCGATTGACAGCGACGTCGTTCTGGCTCGCAGTTGTTCGATCGCAGCGCGCGGGTCCGCCGGCGCATCGGCGGCGGCGCGGCGATGCGCGTCGATGACCGGCGTGAGCTGCAGGAACATGCCGTAGTCGACGGCGACCGTTTCGAGCGCTTTCTTCACGTTGCCGTCGACCGCGCCGTCCGTCCACAGCGCCGAGGCGATCCTGATTTCATCGGCAGGCTGCGCGACGGGCGTGAAATTCGACGACGTGCTCATGCTGATCGGCACATCGAATGTGTAAATCGCGCCGGCGTCGATGATCGGGCGACCCTCAGGACCGCGGCGGCCGCCGCTGAGCGCCAGCCTGCCACCGCGGTAGACGTCGACGCTGAAGATGCGCAGGTCCACCGTCGCGGCGTTCTTGAGCGTAACGAGATAGCGCGGCCCGCCATCCGGCGCGAGCTCGACGCCGATCACCGCGATCCCGGCGACCGCGCTCGTCACGAGAGGAAGGCTGGCCGTGACCCGCGGCGCCGGCGAAAGCGACAACTGAACGGCCTCGGCGCCAAACAATCGCAGCGCGTCAATCGGCACGGCGGCATCGGCGCGGACCGTCACGGTGGCGATCGGCGTTTCTTGATGACTCGGCTTGAAGCGCAGGACGGAGACGATGACCTGAACACCGCCTTCAGTCCGGTTCCATGAGTACTGAATGGCGTCGATCGGAGTCTGGCCGGCCGCGGGCGTCCAGCCGTAGAGACGCGGGAACAGCGGCGTCCAAATGCGGCCCGGTGTCGGCCCGATGGCGTGTTGAGTCAGCCGGCCGTCGACATAGCGCACGGTCAGCATCAGATTGGCCGGAGGGTCGGTGTTCTGCTGGGCGCGCAGCGTGCCCGACACGACGATGGCGAGCAACACCGACGCGAGCAGCCACGGACGACTCATGGGAATACCAGAATCATACTCTTGTGGTTCTTGCGTTCGGGACTTCGGGAGTTCGGGCGTTCCGTTCTTGCGTTCCTCGGTTCTCCGGTTCTCCGTTCCCGGTGTCGCGGCCCGCGTCGGCCGGGCTTGATTTCCGGCTCACGTCCCGCGAACGGGAGAACGCAAGAACGGAACGC